>CAMCZQ010000062.1 GCA_945887835.1 Bordetella parapertussis | reverse complement strand
CACGGTGGTGTTAACTTCAGAGTATGACGTCTTGCGCGACGATGGCGAGCTGTACGCCCAAAAATTAATGTCAGCTGGTGTGCCAGTGATCACCAGACGCATGGCGGGCTTACCTCACGGCTTTATTCGTCTCTACAACATTGTTGAGGCAGCAGATCGGGCAATGACAACGATCGCGCAAGATGTGAACACTTTGCTTCAATAGATAACAATTTCGTTGCAACAGAAAGATGAGAAAAGAGGCACGTTTATGAAAACTTACAATCACTACATTGATGGTCAATATGTCGAACCCATCGGCAAAAAGTGGATTGACAGCATTGACCCCTACCAAGGCAAGCCCTGGGCGCGTATCCCCCAAGGCTGTGCACAAGACGTGGATCGCGCCGTGACCGCAGCCGCGCGCGCAATGCGCGAAGGCCCTTGGTCAAAAATGACCGCAACTGAACGTGGCAAATTGATGGTTCGATTGGCCGATTTAGTGACCAAGCATGCCGAACGCTTGGCTGAAATTGAAGTGCGTGATAACGGCAAACTCATGGCTGAGATGCGTGGCCAAGTGAACTATCACCCTGAATGGTTTCGCTATTACGGTGGTTTGGCCGATAAGATCGAAGGCGCCGTAATGCCGATCGATAAGCCCGATATGTTCGCCTTTACCCGCTACGAGGCCGTTGGGGTGGTGGGGGTATTAACGGCCTGGAATTCGCCTTTATTGTTCATCGCCTGGAAATGCGCCGCTGCCATCGCTGCAGGGTGTGCGGTGGTGATCAAGCCCTCAGAGTTTGCTTCGGTCTCAACGCTTGAATATGCGGCGTTAACAAAAGAAGCTGGGTTTCCAGATGGCGTGTTTAACGTTGTGACAGGCTATGGGGCTGAGGCGGGCTCTGCGCTAGTAGATCACCCGCAGGTCGCTAAAATTACCTTCACCGGTTCTGACGTGACCGGCGCAAAAATTTATGCGCAGGCCGCACAATCCATGAAGCGTGTGTCGCTTGAACTTGGCGGTAAATCGCCCAATATCGTTTTTGCTGATTGTGATTTAGACAAAGCTGCGGCCGGTGTGATCTCGGGGATTTTCGCGGCGACGGGTCAAACGTGTATCGCGGGTTCGCGCTTGTTGGTGCAAAACTCAATCCGCGAAGAGTTCACGAAAAAGGTTGCAGCCTTAGGGGCCTCAGCGCGTAAGGGTGACCCGATGTCGCCCGATACCAACATTGGCCCCGTGACCACACCTGGTCAGTATAAAAAAATTCTGGATTACATTGAGATTGCAAAGGCTGAGGGCGCACGTTGTATCTTAGGCGGTGGTCCGGCCACTGACAGTGCTTTGCCTGGCGGGCAATTTGTTGAGCCGACGATTTTTGTGGATGTCGACCCCAACATGCGTATCGCTCGCGAAGAAGTTTTCGGCCCGGTGTTATCGATCATGGGCTTTGAAGATGAGGCCCATGCGATTCAGATGGCCAACGATACGATCTATGGTTTGGCTGCGGGTATCTGGACAAGCGACATTGGTCGTGCCATGAGGATGTCGTCGGCGCTCAAAGCCGGTACGGTGTGGGTCAATACTTATCGCGCGGTCAGCTACATGATGCCCTTTGGCGGGATGAAGCATTCTGGGCTTGGGCGAGAAAGCGGTTTAGCCTCGATTCAGCAATATCTTGAAACCAAGAGTGTTTGGATTTCGTACGCTGAAGGCGCGCCAGCGAATCCGTTTATTTTGCGTTAAACCTTGTTTCGAAATAGGTCGAAGCTAAGAGCCTAAAATAGTAAATGAGTAAAATGTACTTGAGACAATCTTACATAAAAAAGGATCAAACATGAAAGGCGTCGTCTTCGTTGGTGATAGAAAAATCGAAATGCGCGAGTTCGCTGACCCAACACCTGGGCCCAACGAAGTTGTGCTTGAGATTAAAGCTTCGGGTATGTGCGGCAGCGACTTAAAGTACTATCGCGCCGCGCCTGGTGAAGCAACCAAAGCCCTTGGCTTTGCTGCAGCCGATCCGGTCATCGGCGGGCATGAGCCCTGCGGTGTGGTGGTAGCGGTGGGCTCGAATGTGAACCCCAAGCAGGCCTATTTGGGCCAACGTGCGATGTGCCATCACTATCGTGGCTGCGGCGCATGCCCACACTGCTCAACGGGCTGGATGCAGTTATGCGTCGACGGCGTCGCCGAAATTTATGGTGCGACCGGCAATGGCGCGCACACCAAGTACATGAAGTGCCCCGCGAGTACGATCGTTGAGCTGCCTCCCGAATTATCGTTTGAGACGGGTGCCGCGATTGCTTGCGGAACTGGCACGGCGTGGGGGGCGTTAAAACGTCTGGATTTAGCAGGTGATCAGACCATCGCGATTTTTGGTCAAGGACCCGTGGGCTTGTCGGCCACACAATTAGCCGTAGCGATGGGTGCACGCGTGATCGCTTTAGATGTGAGCCCAGAGCGTCTTGCGCGCGCGAAAGCCTTTGGTGCAAGCGAAGTCATTAATCCCCAGAATACAGATGTCGTCGCGGCGATTCGTCAACTGACGCAGGGACTGGGTGCGCACGCGACGCTCGACGCTTCGTCTTCCTCAGACGCCAGAAAACAAGCCGTACAAAGCGTACGGACTTGGGGCAAAGCGTGTTTTGTGGGCGAAGGTGGAACGGTCTCGCTTGATGTCAGCCCCGACATGTTGCGCCGCCAAGTGACGCTGATCGGGTCTTGGACTTTCTCGACGAATGGTCAGGCAGATTGTGCGCGTTTCGTCGCCGATCGCAAGATCGATGTCGACAGTTTGTTTACGCATCGCTGGAAACTAAGTGAAGCCGAACAGGCTTATCAGTTGTTTGATAAGCAGAGCTCGGGCAAGGGCGTCTTTCTGATGTAAGCGTGATCAGCGGCTGAAAGCTTTCGTAAGCTTACGCAAGTTTGCGCGACCGCGAAAGCTCTCAGTCGTTTCTGGCAAAAGGATCTTGTTTGAAAATCATAAAAATTATTGAAAAATCAATACCACTAAAAAGTAACGTTTCGAACGCAGTCATTAATTTTTCGAGCCACACGGTTTCCCTAGTCGCACTCGTGACAGATCAGGTACGTAACGGTTGTCCGGTGGTGGGCTTATCGTTTAATTCGATTGGTCGTTACGCCCAGAGCGGCATCATCGACCAACGTATGGCCCCCAGATTACTTGCTGCCAAACCCGAGAGCTTGCTGCAAGCGAATGGACAACTGAGTGCTGAAAAAGTTTTAGCCTGCTCGCTGCAAAACGAAAAGCCGGGCGGTCATGGTGATCGCGCACATGCGGCGAGCGGCCTCGAGCTGGCGGTGTGGGATCTCAATGCCAAGCTCAATGATGAACCCGTCAGCGTCTTGATTGCACGTCACTATGCCCACTCAGCTTACTCACCAAAGGTTTCTGTCTACGCAGCGGGCGGGTATTACTATCCGGACGAGCAGACTGGTCGGCTTGAGGCCGAATTAAAAGCTTATCAGGCGCTTGGCTTTGATCGGTTCAAAATGAAAGTTGGTGGCGCGACGCTCGCCCAAGATATGAAGCGAATCGAGCGAGCAATCTCAGTCACGGGCGCGGGTAACAAAGTTGCAGTCGATGCGAATGGTCGTTTTGATTTCGCACAGGCGCTTGCCTTTGGCAAAGCGCTGCAAGACTACGAACTGATGTGGTACGAAGAGGCGGGTGATCCACTGGATTTTGAACTAAACAGCTTGTTAGCAAAAGAATATCCGGGCGCGCTCGCCACCGGCGAAAATCTTTTCTCACGTCAGGATGTAAAAAATCTTGCACTCTTTGGTGGTGCTCGTGCGGGGCTTGATATTTTTCAAATGGATCCCGGCTTAAGTTACGGTGTGACTGAATATGTCCGCATGCTCAATGAACTCGAAAGCAGGGGCTTTGACCGAAAATTCTGCTATCCGCACAGCGGACAATTGCTCGGCTTGCATGTGGTTGCGGGCTTGGGCCTAGGTGGCTGCGAGGTGTATCCGGGTGTGTTTCAACCGTTGGGTGGTTTTGGCGACCAGATTCTGATCGAGCAAGGTGCCGTAAAAATATCCGACGCGGCGGGTTTTGGTTTTGAAGAGAAAGCGAATTTGATGGTCGAGTTCAAGACGCTGCTGTCATAGTTTGTCAGGTACGACCGTTGTGTTTGTTTGGCTAAACGTGTTCGGGGTAAACCCCTATCACTTAGAATAAGAATTCAGTGCAAAATGAAAATAATCAATAAGATCCTTATTTATTGGTGCGACAATGATAATTAAATATCATAAATAAACAAGATTGTTGCAAGAAAAAAAGTAATTGCTGTTTGATATAAAAATACGTATCCGCACAAGCGAGCCGTATGTACAGCTTGTGTGGTGATTTGTAAGTTGATCATCAGGAGACACTCATGAAACTATATCGATTTTTTGCTTTAGGTATCGCAACACTATTTCTCTCGGCAGCACTGATTCCGCTCGAATCCAAGGCGCAAACTAAGCTAAAGATTCAGTCGGGGTTTCCGCCGTCAAGCTTAATTTATTTGAACTCGCTGTATTGGGCGAAGCAGGTGAACGCCATGGCGGGCGGGCGTTTGGTAATCGAGATTTTGCCACCAGGTGCCGTCGTACCGCCCTTCGAAATTCTTGATGCAGTCAGTCGTAAAGTTGTGGATGGTGGTCACACTGCCGCGGCCTATTGGGTTGGTAAAAATCGTGCGGCTGCTTTGTTTGGCCCTGCGCCCGGTGGTCCGTTTGGCATGGATATGATGGATTTTCTAGGCTGGGTGCATGACGCGGGCGGTTTGCAGCTCTATACCGATTTCTATCAAAAAGATTTAAAAGCAAACGTGGTGCCGATTCCTTTAACTTCGGTTGCGCAGCAAGCCTTAGGTTGGTTTAAGACACCGATCAATAGCTGGGCTGATTTGAAGGGCAAAAAATGTCGCCATACCGGTATTACCGCTGAGGTTTTCGGTCGTGCTGGAGTCGCAGCGGTGAACTTGCCGGGCGGTGAAATTGTCCCTGCTCTTGAGCGTGGTGTGATTGAGTGCGCCGAGTGGACAGGCCCAGCGGGAGACATTTCGATTGGCTTTCAAACGGTGCTGAAGCACTTCTATGCGCAGTCGACCCACGAGCCAGCAACAGTTTTAGAGATTCTGATCAACGCTGATATTTGGAAAGCCTTGCCCGCAGATCTCAAAGCTATTATTCACTCTGCCGCGATCGAAGCAACGATCAAGTCTGAGATGGAAAGAAATCGTTTGAATGCCTCTGCGATGAAAGAAATGAAAGAGAAGTACGGCGTCACGATTCATACGACTCCGCCTGATATTCTTCTGAAGACTCTGCAAACTTGGGATGAAATTGCAAAAGAAGAAATGGCAAAGAGCGCCACCTTTAAAAAGGTGTACGACTCGATGTATAAATATGCTTCAGAAGTTGTTCCTTCTCGCGTAATCAATTCGCCGCCTTATGAGTTCACGGCAAATTATTACTTTCCTCCAAAAAAATAGTTAATCAACCGATAATTGACAACACAACAAGTGGATTGTTGTGTTGTCAATTTATTTTTTGCAAAAGCTGTTTGACGTATTCGCCTGAGAAAATCTATGGATAGCAAGGTTCAAGGCCAGCTTGACGAGAGTCAGTTGAGCCCTTTTTGGCAATTCGCGATCCCTATGACACGCAAAATTGATCGCTTTACGCATTACAGTGGTCAGTTGACGATGTTTCTGCTTGTGCCTCTGATTTTTAGTAGTGTCGCCGAAGTCATCTTGAGATATTTTTTTAAAGCACCCACGGCTTGGGCAGGTGATGTCACCTTTATGTCAAACGGGTCGCTCTTCATGTTGGGTTCAGCGTTTGCGCTTTTGAATGGTGCGCATATTCGTACCGACATCTTGTGGGATAAGTTTTCGATCTCGAAAAAAGGCTGTATTGATTTAATTACCTATGTAATTTTATTTTTACCAGTCATGGGGTTACTGACGTCAATCTCGATCGATGATGTCATCAAGTCTTTTCAGATTAACGAGAAGTCGAATCTCGGCCTTTGGCAACCTATCATTTGGCCACTCAGAGCGGTCGTTCCAGTGGCCTTCGCGTTGCTCTTCGTTCAAGGTGTTTCAGAACTCTTGAAGTCGCTGTGGGCCGTCTCAACAGGGACTGAACTGGTGCGTCACGAAAAAGTAGAAATCTAGCCAAACACCCCTCAGGATATCGTCATGACTTTTAACGAAACACTTGGCCTGATCATGCTGTTCTGCATGGTCAGTGTTATTTTTGTTGGTTTTTCCATTTCATTCACACTGCTCTTCATTGCAATCGTTTTTGGTGCAATTGGATTGGGTGTCGATCGCACGTTTTATCTGACCTATCTGCAAGTTTGGGGGTCGATGAAAGATGACATTGTTCCGGCGGTTCCAATGTTTATCTTTATGGGCTACATGTGTGAGCAGGCTGGCCTGATGGATCGATTATTCGCCACGTTCAGGCAACTCTTTGCACCCTTACGCGGTTCGCTTTACTTAGCGGTGCTGTTGACAGCGACGCTTTTTGCGATGGCCACTGGCATTGTTGGCGCGGCAGTGAGCGTGCTCGGGATCATGGCTGGCGGCATGATGATGAAGGCCGGGTACGATTCGCAGATGTCTGCGGGGGCGATTGCTGCGGGTGGCACACTTGGCATCTTGATCCCCCCTAGTGTCATGTTGTTGGTGATGGGCCCGGTGCTTGGCGTGCCTGTGAATAAGCTGTACGCGGCCGCGTTTGGCCCCGGATTTTTATTGGCTTTTCTTTATATCGCTTACTGTTTGATTCGCAGCTTTATTAATCCAAAGCTCGGTCCGCCGCTACCTAAAGAAGAGCGCATGGGCTACAACTTTAATTTGTTTAAAGAGGTAGTCATTAGCATTTTGCCTTTGTTGCTGTTAATTGGCTCAACGCTTGGCACTATTTTGACGGGATTAGCGACGGCAACCGAAGCTGCAGCGTGCGGCGCGCTTGGTTCGATGATTCTCTCTGCCTTCTATGGCAAGTTGACGTTGACCGCAATAAAGGGAACAGCTCGCAGCACGCTGCTGACCTCAGCGATGGTGTTGCTGTTGGTGATGGCGTCTAATATTTTTGGTGCGGTGTTTGTTCAACTTGGTTCGGCCAGTTTGATCGAAACACTCTTAAATGATTTGCCGCTGCCTGGCATGGGCAAGTTTTTGCTGGTGATGTTGATTGTCTTTCTTTTAGGGTGGCCGTTTGAATGGCCAGTGATTATTTTGGTCTTTGTGCCGATATTTATCCCCGTGATTCAAAAGCTTGACGTTGGCCTGTCAAAGGGCGAACTGATGTTATGGTTCGGTGCGACCTTGGCGGTTAACTTGCAAACAGCATTTTTGAGCCCACCGGTGGCCATGTCGGCCTACTACCTCAAAACTGTGATGCCCTCTTGGAATCTAGCGTTGATCTTTCGCGGGATGGCGCAATTTATGGTGATTCAGGTCGTGGCGTTGGCGATGATTATCGGCTTTCCGACCATTTCGCTTTGGCTGCCTCGTATGCTGTATCAAAACTAAGCCAAGGTGAGCGTAAGTATCAAGATTTGTGTGCACGTCAACCCAATGAAGAGTGAACAATGAGCTTATTTGAAAGTCTGCGTTTAGATGGGCAGGTTGCACTTGTGACCGGAGCCGGGCGTGGAATTGGGGCGACCATCGCTCGCTATTTGGCCGAGGCGGGCGCTGAGGTGGTATTGCTGTCGCGTACGTTGAGCGAACTTCAAACGGTTGCGCAGCAGATCACTGAGGCGGGTGGTCGGGCGTCGCTTCGGCATTGCGATGTCACTGACGCGAAAGCGCTGAGAGCGATTATCGACGAATTGCCTCGCCTGGATATTTTAGTGAACAATGCGGGCACTAATATTCCAGAGCCAATGATCGAGGTATCGGATGAACATCTTGATCATTTGCTCAATTTAAATATTCGTTCGTGTTTTATCGCTGCACAAGCGGCGGTTAAAAAGATGTTGCAGGATCCTGATCGCGCCAAGAAAGGTGGGTCTGTGATTCACATTTCTTCACAGATGGGGCATATTGGCTCACCGAACCGAACAGTCTATTGCACAACAAAACATGCGATAGAAGGTTTAACGAAGGCGATGGCGATTGAGCTTGCCGAGCATAATATTCGAGTCAACAGTGTGGCTCCGACGTTTGTTGATACCCCCTTGGTTCGGCAGGTTGTGAACACCGATGAGAAGCGTGCATTTTTATTTTCTAAGATTCCGCTAGGTCATTTGGCTGAGACTGAAGATATCGCGGCGGCCGTCGCCTATTTGGCGTCTCCTGCTGCTCGGATGGTGACTGGGACTTGCCTCAAAGTGGATGGTGGTTGGACAGCACAGTAGAATGTCCGATCGCTTACCGCTGAATGCCAAGAAAATGCTCATTCTAAAACATCACGTACTCGCTTTACATCCCCAAGCCAGCAAACTATTGGATGACTTACGCGCGGGTAGTGCGGATTCGATCAATCGAGGTGTCACGCGTGACACCTACGGCAAGGGCGAGCAGTTTGGCCATGATTTAGTCGAAAAGCACGCCCGTGTTCTAGGTTTAGAGATCAGGCACGATCATATGCGCAACACCTATATGGTTTGGCCCGGACTTGATCGCCAAGCTCCAGCGATTGTGATTGGTTCGCACCTTGACTCGGTGTTGGGTGGCGGTAATTATGACGGGGCTGCTGGGGTGATGGCGGGCTTAATTGCTGTGCAGGCCCTACAGCAGGCTGGTATCAAGCTGAACTGCGATGTGGTGGTGATGGGGATCCGAGCCGAAGAAAGTATCTGGTTTCAAGTCTCGTACGTCGGAAGTCGTGGCGCCTTAGGAACCTTGCCTGCGAGTGCGTTACAGCAGCGACGCATCGATACTGGGCGCACACTCGAAGAACATATGCGCGAGGCAGGTGCAGACCCCGAGGCTATGGCGAAAGGTGTTGCGTACCTCAGTCCAAAAAATGTAAAAGCCTTTTTAGAGTTGCACATCGAACAGGCGCCCAGCCTTGCCTTAACTGGTTATGCATTGGCGATCGGTACTGGGGTACCTGGACACTTTAGATTTCCGCGCGTAAAAATTACGGGTGAATACGGTCATGTTGGGCTCGGTCGACGTTTTCGGCACGATGCAGCCTTAGCGGGTGCTGACTTGTCAGTTGCGCTTGACGCGCTATGGCAGCAGTGGGAACGCGCTGGGCGTTTGATGGCCTGTACCTTTGGCGAGTTTCATACGAATCCTGGGCGCCACGGTATGACAATCGTACCGGGTGAGTTTCAGTTTAGTTTGGATGTCAGAGCCTACGACGATGCGGATGTTGCAGAGTTAGAGCAGGCACTGATGGCGATGGTTGATCAAATTGAAAAAACACGTGGCGTGAAATTTGATTTTGGCGTGCGTGCTTCGTCAAAAGTTGCTAAAGCAGATGCCGAGATCACCCAACAATTGCGTGACTGTGCAACACATTTAGGCATGAAGGCCTGCGACTTGCCTAGCCCCGCTTCACACGACTCGGCAGCGTTTTGTGCGGCCGGCATACCTTTTGGTTTTGTGTTTATTCGCAACCCCAATGGTAGCCATCACCCTGACGAAGAGATGTCGATTGATGATTTTTTGCAGGGCACTGCCGTGCTCACTCAATGGTTAGCGACGCATGTTGGTGCTAGTTCTTGAGTTTGTAACCGGTCTTAAATATCCAGGAAATGACTGCCACGCAGAGGGTTAAAAAAACCATCATCATTGCGACGCTCAACTCTAAGCTCACATCGCCGGCATCATAAAAACTCCAGCGAAAGCCACTAATGAGGTAAACAACGGGATTGAGCAAGGCGACGTTTTGCCAAAATGGTGGCAGTAACTCAAGCGAGTAAAAACTACCTCCTAAAAAAGTTAAAGGTGTAATGATCAGCAGTGGCACAACTTGTAGCTTTTCAAAACTATCCGCCCAGATGCCAATAATGAAGCCCAGCAAGCTAAAGGTGATCGAGGTGCCAATCAAAAAAAACAGCATCCAAAACGGATGTGCGATACGCAAGGGTACGAACAGCGTGGCGGTGGCTAAAATAATTAAGCCAAGAAATATTGATTTGACACTGGCAGCACCCACATAGCTTAAAACAATTTCAAAGTGAGAGATCGGTGCCGAAAGCAATTCATAGATCGTGCCCGTAAATTTTGGAAAATAAATGCCGAATGACGCATTTGAAATGCTTTGCGTCAATAACGACAGCATGATTAACCCTGGCACGATGAACGCGCCATAGCTCACCCCGTCTATATCAGTCATGCGCGAGCCGATGGCTGCGCCAAAAACGACAAAATATAAACACGTTGAGATGACAGGCGCGATGACGCTTTGCATCAAGGTGCGCCGTGTTCGAGACAACTCAAAATTGAAGATGGCTTTGATGGCGTGGATATTCAAATGCATGATTACTCAATCTTATGGGTGGTGAGGCTCACGAAAATATCTTCAAGTGAGCTTTCGTTCGTGTGCAAGTCTTTGAAATGGATCTCTGCTTGATTAAGTCGAGACAGTAACTCTGTGATCCCAAATTCGTCACTGGTGACGTCGTAGGTGTAAATCAGCTCATGCCCAGCGCTTGCGATTAACAAGTCGAATTCGCTGAGCGCGGCGGGGATTGCGTTCAGTGGAGTCGTTAACTGCAACACCAATTCTTTTTTACCTAGTTTTTTCATTAACTGGCTAGTCTCTTCAACTAAAAGAATTTCGCCTTTAGTGATGATGCCAATGCGATCGGCCATTTCTTCGGCCTCTTCGATGTAGTGTGTCGTCAAAATGATCGTGACACCCGTTTGCTTCAAGGCCTTCACGAGTTGCCACATATCGCGTCTTAAACTCACGTCAACGCCCGCGGTGGGTTCATCCAAAAATAACACCCGTGGCTCGTGCGACAGTGCCTTCGCGATCATGACCCGACGCTTCATGCCCCCAGACAAACGAATAATCTTGCTATCTTTTTTATCCCAAAGCGATAGGTCTTTTAGTATTTTTTCAATCAACGCCGGGTTGGCAGATTTGCCGAAGAGGCCGCGACTAAAACTGACGGTGTTCCAAACGGTTTCAAACATATCTGTCGAGATCTCTTGAGGCACAAGGCCTACGCATGCTCGGGCTTGTCGGTATTGCTTGATATGGTCAAAACCATCAATCGTGACTGTACCCGTGCTGGGCGTGACGATCCCACAGACCAAGCTGATTAAGGTGGTTTTGCCTGCGCCGTTTGGGCCCAGCAAGGCAAAGATCTCACCTTGCCTGACTTCAAGATTGATATTTTTTAAAGCGCTAAAACCTGTCGCGTAAGTCTTTGAAACGTTCGAAATGTTGATCATGGTTAGCGCCCGAGGCGCCCGCCCGCATGTGCCAGATAAAACCACTCTTGCCCGGGTTGTGATTTGCTATTTGGAAACACAATAAAGCAGTCTTGTTCGGCGCGTAGTTCAGTGCCGTCGGCTCGTGTGCCAATCAGGCTGTTCTTGGCGATTGGATCAAAGCTTTTCCAGACTTGTGAAAACTGATCGTCTGCATGAAAGCGATCAAACACATCGTAGAGCCCCAGGACTTCGAAGTCGGTTGCCGGTGTGGGTGCTGCGCCCTGGATTAAGCCAATCTGGATTAAGGTGTTCAGCACGGCCTGGTACGCCACGTCACGGCCACCAATGTCGTCATGCTGTCCGCACTCAAGAGTAATCGCCCAGCCGCCTTGTGAGCGCATATATTCGGTCGTACCCACGCCGTAAGCTGTGTCGATATCCACTGAGTCAGCCGTGAAGCGGCCTGCTTGCACTTCGAGTGCGCGCCGCTTGATTCCCTTCGCATAAGTATCGAGCCAACCGTACACGAAGCGATTGCAACCTAAGCGCTGAACCAACGCCTCCTCGGTGCTGGCTTGTGAAAACGGCTCGAGTGCACCGGTATTATTAGCAGGGCCAAACAAGGCAAAGGCGCGATCGCCACTTTGAAACGAATGTAAATCCAATAAGCCATCATGCTCAGCTAGCAAAGGGCACAGCCAGTTGGCCAGATGATCTTCGTATTCTTTAGGTGTTTCAACAGGCGCCAGGCGTCGGTTCAAATTACGATCACCCGCACGGCGTTGTAAGCGATAGGCCTTGGGATTTGTCACAGGCACTAAGGTTAAAAATCCACGCAGCAGTTTAATTTCACCCGTTTCAATTTGTTGCGCAAGACGCTTAAGTGCAAACGTGCCACAGGTTTCGTTGCCATGGACGGCTGCCGTCACGATGAAGCGCGGGCCTGGCAACGGAGATCTAAACCTGACAGTGTGAAAAGGGAGTTCATCCTGCAAAGGGATTTGCTCAGGCAAAGAGGTGAGGGCTTTAGAAGGTAAAGACATAATGTTATTTGGCGTTAGGTTTTTGCTTGAGCAAGGGCGACATAAAATCTTTGTAAGAGAGTTCGCCTGAAATGACAACATCGATCACCGAAGGTATCTCGAGCGTCAGACATTCTTTTAAGGCGCTGGCGAATTCGTGTGGTGTCGAGACCTTGACACCGTGACAACCCATGCTTTGCGCAATCGCAGCGTGATTAAAGTCATGAAATTGAGCACCGAACGGCCCACGGATATGCGTTGACCAGCCGAGCATGCGGTTATTAAAGATCACGGTAATAATGGGGATGTCGTGTTCGATGGCGGTCATTAGTCCGTTCATCGTCATTGAAAAACCGCCATCACCGCACACGGCGATCACCGGTACCTTTGGATGAATTAACTTGACAGCCAAGGCCGAAGGGATCGCGTAGCCCATGGGGCCGCCACCAGCCGCTTGTAAAAATCCGCCCGCACGTTTGGTTTGATAGCAATGCATCATAAAGATACGATTTTCACCTGCATCACAAGTGACGATCGCATCCTCGGGTAAGGCGCGCATCATTTCGGCAATCACCCGTTGAGGCACCATCGGTAACGATGAGTCTTTGTAGGCCTTGTCATTGAAATAGCCCAGATTTTTGCGCAATGCCGCAACCCGCGAGGCACCTTTACCATCGATGGCGGTCTTGTTCTTTTTGACAA
Source organism: Bordetella parapertussis (assembly GCA_945887835.1). GTDB lineage: Bacteria > Pseudomonadota > Gammaproteobacteria > Burkholderiales > Burkholderiaceae_B > Zwartia > Zwartia parapertussis_B. The sequence continues at coordinate 5,288 of CAMCZQ010000062.1, read as the reverse complement.
CCGCCTGGAGTCTGCTCAGTACGACTCCTGCGTCTCCGAGCAAGACATACTCGACTGGAAACGTCCACGAGGCATTACGTGTTTCGATATCAATTTGAATGAAGGTTTGTTTGACCGGATTCAGTAAAGAGGTGTGCTCATTGATCGTGTCACCCGCGGTGAGTTTTGAGCCAACCACGATGACGAGATCAGCGGCCGATACACAAGCGTTCGCTGCAGGGGTGCCGTAGGTGCCGTAAACGCCAAGCGCAAGAGGATGGGTTTCGGCAAAGACCCCTTTGCCTGAGGGTGAGGTCACGACCGGTATATTCAACGCCAGCGCGAAGGCCTTCAGTTGCTCGTAGGCTTGCGCGATCCGCACCCCATTGCCGGCAATGATGACAGGACGTTTCGCTTGTGCGAGCGCTTTTGTAGCAGCTGCGATTCTAGGTTCATCGACAGCAGTTGAACGTTCGATGAGATAAGGCTGGGTCGCATAGAGATTTGGCTTGCTCTCTTGCGGGACGACGCCATTAAACGAGGTCACGCTAAACAATACCGCGACTGGGCCCGGTTGGCCTGCGGTCGCGTGTTTAATCGCGAGTTGGGTGGCGTGTACCGCGGCGGCAGGGTGGTGAGCCTCTAGCACTTGTTTGGTGACTCCGCCAAAGCTTTGCCGTGCATCCCAACCACCATAATCACCTGTGCCAGTCTGGTAGGGGCCATGCAAAGACAACTCGGGTGAATCGCTAAAGTCGGTGAGCAATAGCATGGGTGAGCTAGAGAGATGAGCCTCAATGGTGCCCAGCAGGCCATTGCCTAGCACCCAAGGGCCTTGGCCGACCAAGACACCCGGTTTACGGGTTAAGCGGCCGTAGATCTCGGCCATGGCGCTACCGAGAGACTCTTCTCTGACCAGTACCGTCCGAATGGTTTTCTGAAAGTCGCCTAAAGCAGCCCAAATATGACCAGAATGCCCGCCTGCAATCCCAAAGACCAGATCGATGCCCGCGTCTTCCAAGACTTGCACAATGCCATGTGCCGCAGAGACTTCTTTTTTGAATAATTTTTTAACTGTCATAAGCTCTCCGGTATCATTTTGTGTCTGGAGGCGGAATTGCCGTTGCTGAATTGACGTACAGTACCATTTCAGGGCGAGTGACATCCGCGAGAGCGGTCATTTTGAATAAATTAATGTTTAACGCTATTTTCTTTAAAATGAAAAAAATCCAACCAAAATTGCCTTGGTAACGGGGGCGGACCGTGGAATCGGTCGTGCGATTGTCAACGAGTTTTTAGCGGCAGGCTATCGAGTCGTGGGGGTTGACCTGCGTGTGTCGCCTTTGTTGCAGGCATTCCACGCATCCAGTGATGTTTCTCAACCTAACGCGATTGTTTCGCGATTTCAAATCAATGTAGGTGCAGCACATGCCTTTGTCATACACACAAAATCTTGAGGATTACCATCTTGCCCTAGCCTTTGCCGGGCAAGAGCGTGGGTTTTATATCGATATCGGCGCGGGTCACCCCGTCGCTGACAACGTTTCGCTCTGGTTTTATGAGCGTGGCTGGAACGGCATCGTTGCTGAGCCGATCCCTGAGTTGGCAGCTTTATACAAAAAGATTCGACCACGCGATACGCTCTATCAAGGCTTGGTTGGGCGCGAGGTAGGCGAGGTCGATTTTTTTCATGTCAATCGTTTGCATGGTTTTTCGACCACGATTGAGTTGCATGCGGATGTGGCCAAAGAGTTTGGTGCCGATTATCAACGCCTGTCTTTGCCCATGCTTACGCTGGCCAAGCTCTGTGAACAGCACCAAGTTCAGCAAATCGATTTTCTGAAAATTGACGTGGAAGGCGCCGAAAGCGATGTGTTGGCAGGGAATGACTTCAATCGCTATCGCCCCAAAGTGATCGTGGCTGAGGCTGTGACCCCAGGTAAAGGCGAGCCGGCCTGGGAGGCGTATGAACCCTTGCTGCTGGCCAATGGTTATCAGTTCAGGTTGTTCGACACGCTGAACCGCTTTTATGTTGCCCAAGAATGCCCAGAGATTTTTGAACGCCTACCTGCCGAACGTGCACCTTGGGACGACGTCACCCATATGTATGAAATCGGCCGCGCACCTGAGCAGGCCAATCACCCTGATTTTGCCTTGGCGCAACAGCTTGGACGCGGGTTTTGGGCGGCCTTGCCACATTTGGATCAGGCAGTGTTGCTTGATATTCTTGCGCGCGGCAAGCGCACGGGTGATACGGCAGCGTTTGATCAGGTGAGTTCGCCTGAGCTACGTATTGCGCTGGGTCGGATTGCCTGTGGGTATGACGGCGGACAAATCGTGCAGGAGTGACAACTCTTGGTAAACTCGTTTTTGAATTCTTTCAATAAAACCACACAGGAGCAACACCATGATTCATGTATTAGCAGTCATCACAGCAAAGCCAGGTATGCGCGATACCATCTTGACGCATTTTCGGGCGAATGTGCCGGCGGTCAAGGCCGAGCAAGGCTGTATTGAGTATGGTGCTGCAATTGATGCGGTCAACGCACCTGCCAGTCAAACCCCCTGGGGACCCGACACTTTTGTGGTGATTGAAAAATGGGAAAGCATGGACGCGCTGAAAGCTCACTCTGTGGCCCCGCACATGGCGGCGTACGGCGCTAAGACAAAAGAGTTTCTCGCCAGCCGTGTGATTCATTTGTTGTCACCCACCTAAGGTCAGTTGACGCGCTGCTGCCACTCTGTGGCGGCGCGCCCGTGAGTTGACGCAGGTAGCCGACAGGTGCGCAGAGTTGCGCACCCCCCGCTTAACCACCCACCAGCCTGCTGACTAGCATGCTACTTTTAAACGACTTGTTTTTTAGTGCGCGTCAGCCAGTACAGCGCAGCACCCGTCAAAATCACGGGTACCAAAGACCCCGCATTCAAGAACGACCAACCGTTGGTCGTGACCAACGCGCCGGAACTAAATGACGTAATGGCCATGGTCACGAAGACGAAGAAATTAATCGCGCCTTGCGCCTTATCTTTTTCTTCAGGCCGATAAGCCGTCAGCGCCAGACTTGTTGCGGCAGTGAACAGAAAATTCCAGCCAACACCAAGAATAAAAGAGGCGAGCAGAAAGTGATAAACGTCGATTCCTAGCAGCGCGATCCCAATACAAACCAGATTCAGAATGACGCCAAGCCCCATCATTTTTGTTGTTCCAAAGCGCTTGATCAGTGAGCCCGTAAAAAAACCCGGGGCAAACATACCGATCACGTGCCATTCCAGCACTAACGCTGTATCCGAGAAGGGCAGGCCGCACATCTGCATCGCCAGTGGCGTGGCGGCCATCAACAGATTCATCACGCCATAGCCCAGTGCCGAGCCGATCACTGCAACGACGAAAACGGGTTGGCGCAAGATTTCAGAAAGAGGGCGTCCCGGGGGCAAGATTTTTTTGACTTCGGTCTCATCGGGAAAATGAATGAAGTGCATCACGGCTAAACCAAGAAAGCCAGCAATCGTCAAACTGAGGTAGGCACCCAAAAACGGCGTGTCAAAACTATTGCGTGTCCAGTTGGCGAGGTTAGGACCAATGACCGCACCCATAATGCCACCCGCTAGCACCCAAGAGACCGCTTTTTCGCGCAGACTTGCATGGGTGAGTTCGGCTGCTGCAAAACGATAGAGTTGTCCGTTGGCGCTGTAGTAGCCGGCGAAGACGGTGCCCGCGACTAAAATCCAAAAGTTCTTTGAATAGGCTGCATAGGCGCAGACCAGTGACGACAGAATCGCCACGATCAAGCCAGTTTGAAAAGATTTTTTTCGACCAAGTTTCTTTTGATACTTTGCAACGATCGATGTTGAGATTGCACCGCCGACCACATAGCCCATGATCGGTAGTGTGGCGATCCAAGCGACGTTGGTGAGGCTTAAACCCACTAAGCCGTTGATCGCAATGAAGGTGATGTTGTTGGTGAGAAAGATGCCTTGGCAAACAATCAGCAGAACTAAATTTTTATTAAAAAGCTTGTGTTCAGTTTTCATTTTTTTCTGTGTGAAGTCTCAGCGTTTGTGCAGAGACGGTAGGGCTTGGCTCGAAAGCCGAAAGCATCAAATAATTAAAACACGCTTAGCGACCGCTTTTGGCTAACTCTACGAATTATTTTCGTTCCGCAAACTCAAAGCCCGCCATGCCAACTACCATGGCGGCCACGAAGATCAATGCTTTCTCTTGACCCGCAGCCATTGACACCAAGGCAGGCCCTGGGCAAAAACCCGCCAAGCCCCAACCTACACCGAAAAGCAGGCTTCCGATCAAAAGGCGTTTGTCGATCACGTTTGACTTGGGCAGTCTCAGGGCTCCACCTAAAAAATGACTTGTACGATTTTTAGCAAGTGCAAACGCAAAAAAACCGATAAAAATCGCCCCGCCCATGACAAAGGCAAGCGAGGGATCCCACAGGCCAAAGAGATCCAAGAAGCCCAATACCTTGCCCGGGTCGGTCATGCCCGAAAGTAACAGGCCCAAGCCAAACACGAGCCCAACGATAAATTCAGTGAGACGTTGCATGCTGTTGCCTTTAAAAGAGGTGGCGTGCGATAAATACGACAGCAAACCCCGCTGCCATAAAGGCGAGAGTGGCGATCAGAGAGCGGGGCGAGAGTCGCGCCAAGCCGCAGACGCCGTGTCCGCTGGTGCAGCCCGAGCCATAGCGCGTACCAACGCCCACCAGCAGGCCTGCAATCACGAGCAGCAGCACACCTGCGTCGATGCGGGGGGCTGAGAGCATGCTGCTTGGCGCCAAGGCCTTGAAGACCCAAGGTGAGGAGAAAAGCCCAATAAGAAAGGCGAGGCGCCAAAGGGCGTCGGTGCGTTTTGGCGGGATCAAACCGCCGAGGATGCCGCTAATGCCTAGGATGCGACCGTTGAGTAAAATGAACATAGCCGAGGCAAGCCCTAGCAATACTCCGCCTGAGAGCGAAGTCCAGGGGGTAAAGTGCGACCAGTCAATCGTCATAGCTGAACCTCGGTGTGCGCGCGTTGCGAAATCGATTCAATCCGCCAATCGCAGGTAGCGGCACAAATGAACAATCGCCCACAGCGTGTCTCTGACTGTGGGCGATTGTTCGAGTGTTTAGTGCATCATTGCACTGCAAGTTTCTAGTGCACCACCTCAACGCAGCGAGGCGTTCAGTTTTTTCAACGCCTCAGCGCCAGGGCAAAGTTGTTTTGAGTCAAAGGCTGCCAGAGGGGTATCGCTGGTATTGAGCGATGCGTGCAGATCGGTTGCGTCAGGATCCAGATACAACAAGCCCGTCAC
>CAMCZQ010000061.1 GCA_945887835.1 Bordetella parapertussis | reverse complement strand
ATTTTCTTGAAGGCTTAGCCGCAAGCGCGATGGGGCTCACGGCCTCGGTTGGCATCCGCGGGCTTAAACGCTCATATCGCATAGGCTTGTGGCCACTCGCGCTTAGTATTTCAGTTTTTATCGCACTGTTTTTATTAAAGCTGCCACTTGTGCCCGTCATTTTGGGTTTGACGCTTGTCGGGCTCGCGTTTGCCAATATCCATCAAAAACGTATCGGCTCTAAACCGACGAGGCCGCGTGCCAGATGAAAACCTCAAACATTTATCTGGATTTGTTTGTTGTCTTTGCACCCTTATCCCTAATCTCGGTAGGCGGCGGGCAAAGTGTCGTGGGCGATATGCATCTGCAAGCCGTCGACATTTATCACTGGCTGACCCACGCGCAATTTATCGATTTGTTTGCGATCTCGCGTGCGGCACCTGGCCCCGGTGCGTTATTGGCCACCTTGATTGGTTGGCAAGTGAGTGGCTGGCAAGGTGCCTTGGTCGCCTCGCTTGCGTTGTTTGGGCCGTCAACCATCTTGGCGTATTTTGTGACGCGAGCCTGGCATAAAAGTCATGACAAGCCTTGGACATCCATCGTTCAAAACGCCCTCGCCCCCTTGGCCTCGGGGCTTTTGCTGACCAGCGCAATCATCATCCTGCGCTCAACCTCGGGCGGCGTCACGCCTTGGTTAATCGCAGCTGTATCTGCCGGGATATTTTGGCGTTTTAAAACAATCAACCCACTGCCAGTGCTTTGCATGGGCGGACTGGTGTTGGTGCTTGCTCGATTATGGTTTTAAAACTATTTCGACAACGACAACATCCGCTGCACATAGCGCGCGATCGTATCCACCTCAAGATTGACGCGTTGACCCACCTTTAGATGTTGCAAGGTTGTCACGGCGATCGTATGCGGGATCAAATTGATACTAAAGCGTGTGCCACCCGCCACATCGTCTACACGATTCACAGTTAGGCTCACGCCGTTCACGGTGATCGATCCCTTATAGGCTAAAAAGGCTGCGAGCGCGGCGGGCGCTTGCACGACAAGCTCCCATGACTCACCCACGGGCTCAAACTTCACCACTTCGCCCAAACCATCCACATGGCCCGAAACCAAATGCCCACCGATCTGATCGCCGATGCGCAAGGATTTTTCTAAGTTCACAGGGCCTAACGCGTCAAGCCCCATCGTCAGGCGAAGGCTTTCGCGTGACACGTCCACCGAGAAACCATCAGCGTGCTTGGACACCACCGTCATGCACGCGCCTTGAATCGCGATTGAATCCCCAAGGCCCACGTCAGCTAACGGTAAACCGCCCGCGTGAATCTTGATATGCACACCCGTATCAGCCTTGTCGCCCGCAAAGGGTTCGATACTTTGAATTTGACCAACTGCCGCGACGATTCCGGTAAACATACTCTTACACCTTACCCGTGTTGCTTTCGATTAAGTGAATACTTTGCATCAGTTCGCGCCACCGCTCAGGCAAGCGCGCGCGCACTCTAATATCTGCGCCTAACTGCTTGGCTTCAATAAACTCAAAGCGCTTCGCGCCCTCAAGTTGCGTCAGCACTGGCAACTGCGCCATGCTTCTACCTTCGCCGAGCAGCATGGGTGCCATGTACACCAGCAACTCATCCACACAGCCGGCCTCAAGCAAGGCACCGTTTAAGCCCGAACCCGCTTCGCAATGCACTTCGTTATGCCCTTGCGCAGCCAACCATTGCATCATCGCGCGCATATCAATGCGACGGCGCGTTTGTCCGACTAGCGGTGCAACAGCTTCGGGCACACACACCACTTGCACACCACGTGCGGCTAAGCGCGCAGCCTTTTCGGGATTGGTATCACCCACAAACACAAACGCATCGCCACCTGCCAACACGGCCGCATCTTCAGCAATTTCAAAACCGGGATCAATCACTGCACGCTTGGGCTGGCGCGGGGTCACAACATGTCGCACAGTCATTTTTGGATTGTCAGCACGCACTGTACCGATGCCCGTTAGCACCACACAACTACGGGCACGCCAGTGGTGTCCATCGGCGCGCGCCTCGGGGCCAGTGATCCATTGTGAAACGCCATTGTTTAACGCGGTACGCCCATCGAGCGACGCAGCCGCTTTCATCCAGACATAGGGCATGCCACGCGTCATGCGCGAGACAAACCCGGGATTCAGCTCAAGCGCCATCTCTGCGCACACACCAACGTTGACTTCAATGCCAGCCTCGCGCAAGCCACGCATCCCGCGCCCTGCAACACTAGGGTTCGGATCAAAGTGGCCAAATACCACGCTCTTAGGGCCAGCCGAGATTAAGGCATCGACACAAGGCGGTGTACGACCATGATGGCTGCACGGCTCGAGCGTGATATAGACCGTTGCACCCTGAGCATTAAACCCTTTGGCCTTCATGTCGTTTAACGCCATGATCTCGGCATGGTGGCTACCCACAACTTGCGTCGCACCTCGACCCAACACCTGGCCCTCACGTACGATCAAACAACCGACACGCGGATTAGGCGAAGGCACGTACAACGCCCCCTCAGCCAAGGCAAGCGCCTGACGCATAAAGAAAACATCTTGATCGGGATTGCGCGTATCCATACCGTGCGTAAAGGGCTGGTTCATGTCTTGCGCCGCAAAGGTGGGCCCTGCATCTCGCGAATCGCTTCGACAAACTCGCCAATATCTTCAAAACTTTTATATACCGAAGCAAACCGCACGTAGGCCACTTTATCAAGTTTTTTAAGTTCGGCCATTACGAGCTCACCCAAAAATTCGGTAGACACTTCGCGCTCACCGCTTGTCAGCAATTTGTCTTCAATCCGCATCACCACCGCATCAACATCTTCGGTACTGATCGGGCGTTTGCGTAACGCGAGCGATAAGCTCGCGCGCAACTTGCCTGCCTCATAATCGTGACGACTCCCATTGCGCTTCACCACCGAAGGCATCGAAAGCTCGGGGCGCTCGTAGGTGGTAAAGCGCCGGTCACACTCAACGCAGCGCCTTCGACGACGAATAAAGTCGCCCTCGTCCGCCCCGCGCGAGTCGACCACTTGCGTATCGGGATTCCCGCAGAAGGGACACTTCATCGGCGCCCTTGGTTATCGATAAACCGGGAAGCTTGCCGTCAACGCATGAACCCGCGCACGCACGGCTGCGATATTGGCTTCGTCACGAGGATGATCAAGCACATCAGCAATCAAGTTACCGGTGAGTTCGGCCTCGGCTTCTTTGAAACCACGGGTCGTCATCGCTGGCGTTCCTAAACGAATACCGCTCGTAACAAAGGGTTTTTCGGGGTCGTTCGGGATAGCGTTTTTATTGACCGTGATGTGCGCCTGGCCCAACGCGGCTTCTGTCTCTTTGCCGTTGACGCCTTTAGCGCGCAGATCGACAAGCATCACATGGCTCTCGGTGCGGCCCGACACAATGCGCAAGCCGCGCTTAACCAAAGTCTGCGCCAACACCTGCGCATTTTTAACCACTTGCGCGGCGTAGGTTTTAAATTCTGGCGTGGCCGCTTCGTGAAACGCCACAGCCTTGGCTGCAATAACATGCATCAAGGGGCCGCCCTGAATACCCGGAAAAATTGCCGAATTAATTGCTTTTTCATGTTCGGCTTTCATCATGATGACGCCACCACGTGGACCACGCAAAGACTTGTGCGTGGTTGAGGTGACAAAATCCGCATAAGGCACAGGGTTTGGATAAGCGCCACCGGCCACCAAGCCTGAATAATGCGCGATATCAACAAGCAACAAGGCGCCATTGTCTTTTGCAATGCGGGCCAAGCGTTCAAAATCCATACGCAATGAATAGGCTGAAGCGCCCGCCACAATCATTTTGGGCTTCTGTGTTTTAGCCAAGTGCTCAACCTTGTCGTAATCGAGCACTTCGTTAGCGTCTAAGCCATACTGATGAAAGTTATACAGTTTGCCCGAGGAGTTGACGCTTGCACCATGGGTTAAATGGCCACCCTCAGCCAAACTCATCCCCAGCACAGAATCGCCGGGCTTCAAATACGCCAGATACACCGCCTGATTCGCCTGCGAACCCGAGTTAGGCTGAACGTTGGCCGCTTCGGCACCAAACAAAACCTTCAGACGATCAATGGCGAGCTGCTCGACAATATCGACAAACTCGCAACCACCGTAATAACGCTTGCCAGGATAGCCCTCTGCGTACTTGTTCGTCATTTGCGTACCCTGCGCCTGCATCACCGCGGGGCTGGCGTAGTTTTCAGACGCGATCAGCTCAATGTGCTGCTCCTGGCGGGTGTCTTCTTGTTGGACCGCAGCCCAAACAGCTGGGTCAACGCGATCGAGGGTCAATTTACGGTCAAACATAAGGGTTCCTGGCGAGCCTGCAAAATTAGTAGTCTTTAGTGTACTTCGCCTAGCTGGGTCTCGCCCGTCGGCAACACGTATGCCCCTGCTAGCACCTGCGTTCTGGCGTCTCGCTCAAGGGCTAAAGGGCTAGGCTGACGGGCTAGGATAAGGTGACACGCGCAAACTTACGCTTACCCACCTGAATCACATAGGTACCTGCGGGCAGTTGCAAACCTTTGTCTTCAACTTTAACGCTATCGATCTTGACCCCACCTTGTTCAACGTTGCGCTGCGCTTCAGTGCCCGAGGCGACCAGACCAGCCTCACGCAGTACCTTAAGCACCCCAAGCGGGGCACCTGCCAACGTCACTTCGGGCATATCGTCGGGGATGGCACCGTCGCGAAATCTGGCCTCAAAATTGGCCAGCGCCTCTTGCGCAGCTTGCTTTGAGTGAAAGCGCGTAATGATTTCTTGAGCCAGTTTGACTTTAGCGTCGCGAGGATTACGTCCAGCTTCGGTTTCGGCACGCAGCTCGGAGATGTCTTCAAGGCTGTCAAACGACAGCAGCTCAAAATAGCGCCACATCAAGGTGTCAGAAATCGACATCAGTTTGCCAAACATTGAATCGGGCGCCTCGCCAATCCCGATGTAATTATTCTTGGACTTAGACATCTTTTCAACGCCATCAAGACCTTCTAAGAGCGGCATGGTCAAAATGCATTGTGGTTCTTGACCGTACTCTTTTTGCAGCTCGCGCCCCACCAGTAGATTAAATTTTTGATCCGTGCCGCCAAGCTCAAGATCTGATTTCAAGGCCACCGAGTCATAGCCCTGCATCAGCGGGTATAAAAACTCGTGTACCGAGATCGGTACCCCACCTTTAAAGCGCTTGGTGAAGTCGTCGCGCTCCATCATGCGAGCCACGGTGTAACGCGAGGCAAGCTGAATAATGCCGCGCGCGCCCAAGGGATCGCACCATTCAGAGTTATAACGAATTTCAGTTTTAGCCGGATCAAGCACTAAACTTGCCTGAGCATAGTAAGTTTTTGCGTTTTCAGCGATTTGCTCGCGAGTGAGCGGGGGCCGCGTAGTATTGCGACCCGAGGGATCCCCAATCATTGACGTAAAATCGCCAATCAAAAAAATGACGGTGTGCCCTAAGTCTTGCAACTGGCGCATCTTATTGAGCACCACGGTGTGACCAAGGTGGATATCCGGCGCCGTAGGGTCTAAGCCAAGCTTAATTCTGAGCGGAATCCCAGTCGCTTGACTGCGTGCCAGTTTTTGAGCGAATTCGGTCTGCACCAGCAATTCATCGCAGCCGCGCAGAGCTACCCTCAGTTGGGCTTCAGTATCTTGGGTGATTGTATATTTTTGCATTGATGTATCAGAAATAAGCCGCTAAGTATATTAAACATTTAAAAAAAAGACCCAACAAAGCAAAATCGGCTAACATTGTTGTTTTCTTGCATGGACTTTGCCGTTCATCATACGCAAACCCACAGCAACGCGTTCAGCGCCCCCAAGTGTAATCGCGCGGGGTTGCGCGCACGACCAAGCAAAACAGGATTATCGCTTAATGACTCAAAAAAACGACCTAGCCAGCGCAGGGGCACTCGCCCCCAACAGACTAGGCACGTCAGACCAGCCCACACTCGGTTCGCGTTTTTTGCGTAGCCTGCTGCTAGGCACCGCCCTCTTGCTTTGTATCGGTGCCGCAGCCGTTGGCACGGTGCAGCCGGCGCAAACAGAACCGATCGCGCCCGAGCAAAGCCTGGTGCAAAACGTGTTGCCGTTTCCGCTTGAGGCAAACCCGACGCCGACTGAACATACTGCAGCGGCGGCCAACACCCCCTACGTGACCGAGACGCGTATTCGCTCGGGCGACACGATTGCCACGATTCTTAAACGCTTAGACATTACCGACTCAAGCTTATCTGCTTATTTGGCAAAAGAACCAAAAGTTCGCTTCGCCAGCAAGCTCGTACCTGGGCGGTCGGTGCAGGCGGCAACGGATCACAACGCTCAGCTACAGTGGGTGCGCTACTTTCACACACCCAACAGCGACTCTAACGGTCAACCAACCGTCAAACTTTTGCAAATCAGTGCCAGCAGCACAGGCTTTACCGCTGAAGAGCTCGAACTGCCGAGCGAGGTCCACCTTGAGGTCGCCGTGGGCACCATCGAACGTTCGCTTTTCGCGACCACCGACGCCGCACGTATCCCCGAGGGTATCACCACGCAAATAGCTGAGGTCTTGGGCAGCAAAATCGACTTTTTCCGGGGAATTCATCGTGGCGATCAGTTCAGGGTCGTCTACGAGAATCGCACGTTTGAGGGTCGTCCAGCCGGTTCCGGACGGGTGTTGGCCGTCGAGTTCATCAATAAGGGCAAAGCCGCCACTGCGGTTTGGTTTAGCCCAGATGGCAAGGCCGGCAGCTATTACGACCTTGAAGGCGAAAGCCTGCGCGGGGCGTTTCTGCGCAATTCGATCAAGTTTTCTCGGGTGAGTTCAACCTTCGGCATGCGTACACTGACCGCCAATCAAGCCTGGTCAGGCCACCACCCTGGGGTCGATTACGTCGCCCCGACTGGCACGCCGATTCACGCAACGGCAGATGGCGTCGTGCAACTCGCGGGTTGGCACTCTGGCTATGGCAACACGATTATTCTGAAGCATCACAGCAAAATTACGACCTTGTATGCGCACCAAAGCCGCTTCGCAGAAGGCATGACGGTGGGCACTAAGGTCGCACAGGGCCAGCTGATCGGCTATGTGGGGTCGACTGGCTGGTCAACGGGTTCACACCTGCACTACGAGTTCCGGGTGGCCGACAAACCGATTGACCCTTTGTCTGCCACAGCCGCGATGCCTGCAGCGACCCCGCTTGAACCTGAGCAACGCGTTCAGTTTGCGCATGCGATTGCCCCCTATCGGCAGCAGCTCCAAGTCTTAGCTCAGTTTCAAGAGGTCGTGCCCGAAATCAGCAGCGTCGCCGTGCGCTAGCGCGAGCGTCGATCTTGAGCGCCTCACACTACATCGGCCTAATGTCAGGCACGAGCCTCGATGGAGTCGACGCCGTGCTAGCCCGCTTTGATGCAAGCGGCAAACCCACTGTCCTTGCACGCGCAGCCTGCGCGTTTGAACCGTCGCTGCGCGACGCGTTTTTTGCCCTGAATACCTCGGGCCCCGATGAGCTTGCGCGCGCCGCACTGGCAGCCAACCGTTTAGCAAAGCTCTATGCCAGCCTGGTCGAACAAACACTCAACCACGCCAAACTTTCGGCTCGACAGGTTGCGGCCATCGGCGCGCACGGCCAAACAGTCAGACACCAGCCAAACCTTGGCTATACGATTCAACTAAATGCGCCGGCGCTCTTGGCCGAGCTCACCGGTATCGCGGTGGTCGCCGACTTTAGAAGCCGAGATGTCGCAGCCGGCGGGCAAGGCGCCCCACTGGTGCCCATGTTTCATGCCGGTATTTTTTCGACAAACTATACCCGCGTGATTTTGAACTTGGGTGGCATCGCAAACATCACGATTTTACGACCAGACGCCGAACCGCTAGGCTTTGATACGGGCCCCGCGAACGCGCTGATGGATAGCTGGTGTCAGTTGCACACCGGACAAGCTTTTGATACTGACGGCGCTTGGGGCGCACAAGGGCAGGTGCACGAGGCCTTGCTTAAGCGGCTCTGCGACTCAGAGCCCTGGCTGTCGCTGCCACCGCCAAAGTCGACGGGGCGTGATCTGTTTAACCTTGAATGGCTCGCGCCTCGCGTACAGCACTGCGCGGGGCGCCTGGCGCCCGGCCAGACGCTCACCCCACAAGATGTGCAGGCAACGCTTTGTGCTTTCACTGTTGCGTCGGCCACGCAAGCGATCTTAGCCTATGCCCCCGAGGTGCAAGACGTTTTGCTCTGCGGCGGCGGCGCGCTCAATAGCGCCATCGTTGAAGGCTTGAAGGGGGCGTTGCCCTGCGCGGTTCAAACAACAGCGCAGGCTGGGGTGGCCACTCAGGATGTTGAGGCGTTGGCTTTTGCCTGGCTCGCTTGGGCACAACAACGCAACCTTGCTGTGGGTAACCCAAACGTGACTGGAGCGCGTGGCGCCCGCATCTTGGGTGCGACCTGGCCAGCCTGAATGAGTCACAGCGCCACGTAACAACGTGGCGAGCCTGACTTCAGTATGCTTGCGTCAAAGCTTTGCTTCAGATGTCGGAGTAGCTGTCGACGTAGGTGTCAACTGAGACTTAAACTGAGAACGATGAACCACAGCCGCAAGTGGTCGCGGCATTTGGGTTACGGATCACAAATTGCGAACCTTCGATGTCTTCTTTGTAGTCGATCTCGGCGCCAACCAAATACTGAAAGCTCATGGGGTCGACCAACAACGCCACGCCATTTTTTTCAAGAGTTGTGTCGTCTTCGTTGACGTCTTCATCAAAGGTGAAGCCATACTGAAAACCCGAGCAACCTCCGCCCTGCACGAACACGCGCAGCTTGAGATTTGAATTGCCCTCTTCAATTAACAGATCTTTGACCTTAGCGGCTGCCGAATCTGTGAACAAAATCGGCGTAGGGGGGGCTTGCAGGTCTACGGTTTGTGTAGCGATGCTCATGAGTGACTCCTGTCCTAGTGGACGATACTAAATAACGTGATACTTGAGTGCTTTGGTCAACTATACCGCAAGTGTGGGGCGCACTCATAGAGCAACCACTTTAGACGCAAGGACAATCCCCCCCTCAAGCACTTGCACCGTCACTGATTTCAGCACCACGCGAGCAGGAATCTCGAGCAGGCCCTGACTTCGCTGAAACTGCGCAAAATCGAGCGCAAGCGGGCCTGACACGGGCTCGGGGCGTGCACGTGACGCTTCGCCCGAGCGAGTCTGTGCTTGGTCTTGTGCTTGGTGCGTGGCCTCTTGCGTCAAAATTTTAGGCAAAATCTCAGCAGCTTTAGGCAGCTGGGCTAACAGTGGCTGCAACACCAGTTGCTGCTCGCAGGCCTGCGCCTCATCCTCGCAACGTACTGTTGCGACAAACCGAAGCGCCCCCAAAAACCGCTTCGTCGCTTTGCCACTTTGCGTCAATAAAACCCGATACCGCAAACTATCGGCTTGTTTGTGAACTTCGATTGCACGAATATCAAGCGCACCCTGAGGGCCCGGCGGCAGCAGGTTTTCAAAGAAAGCCAGTTGATCCTGGCTTTGACCCAGCGCGGCCTGCACGCCTGCTAGCGTCTTCTCAAGTTCGGTGCGCGCGGCACGTTCGGTCACTAACGCAAGCGTGATTTGGCTGAGTTGCGAGTCAAGCTCGATGCGCTCGGCCTGAAGTTCAGCTCGCCCCTGCAGCAAAGCGATGCGCTCGCTGTGCAAGCGCAGGGCCACAACGTCTGTGCTGGGCCCCCCGACAATAAAGGCCCCTAAGACTGCACCGAGCGACAAAAGCAACAACGCCGCGCCGACTGGCACGACAAGTAACCGCTCTACTGACTTTGTCATGCGCAAACGGGCTTAAGGAAGAATCGCGACTTGATTCAAACCGGTGTGTTCGGGCAGACCAAACATCAGATTCATATTCTGAACGGCTTGGCCCGAGGCCCCTTTGACTAAGTTGTCTTGCACCACCAAAATAATCAACCGATCGCCGTTACCTGGGCGCTGCAAAGCGATGCGCAAGGTGTTTGAGGCACGCACCGAACGGGTATCAGGCTGGCTACCAAAGGGCATGACATCCACGAAGGCTTCGTTGGCGTAACGCGCCTCAAAGAGTGCCTGAAAATCGACCCCGCGCGCTTCGGGCAAGATACGCGCATAGATCGTACTGAACATGCCGCGAATCATTGGCACAAGATGAGGGACAAACGTCAGCCCAACCGGCCCGCCCGCCAAACGTTGTAGCTGTTCATCAATTTCAGCCTGGTGACGGTGCCCGGCCACGCCATAGGCCTTGAAGTTGTCGCTTGCCTCAGACAGCAAACTACCGACCTCGGCTTTGCGGCCGGCCCCACTCACGCCTGACTTGCAGTCAGCAATCAGATCAGTGGTGTCGATCAGCGGTTTGCCACCAAGCAAGGGCGCCAGACCCAGCAGCACTGTTGTTGGATAGCAGCCCGGATTACCCACTACGCGCGCCGTGGCAACCGCTGCCCGGTTCAATTCAACCACACCGTATACCGACTCTTTGAGGATCTCGGGGCAGGTGTGCGGGATTTTGTACCACTTTTCGAAGGCCTGAATATCTTGCAAGCGAAAATCAGCCGCCAAGTCAATGAGCTTAACTCCAGCGGCCAGAAGCTCAGGTGCCTGAGCCATCGCCACGCCGTGGGGGGTTGCAAAAAAGACAACATCGCAACCCGTCAGCGGCGCTTTGTCGGGCGCTGAAAAGGCGAGCTTTACGTGGCCACGCAAATTAGGAAACATATTGGCCACCGGCAGCCCGTCTTCTTGACGCGAGGTGATCGCGGTTAGTTCGGCATTTGGATGCTGCGACAAAATGCGCAACAGTTCGACACCCGTGTAACCTGTACCACCCACGATGCCGACCTTGATCCGTTTTGCTAAAGCTTGTGTCATGCCCAGACCCCTCAATCGATGGCTGCGAACGTGCAGCGACTGCAACACACTTTGATGATGATTATCCCACACCCACGTGATACGTTGACCAGAAAAAAAAGACCGCTTACGCGGTCTTTTTGCACTGAGGCCAACGTGCAGCCTCGGGCGTTTGGTTCGGCGCTTGGTTTAGCGCTTGCTGAACTGTTTCCGACGACGTGCTTTGTGAAAGCCGACTTTCTTACGTTCGACTTCGCGTGCATCACGTGTCACCAACCCTGCTTTAGACAGTGAAGGCTTTAGCGTTGCGTCGTAATCAATCAGCGCACGGGTAATGCCGTGACGCACCGCGCCGGCCTGACCGCTTTCGCCGCCGCCATGCACGTTGATATGAAAATCAAACGAAGCTAAATGACCCGTCAGTTCGAGCGGTTGACGCACGACCATCCGGCCAGTTTCACGGGCAAAGTATTCGTCAACGGGCTTGCCATTGACAACAATCTTGCCTGCACCTTTTTTCATGAAGACACGAGCCACCGAAGTCTTGCGGCGGCCGGTTCCGTAATTCCAATTACCGATCATGGCCTATCCTTTGAGTTCGAGGGTCTGTGGCTGTTGGGCCGAATGGGGATGTTCTGCACCCGCATAAACCTTGAGCTTTTTGATCATCGCATAACCCAGCGGGCCCTTGGGTAACATACCCTTAACGGCCTTTTGAATCGCACGACCCGGAAAACGCTCTTGTAGTTTGGCGAAGTTTGTTTCGCGAATACCACCAGGGTACGTCGTGTGACGGAAGTATTTTTTATCTTGCGTCTTGTTACCGGTTACGACGATATCTGCTGCGTTAATAATGACGATGTAATCGCCTGTATCAACGTGGGGCGTGAACTCTGGTTTGTGCTTACCGCGCAAACGGTGTGCGACTTCGCTGGCCACACGACCGAGGATTTTGCCCTTCGCGTCAATCACGAACCAGCCACGTTGGACTTCATGCGGCTTAGCCACAAATGTCTTCATGATTGGATCCTAAAAATACCTGCCCGGGACCATCCCAGACGGGCCCTCAAATAACGTTTTAACTGTTGCCAAAGCGTGTAACCCGCCCGTGCGCCAAGTCTGTTATTGGAGGAAAGCCTTTGATTCTACAATAAAAAACGGGTACAAGCCAAATTGCTTGCACCCGTTTGGGTTAAAACCGCATCACCGTGTAGCTGACGGGGCCAAACCGGCTTACTTTTGACGCGAAAGCGCCGCCCCGACGTACTGGTCGTAAGACGCTTCTGCCAACCTGAACCAAGGCACGACTTGGTCGCGATAGCCCATGTAGTTGTCGTGAATCGTTTTGAACTGAGGGCTTTTAGCCGAGTAATTGGCGAAAACCTTCAGCGAGGCGTCCCAGCAAGCATCCATGACCGCGCGCGGGAAAGCCCTCAACAAGGTGCCCTGCGAAAGCAAACGACGCAGCGCTTGTGCATTGAGGTTGTCATAACGCGCCTGCATGGTTGCGGTGCAGGCACGGCTCGCAGCTTCGATAAGTGTTTGGTAACCCTTCGGAAGTTTTTCCCATTCGCCCTGATTGACGTAAAGGGACACTTGCGCGCCACCTTCCCACCAACCGGGGTAATAGTAGTACTTCGCCACCTTGGCAAACCCCATTTTCTCGTCATCGTACGGGCCAACCCATTCAACCGCGTCGATCGTGCCTTTTTCGAGCGCTGGATAAATATCGGGGCCAGGTATCTGCTGAGGCAGGCCGCCTAAAAGGGTAATGACCTCACCCGCAAGGCCGGCAATTCGCATTTTTAAACCTTTGATATCTTCAACGGTTTTGATTTCTTTGCGATACCAACCACCCATTTGGGTGCCCGTATTACCTAGTGGCAAGTTCACGATACTGTATTCTTTGTAGAGTTCGCGCGTCAACTTCATGCCGTCGCCTTCCCACATCCAGGCATTTGTTTGGCGTGAGTTCAGCCCAAACGGGACAGCGGTATCGAAGGCAAGGGCAGGATTTTTACCGATGTAGTAATAGCCGCTTGAATGCCCCATTTCGACCGTATTTTTTTGCACGGCGTCTAGCACCTGAAAAGGTGGCACGATTTCGCCCGCTGCAAACGTACGCACAGAGAGCTTACCGCCAGTGCTCTCTGACAGATATCTTGAAAAAAGTTCGGCTGTACCAAAAAGCGTATCCAAGCTTTTAGGAAAGCTCGAGGCCATACGCCAGTTCAGCGTGGGCGCGTCTTGCGCAAATACGGGTGCCGCAACTGCAGCAGTCCCAGCAACAGCCCCTAGGCTGGCTTTCTTTAAAAACGAACGACGTTGCATACGAAGTTTCCTTAAATTGATTTGAGTCTTTGTAACGACCCAGAACCGAGAATATTACACTGCCCCTTTGAACTTAAACCACCTTAAGCACCTAGGTGTTTGCCCGTGTTTACCTCTTGATTTGACCCGCGGTATGACTTTCAGCTTGCCTGACTTTCGCGGCCCTTAGGTGCCTGCAATCGCCATGTTTTCAAGCAAAATCGATCCGGTCGTTTTGCTGCCACGCGTGATGGTGTCGGCTCCGACCGCCACGATTTGGGCAAACATATCCTTTAGATTGCCCGCGATCGTGACCTCTTGCACGGCATGTTGAATTTGGCCATTTTTGACCCAATACCCAAACGCGCCGCGTGAATAGTCGCCCGTTAAGTAATTGACCCCCTGTCCGATGAGCTCTGTGACCAGCAAGCCAGTGCCCATTTTTTTTAGCATGGCAGGCAAGTCATCTTGACGCCGCGTCAGGCTCGAGGTCAGCTCAAGGTTGTGCGAGCCTCCGGCATTGCCGGTAGTGACCATCCCCAATTTACGCGCGGTATAGGTTGACAATAAATAACCTTGCAGCACGCCGTCGCGCACCAGATCGCGCGCTTGGGTTCGTACACCTTCTTCATCAAAGGGCGAGCTACCCATCGCGCCCTTGATGTGGGGGTCTTCGGTGATAGAAAGATGCTTTGGAAAAATCTCGCGGCCAAGCGAATCCACTAAAAAGCTAACCTTGCGATAAAGCGAACCACCGCTCACGGCCTGCGTCAGAGCGCCGAGCAGACCAAGTGCCAGCGGCGCCTCAAACAGCACCGGGAAGCGCCCCGTTGGAATCCGACGCGCCGACAGCCTCGATAAGGCCCGCTCGGCGGCATACCGCCCAACCGCTGCGGGCTCAGCCAGACGCTCGGCGCGACGGTCGCTGGTGGACCAGTAGTCACGCTGCATCGACTGCCCGCGGCCAGCAATCGGCGCGACCGACAAGCCATGGCGCGAGTAGGCATAACCATCTAAAAAGCCACGCGTGTTACCCAGTATGAAGTGGCCCTCGTGCGTGTCGACCCCCGCACCCTCGGTGTTGGTGATGCGCTTGTCCGTATCAAGCGCGGCGCGCTCAGCAACAACCGCAAGCTCGGTGGCCTGCGCCACGCTAAGCGCCCAAGGGTGGTGTAGCTCAAACGTATGCTTGACGTCCCCAGCAAGCAACTCGGCCTCTGGCAACCCAGCGGAGGGGTCTTGCGCCGTGTAGCGGGCAATATGCCAAGCCGCTTCAACGGTCTGTTGCAACGCTGCAGTTGAAAAATCTGAGGTCGACGCTGAACCCCTGCGCTGCCCCGCAAAGACTGTAATGTCCATTGAGCGGTCACGCGTTTGTTCGACAGTTTCGACCTGCCCTTTGCGCACCGAGACTGCTAGCCCCTGGGCCTCTGAGACCTCGGCGGCAGCATCGCTTGCCCCGAGTGTTTTTGCGTGATTAAGCGCTTGCGTCACTAAATCTTCGAAAATCGGGCGATTTTCGGCAACGGGAAGAAAAGAAATTGAAGTAGCCATTAGGGGTCCATTCGCGTGAGGCTTTATGATAGCCGTATGATGACTGATTTACCTGAAACCCCAGAAGACTCCCCCGACTCGCTTTATGACGGCCCCAGCAAATCCCATGTCAAGCGTGAGATGCTTGCTTTGGTCGACTTAGGCAAAGAGCTGTGCGAGCTCTCTCCCGAGCGCCTCAAACAGCTCCCTTTGTCTGAACGGCTCTATGACTCGATCCGCTTAGCGCAACGCACCACGAGCCGCGAGGGCCTGCGCCGGCAGGTGCATTTTGTTGGCAAGCTTATGCGCGATGCCCAGGCTGACTTAATCCGTGCTCAGCTCGAAACCTGGAAAAACGGCTCACGTGAGCAGACACAGGCCATGCACCGACTCGAAGCACTGCGCGACCGCTTGCTCAAAGAAGACGCCGCCTTCACTGTATTGCTACAGAAATATCCGCACGCTGATATCCAACAACTACGCACCTTTATTAGAGAGGGGCGCAAAGAAATGGCAGCGAACGAAAACCTGCGACAGGGGCAAGACCCCTTGCGCAAGCACTATCGTGCGCTGTTTCAGGCACTCAAGACGCTTCAAGAGAGTGCGCAAGACCCTTCAAACGAATCTTCACAAGACCCTAACGCATCGCTATGACTGAGAACACCCTGCTTGACTGTGTTGAATACGAAACCGCTCCGAACCCCACCCACAGCGTCATTTGGCTTCACGGCTTAGGAGCCGATGGCAACGACTTTGCACCGATCGTGCCCGAACTGCGCTTACCCGCTTCACTCGCGGTTCGTTTTGTGTTTCCGCACGCCACGATTCAACCCGTTACCATCAACGGCGGCATGGTGATGCGCTCGTGGTACGACATCTTGACGCCACAGTTGATCAAGCGCGAAGACGAGGCGGGCATTCGCGCCTCAGAGCGTGCGATTCTGGCGCTGATCGCGCGCGAAAACACGCGCGGCGTACCCAGTACCAAGATCGTGCTGGCCGGTTTTTCGCAGGGCTGCGCCATGACGTTACACACGGGCCTTCGCGTTCCCTATAAACTTGCGGGCTTGATGGGTTTGTCGGGTTATTTACCCTTGAGTCCGTTGGCTCAAAAAGAGCATCACAGCGCCAATCTGGATACCCCCATTTTTTTAGCACACGGCACCCATGATCCGGTGGTAGCGCCCGAACGCGCCGAGGCAACTCACGCCCAGCTTCAAGCGCTCGGCTATCACGTGCAATGGCACACTTACCCTATGCCGCACTCGGTTCACCCGACCGAAATCGCGGATATTTCGAGCTTTTTACAAAGCGTATTGTTGACCTGATCTTATGACTTCTGCTCGTCCCCCTGTACGCACGCGCTTTGCACCCTCGCCTACGGGCTTTCTTCACTTGGGTGGAGCGCGTACGGCGCTTTTTTCGTGGGCCTTCGCCCGGCACTTTGGTGGCACGTTTATTCTGCGCATTGAAGACACCGACCTCGAACGCTCGACTCCCGAGGCCGTACAAGCGATTCTTCAAGGCATGCGCTGGCTGGGCCTGACGCCAGATGAGGGTCCTTTTTATCAAATGCAACACATGACCCGCTATCGGGCCGTGGTCGCGAGCATGCTGGCTGCCGGTACGGCCTACCCTTGTTACAGCTCAAATGAAGAGGTCGAAGCGATGCGCAATTTAGCGCGGGCCCAAGGCCTCAAGCCTCGCTACGACGGCACGTGGCGCCCCGAAGCTGGCAAAGCCTTGCCCCCCATCCCGGCGGGACGCAAACCTGTGGTGCGCTTCAAAAGCCCCCAAGACGGAGCAACCGCTTGGGTCGACTTGGTTAAAGGGCCCATCAGTTTTGAAAACACCGAGCTTGACGATCTGGTCATCGCTCGCCCCGACGGCACGCCCACCTATAATTTTTGCGTCGTCGTTGACGACTGGGATATGCGCATCACTCACGTGTTGCGCGGAGATGATCACGTCAACAATACCCCCAGACAAATCACGATCTTGCGCGCGTTGGGCGCCCCCGTGCCCGAATACGGACATGTCCCAATGATCTTAGGTCCCGACGGCGAAAAACTTTCGAAACGGCACGGCGCGGTCAGCGTCATGGAGTATGACCGCGAGGGCTATCTGCCTGAGGCCATGGTCAATTATCTGGCGCGTCTGGGCTGGAGTCACGGCAACGATGAACTTTTTTCGCGCCAGCAACTCGTTGACTGGTTTGATCCAAGCCACCTGTCTAAATCGGCCGCTCAGTGGGATCCCAAAAAACTGAACTGGGTCAATTCTCATTACCTTAAACAAGCCGACGACAACACACTGGCACAAGCCGTTGCCCCTCGAATTATCGCCCGCGGTGGCAACCCCACTCAAGTTGATTTACTCGCGGTGGTCAGGCTCTTTAAAGACCGCGCCGAAACCTTAGAACAACTCGCCGAGGGTGCCCTGCTATTTTGTGGCCCCTTCAAGCCGGCCACCGAGGATCTGATTACGCAACACCTCACCCTATCTGCACGCTCGGCACTACGAGATTTCGCAACCCAGGCCGCACCACTCCCCTGGAGCCGCGAAGCCCTTGGCGCTCTGATTAAAACTGTGCTCGCCACCCACGGCCTCAAGATGCCCCAGCTCGCCATCCCACTGCGCGTGGCCGTTGCTGGCACCACCCAAACCCCGGCCGTCGACGCGGTGCTAGAAATTTTAGGTAAAGAAACCGTGCTGGCCAGGCTGGCGGCCTTTACATCAGCCGAAAACTAGCTGGCACTTTTTGTGCCACCTCGGGCCGACTATTGGGCCGCTCTTCGCGATAAGTCAGTCGCGTCGAGTCGTTGCGCTCAATAAGATACGTATTGGTATAGACCGGATCACGGTAATCAACCAGTTCGCCGTTAGAACGACTCACCCGAGCCACTAGCTTGCCTGTCGGGGCATCCCAACAACCGGTCTCGCGTAATTCAGAGCGAATATTGCGCCCCTGCTTGACGCGCGTCTGCTGGCGCATTTTGCCGTCGGCGGACAGCGTCAACAGCGTCTGGATTTCGCCCGCCACCCCGCTTTGTTTTCGCACGACATACCAGCTACCAATCAAAGGGTGCTGCGCGGGCGGTACGACGCAAACGGGTTCGCTTAAGCCGTCGGGGGCCAAAATTAGGGCGGAGTCGGGGGGGCGGGGAATTCCACAGGCCGCCAGCAAGCCTAAGCACCCAAGCACCAACCACCTGCCCACACCCCATTCAAACATTGCCGCCCCAACCCCGTTGTTATCACTCGATTGCAATACCGTGAGTCACTGTATCGATCCACTACCTCGCGCCGCGTCCTCTTACCGTTCTGCCTCAGCCCCTCGCGAGGCCGCGCTTCGCGTAGCCTCGCCAAGCCCGCCGGTCAGTGCCGCATCAGCCGACCTTGTCAAAAAAAATCAGGGAATAACGACATATTGCAGCAAAACCAAACCGTCAGCGCATTATTTAACGAAGCAAAGCCTTTGAGACGCACTAAGTTTTGTATTTTCACCACACTTTTCTATAAAAAAAATAAATTTAACCCACAAGCTTTTTCAACAAGGCCAATTACCGCAAAGGTGTGTGGAGGCGTGTTGACTACGGCTGATTGTCTAGCTCTTTTTTTGAATAAATTCAAGGGTTAATACTAATAAATAAATTTAAAGGATGAG
>CAMCZQ010000060.1 GCA_945887835.1 Bordetella parapertussis | reverse complement strand
GCCTCGTACGATGCCTGATTGAACGCCGCTAGGGCGAACTTCGGTGCGTTAAGTGAGTGCGAAGACCTATGGTTTGAAAAAAACGCACCAAAAGAGTGATTGTGCAACCCAACGGTGGTGCATAAAGTGCCGCAACCGAGCTGACGCTTGAAAGCCTCAACTCAGCGCAATTCAAGCAAGACCGGCTGATGGTCAGAGGCTTGGGTGACTTGATTAACCTCAAAGCGCTTGACGCGATGGACAAGCGAATCGCTGATAAAAAAGAAGTCGCAACCTACGGGCTCTGGGCCGTAGCTGCGGTCAAATAGCCGAAAGGTGGAGGGGTATGGTGTGCCGGGGTGCAAGACATCAAAGCTATTCACAAGATTGCACTCGGCGCCTGTTTGAAGCATGGTGGCGTATTCCTCGCTGCCTGGCTCGAAGTTGAAGTCACCACAGATGATTGTGTCGGTTGTTAACGGCTTGGGCTGATAAGGCGTGCCCTGCTCTGTTTTAGTGGGTTGTGCCGCCAATGCGCAGCCTTGCAAATGCAAATCACGCAGCGCTTGCGTTTGTGCGTGACGCATCGCTTGGTTGTAGTACTCAAGGTGACTGGTGATCAACCGCACCGACCCCCAGGGTGCTTGCACCGTGCAACTCAGCGCGATGCGCTGCATGCTGGGGGTTGGCTCGGCCGTTACAGGATTGGGATACGGTAAGGGCGTGTGCTGCACCTGCCTGACCGGCAAGCGGGTGGCGATTAAGTTACCAAACTGTTGACGCATCGTGCCGCAAGGCGAGAGCTCGTCAATCGCCGGACTAAAAAAGACCTCAAACCCTGGCAGTAACTGTTTAACAAGAGCAGGTTGGTTTGGCCGCTTGGTACCCGTCAAGTTTAGGTAATTGACCGCAACTTCTTGCAAACACAGCGCATCAAAATCTGCCAGCTCACGGGCAACATTAAGCACGCGAGCGATATCTACGACATTGTCTAAACCCTTAAACCACTGCACGTTATAGGTCACAATTTTCATTTGATACCCGCTCGCATAAAAGACTGAACAAATTGTCGTTGAAAAATTAAAAAGCCGATCAACAGTGGGCCAGAGGTCAGCAAGGTCGCCGCCGTAATGATTGACCAGTCAATCCCCTGATCGGTAGACGAAAATACCTGCAAGCCAACCGTTAGGGGCCTTGAGCCGACCGAATTACTCACCACTAACGGCCACAAGAAGTTGTTCCAGTGATAACTCACGGACACTAGCGCAAAGGCCAGATAGGTAGGCTTAGCCAAAGGAATATAGACATGGCGCAACACCTGCAAAGACGAGGCACCTTCCATTTCTGCGGCCTCAACAAGCTCTTTAGGAATCGTTCTAAACGTTTGTCGCAATAAAAATATCGCAAATGCCGACGCAAAATAAGGCAAGCCAATCCCGAACAAGGTGTCGACCAACCCAAGCTTGGTTAAGGTTTGATAGTTTCTGACAATCAAAATCTCGGGCATGATCATGAGCTGAATCAGCACCAAAGAAAACAACAGGTTTTTGCCACAAAATTCGTAGCGTGCGAAGGCGTAAGCGGCTAGGGTACACAACAGTAACTGCATGACAAGAATGGTCGTCACCAACAAGCTTGTATTGAAAAAATAACGTGCGAACGGTGCCGCATCCCAGGCCAATGAAAAATTATTGAGCGTCAAGGGCGCTGTCAATACTAATTTTGTCGCGTATTCAGACGGATGAAAGGCAGCCCAGCAGGCATAAAGCAAGGGTAGGATCCACAGCAACGCCAACAACCACGCCCCGAGAGTTGACAGCCAACCTGCGTGCGCATCAGGCGCTCTCATCGGTAATGCGTGCGACGATCAAGCACAAAGAACTGTAACAACCCCACAAAAGCTAAAAGCGCTAACAACACCGCAGTCAGGGCCGAAGCGTAACCCTGATCCCAAAACTTAAACCCGACTTCATACAAATAGAATAGCAACAGCGACGAAGCGTTATCGGGGCCGCCTTTTGTCATCACGATAATATGATCGACCATTCTGAAGGCATTGATCAAGGCATTGACTAATACAAAAATGGTGGTGGGCATTAACAAAGGCCATTGAACTCGTCTAAAAAAATACCAACTGCTTGCACCTTCGAGCGCAGCCGCCTCTTTATAACTTGGACTTAACCCTTGTAAAGCTGCCAAATAAAAAATCATAAAAAATCCGGCCTCTTTCCAAATGGCCACAACGGTCACCGAGCCCAAAACCAGTGTTGGATCACCCAGCCAGTTTTGACTAGCAAAACCAAATGCCTGCAGGACTTGATTAATCAGGCCATATCCTGGGGTATAAAAGAAAATCCAGATATTGGCCACAGCAATCATTGGCAACACCGTCGGTAAAAAATACGACATGCGTAAAAACTGCCGACCAGTCATTTTGTCGTTGACCCACAACGCCATTGTGATCGACAGCGCAATTGAGATCGGAATCGTCGCCAACGCAAACCAAAAATTGTTAACCAATGACTTCCAAAAGATTGGGTCTTCGATCATGCCCTGGTAGTTATCTAACCCAACAAATACCGCTGGTCTTGCACCGCGTGGCGTCGACATCAAACTGTCGAACAAGGTTGCAAGCGCAGGGTAATGGGTAAAGCCCACCAAAAAAATAAAAGCGGGCAATAACAACAAGTAGGCATAAATCTGAGGGCGCAACGTTTGCATAAGTTGTCTTGAACCCAGCGCATCAGGCTTGTCAAACAGACAAGGCGTCAGACCCACGGTCTGGCGCCCTGCCCCGAGTGTTTACTTTTGAAACGGCCGCAGCAAACGCGTGGCTTCGGCTTGAGCATCTTTCATGGCTTGCTCGGGCGTTTTAGTGCCTGTCAAAGCAGCTTGCAAACCGTCATTCAACGCCTTCGTCACACGCTGATTGTCATGGGTTGAAAGCTCAGCCACAGCAAACGGCAGTTGATCACGCGCCACCAGAGCGGGCGGGAAGTCAGCCGCGTACTTTTTTAAAGCGGGTGTCTCGTACGCAGCGGGTGACACGGCCACATAGCCCGTGTCGATGCTCCATTGGGCCGCACGCGCGGGCTGCGTTAACCACTTTGCAAACTTATACGCCCCCTCTTGCTCAGCCGTAGTGGCTTTTTTGAAGATAAAAAAGTTGCCGCCGCCAGTCGGCGAGCCTGCACGTGTACCAGCAGGCAACATCGCAACGCCGAAGTCAAACTTAGCGTTCGCGCGAATGTTGGTCAGGTTGCCGGTGGTGGTCCAGATCATTGCCGCTTTTTTCTCTAAGAAATCACGTGGTGTTGTGCCCCACTCAACGACGCCAGGCGGGTGAATGCCATGTTTTCTAGACAACTCGACCCAGTAGGTCAACGCCTGAATCACTTTAGGATCGTCGTACTGAACCTTATTGCCTTCAGCATTGGCGAGGATCGCACCACTTTGAGTGCTGAATCCTTGAAACAACCAGTACGGAAAGCCACTTGAGGGGACTTGAATCCCCCACTGGGTGACGTTGCCACTCGCATCTTTTTTAGTCAGCTTTTGACCCATGCTGACGGTCTCAGCCCAAGTTTTTGGTGGTGTATTGGGATCAAGCCCCGCTTCTTTAAAAGCGTCTTTGTTCCAGTACAGCACAACAGTTGAGCGTTGAAACGGCACACCCCACGTTTTGTTGCCAAACTGACCGTTCAACATAAAAGCCGGAAAAAAACTTTTCAGCCATTCGCGATCGACATCTGTTTTAACGAAGCTATCAATCGGCGAGATTGCGTCTTCATCTGCTAGCGTAAAGGTGTCGGTTGACAGCAAAATAGCCGCCGTCGGAGGTTTGCCCGACTTGTGCGCGGTTAGGACTTTAACGATGGTTTCTTGATAGGTACCCGAGTAGACGGGTACGACGTTGTAGTCTGCATTTTCTTTATTAAAGTCAGCCGCGTACTGGTCGATTGTTTTTGTGATGGGCCCGCCAACGGCCACTGGGAAATAAAAAGAAATATCTGTTTTAGCTAGCACCGCTGCGCTTGTGCACAGCCCAGCTGTCATTAGCGCGATACGACTCAACATGTGTTTCATAGTTCATCCTCTTTAGTTTAAATACGTAAGCCCTGTGCATCGAACCAATGCAAGTTCGATGGGTTCCAACTCAGTTGCACTTCACCTTGCACGCCTAAGGCGTGTTTACCTTCTGCACGGACGGCAAGAACCTGAGCGCCCACGCGCGCGTGCAGTAATAAATCCGCCCCCGTGAACTCTGTTTTTTCGACGGCCAAGCGATGGCCACTACCAAGTTCAACATCCTCAGGACGCAAGCCCATATGCACAGCACCTTCGGGCGCCGCCACGGCGATGCGGGTGCCGGCCAGGCAACCCTGTTCAAGCTTCAGCACGTTCATGCGGGCGCTGCCAATAAACTGGGCAGCAAATAAAGTGGCTGGCTGTTGGTAGATCTCAAAGGGGGTGGCGACTTGCTCGACGCGTCCGTCTTTTAGGAGTACGACGCGATCGGCCATGCTCATCGCCTCAGTTTGATCGTGCGTGACGTACACCACTGACAAGCCGAGCTTGCGTTGCAAGGCGCGCAATTCGTGACGCATCTCTTGACGCAACTGAGCATCAAGATTTGAAAGCGGCTCGTCCATTAAACAGAGCTGACTGTCGGCCACCAGAGCGCGCGCGAGGGCAACGCGCTGTTGCTGCCCACCCGACAGTTGACCCGGTTTACGATCTTGGTAGGGTTCAAGGCTTAAAAGCTCAAGCACGTGCTTGAGTCGCTGCTGCAACTCAGGCTTAGCCACACGGCGCACGCGCAAGCCAAACACAATATTTTCGGCCACCGACAAGTGCGGAAACAGCGCGTAGTTTTGAAACACCATTGACACACCCCGCTGCGCGCAAGCAAGCCGCGTGACGTCGCGTTCAAAAATATGAATCTGCCCCGAGGTGGGGGTCTCAAGACCCGCGATCAAACGTAAGGTCGTGGTCTTGCCACAACCCGAAGGGCCAAGCAATACCGAAAACTCTCCTTGAGCTAACGCTAACGTCGTGGGCTGCAACGCCGCGGCGGTTTCCCATTTTTTACTGACCTCAGAGAAGAGCACTGCAGACATAAGCAACTAGCTTTTTAGATTTAAGGAGTCGGTAAAATTAAACTTACGAGTGTGATGGTAGTCTAAAGTCAATGACACATACATGACATATTTCACTGAAGTTGCGACCCAAAAGAATGCTGCAGCGCAAAACAAACTCGCTTGGCCAAGCACTGCAGCGGCGCCTTGGATCGCGCGTTCGGTTAACCTCTAAGGTTTGAGCCATGTCAACGCCCTTTCATGCGTACACCGATACCTATACCTCTGTCTGCGCCAACTACCCTGCGAATTTGGGATCTACCCACTCGCTTGTTTCATGCCGCCCTCGCGCTTTGCCTGATCGGCGCGGTCATAACGGTCAAGCTTGGTGGTGCGTGGATGGACTGGCATGTACGTCTGGGTATCACCACACTGTGCTTAATTGTTTTCAGAGTCATTTGGGGCTTTATCGGCCCGCGGTATGCACGGTTTTCGCAGTTCGTCGTGTCTCCCCGGCGCACGCTTGCCTATTTTCGGTCACCCGATAAACGTGCCGGCCACAATCCGTTAGGCGCTTGGTCGGTACTTGGTTTGCTGGGCGTGGTTGGCTGGCAAGGATTCACCGGTCTGTTCGCCAACGACGACATTTTGACGCAAGGCCCCTTTGCCGCGCGTGTCAGTCAGGCTGTCTCTGAGCGCCTGACGGGCTTACATCAATTTAACGGGAACTTTTTATATGCCCTAGTCGGCTTGCATCTGGCGGCGATTTTGTTTTATACACTTAAAGGGCAAAAACTAGTGATGCCGATGGTTCACGGCGATGTCGCGCGCGAGGCACTGCCTGTTGTTTGCCACCCCGCCCAAGATGACTGGCGGGTACGCGGTCTGGCGCTTGTCTTGGCGCTGCTACTCGGCACACTCGCGTGGTGGCTAATCGGCCTTGCCCTAAACGCGCCGGGTGCGTTTAACTAGGCGCAACACGACACTCTTTGCTAATATCCCTCAATATTTATATTTTAGGAATGCCCCATGCCAGTCGTCACAAACGGATCCTGTCGTATCTATTGGCGCGCAGACGGCGACGCGACGCTACCAGCTTTGGTGCTCAGTAATTCGCTGGGGACAGATTTTTCGTTATGGGATCCTGTGCTTGGTGCTCTGATGCGCGATTTTTATGTCGTGCGTTACGACTCGCGAGGCCACGGCGGCTCTGATGCACCTCAAGGCGATTACTCGTTAGGGCAACTGACTGACGACGCGCAGGCCGTGATTGCTGCCGCGCGTTTGACCTCTTATGACTTTTGGGGCATCTCTTTAGGCGGTATGGTCGCGATGGAACTCGCTGCACGCCGGCCAATGGGCTTGCGTCACGTGGTGCTCAGTCACACAGCCGCAGAGTTCGACGCCACCATCTGGGATGCTCGCATGGCGGCGCTCAAACAAGGCGGCATGCCCGCCATCATCGATGGAGTCATTGGACGCTTTTACACCCCAGCCTTTGTGGCCAAGAACCCCATCGAATTAAAACGCGTACGCAACACGGCCCTCTCGCTGGCCGCGCATGGCTATTCAGGCTGCTGTGCCGCAATTCGTGATTTGGATTTATACCCGCGCTTAGCTAACATCCAAGCGCCTACGCTTGTGGTGGTTGGAGAGTCTGATTTATCAACGCCGCTGGTGCGCGGCCAGGCACTGGTTGAGCGCATCACGGGCGCTAAATTGACACTAGTGCCCTCGGCGCACATCGCTCCCACCGAGATCCCAGAAAAATACCTCGATGCTGTCGTGCCCTTCTTGAAGAGTTAAGCAACACCAGGCAAAACGCGCAACATGCTTACAAGCGGACGGGCACTATTTTTTTGCGCGATATGAGTCATGGCACGCTTTGCAGCTAGCACCGACGTCGCCGAAGGCTGAGCGTAGTTTTTCAAGGTCGCCGCTGCCTGATACTTCAGACAACTTTACGACAGCTCCTTCGAACTTTTGCTGTGCTTGCTTGAACCCCGCCGCGTCTGACCAGACTTCAGCCTTGGCGCTGCTGTTGGCTTGGCTGCCTGTCGGGAAGGCGGCCCAGGGCAAGACTGAAAGCGTTTTCAAGATCTCGACGTTTGCTTTGATGACAGCCGCATCGTAAGGGGTCGCACCCTTAACCGTTGACTGCATGCGGCCAAAGTGCGAACTGATTAACGTTAACGCGGATTGCCGGTATTTCACGGCATCTTCTGGCTTGGCAAATTGCGCCTGCGCAGGCTGCATCCATAAGGCTGAAGCAACGGTACAGAGCGATAAAAACATGGTCAATTTTTTCATGGTGACTCGATCACACTTAGGGTTAACAGTATCAAAAAACGTATTCGACGCAAACCGGTTTAAACGGCGGGCACAGTTCAGCACAGTCGCAGACTCTTTAAAGGATTTTTACAGCATTTTTACAGCGACTAAGCCGTTTTAGCAAGTGTCTGCGCTAACCCGATGTAGTTTCTTGGCGTCATTGCTAACAAGCGCTCTTTGACCTCAAGCGGCAACGCCAAACCAGAGATAAACTCTCGCAAGGCCTCTTGGGTAATCCCTTTGCCTCGGGTCAGCGCTTTAAGTTGCTCGTAAGGCTCGGGCAACCCATAGCGACGCATAACGGTCTGAATAGGCTCGGCCAAGACCTCCCAGCAACGATCTAAATCGGCATCAATCGCCGCAGCGTTGACTTCGAGCTTACCCAGACCGCGCAGGCACGCGTCGTAGGCCACCAGGCAATAACCAAGTGCGACGCCTAAGTTACGCAACACCGTTGAATCGGTTAGGTCACGCTGCCAACGCGAAATCGGTAGCTTCTCAGATAAATGCCGCAGCAAAGCGTTGGCTAGGCCTAAGTTGCCCTCTGCGTTTTCAAAATCAATTGGGTTGACCTTGTGTGGCATGGTCGACGAACCGACCTCGCCATCTTTTAAGCGCTGCTTAAAAAAACCAAGTGCGATGTAACCCCAGATATCACGATTTAAATCGATCAGGATCGTATTGGTGCGCGCCACGGCATCAAACAATGCAGCCATCCAGTCGTGCGGTTCGATCTGAATCGTATGCGCGTTTTGCTTAAGCCCGAGCCCGCCCAGAAGCTGCGCGCTAAAGCCTTGCCAGTCAATTTCAGGATACGCTGACAGGTGCGCGTTGTAATTGCCGGTCGCACCGTTGAGTTTGGCAAGAGGCACCACCGCCTCAATATTAGCGATCGCCGCACGCAAACGAGCCGCGACGTTCGCAAACTCTTTTCCCAGCGTGGTGGGTGTGGCGGGTTGACCATGGGTGCGAGCAAGCATTGGCTGCGCAGCCTGCGTGTGCGCAATGTGCTGTACGCTCGCCAACACTTGTTGCAACTGAGGCACGAGCACCTGATCGCGCGCACGCCCAAGCATCAGGGCATGCGACGTATTGTTGATATCTTCAGAGGTGCAGGCAAAGTGGATAAACTCGCCTGCAGCCTCAAGCTCTGCAAAGCCGGCCACTTGCTCTTTTAGCCAGTACTCAACGGCCTTGACGTCGTGGTTCGTGACGCGTTCGATCTGTTTGATACGCTCGGCGTCGGCTTCAGAGAAGTTTGTCACCAGTTGTTGCAGGCGGCTACGTGCGTCAGCAGAAAAAGGCTTGAGCTCGGCCAACCCGGCCTCTGACAAGCCGAGCAGCCAGGCAACCTCGACCTCAACCCGGTGTGCCATAAAGCCGGCCTCTGACAACAGAGGGCGCAAAAGCTCACAACGCGAGGCATAACGCCCGTCAAGTGGCGACACGGCGTTCAAAGCACTCAACGCAAGGTTAGTTTTCATATGGATCTAAGTAATGAAGTATTGCCAAAAAACGACAGTTTGCTAAGGTATAAGTTTATCACCTCGGTTTATACGCCAACTAGCCAAGCATGCCTTACACTCAGGCAACATGCAGGATATGGAAAACATTGCGGGTTTAGCGAGGCGTGCAACGGACTTAGAGCGTGCCAAACCGATAAACTAGACTCTTTTGCCAATAATCCCCGCCTGATGGCCCTCGAGATCACTTTTTGTGTATCACTTTTTACTCAAAACTGTTTTGCATCACCCTCTCTATGAAACTGCTTTCTTCGCCCACCAGCCCCTACGTTCGTAAAGTTCGCGTCGTCTTCATTGAAAAAAAGCTCGACTATCAGCCAGAAGACGGCAATGTTTGGGCGCCAGACACCCGAATTCAAGAGCACAACCCTTTAGGCAAGGTACCGTGCCTGGTCATGGACGATGGCAGCGCCCTCTTTGACTCGCGTGTCATTGTTGAGTACTTGGATACCTTATCGCCGGTTGGCAGCCTGATCCCAAAGAGCGGCAAGGAGCGCGCGGCAGTCAAATGCTGGGAAGCCCTTGCCGATGGCACACTGGATGCAAGCATCGCGATTGTGATGGAATTAAAGCGCCCTGTTGCTCAGCAAAGTCCTGAAGCGATCGAGCGCCAGTACGGCAAAATAGACGCCGCCTTAATCGCCATGGAAACCGGCCTAGGCGAGCAAAGCTTTTGCATGGGCGTAGGCTTCACGCTGGCCGATATCGCGGTAGGGTGTGTCTTGGGATATTTGGATTTGCGCTTTGCCCACATCGACTGGCGCAGCACCCAACCGAACTTGGCGCGCTTAGATAAAAAACTGAGTAGCCGTCAAAGCTTTCTTGAGACCAAACCGCCCGCCACCTGAATGATTGTGGCGCGTGACGCAGTAGTTTGTCGTCAAAGAATAATACCGCCACCCAGGCAGATATCGCCATCGTATAAAACAGCAGACTGCCCCGGTGTTACCGCCCATTGCGGCTCGGCAAACGTCAACAAAAATCGAGCGAGATCTGGCGCTGCGCCGGCGGTGCCCGAGGGATGCACCACCGAAGCAGCCACGTCAACAGGCGGGGCAGTGAGCAAGCAACTTGCATCGGCTTGTCGGTAACGGGTTTTTGCAGCATAGGCCCCACCCTGTGGCGCTCGCTCGTCGACCCAGCTCACTTGGCCCGCCTGCAACGTCTGCGAGAGCAGCCAAGGGTGATCATGTCCCTGAACAACGTGTAGCGTATTTGAGGCCATCTCTTTGCGCGCCGTATACCAAACCGGACCTGTACCATCGGCCTGCTGCTGGCCTTTTACTCCACCGATACCCAAACCTTTGCGCTGACCCAGCGTATAAAACGACAGCCCGTGATGGGTGCCCACCCTTTCACCGCTTGGCGTCACGATCGGACCCGGGTCGGTTGGCAAATAACGATTTAAAAATTCGCGAAACGGTCGCTCGCCAATAAAACAAATTCCGGTTGAATCTTTTTTAGCCGCGTTGGGTAGCCCGAGCACGTGTGCCATTCGACGCACTTCGTTTTTTGTGATTTCGCCAAGCGGAAACAAGGTGCGCGCTAACTGCGCTTGATTCAAACGATGCAAAAAATAGCTTTGATCTTTGGTGTGATCAAGCGCCTTGAGCAACTGATAGCGCGACCCGCTTGGACCTTGCACCGCACGCACCCGGGCATAATGACCGGTGGCGATGTGGTCAGCGCCCAACGTCATTGCATGATCTAAAAAGGCCTTAAATTTGATCTCTGCGTTGCATAAAACGTCAGGATTAGGCGTGCGCCCGGCTGAATACTCGCGCAAAAAATCGGCAAAGACTCGGTCTTTGTATTCGGCTGCAAAGTTCACGGCTTCGATATCAACCCCAACCACGTCGGCTACGCTTGCGGCATCCAGCCAGTCTTGCCGAGTTGAGCAGTACTCTGAATCGTCGTCCTCTTCCCAGTTTTTCATGAACAGGCCGATGACTTCATA
Source organism: Bordetella parapertussis (assembly GCA_945887835.1). Taxonomy (GTDB): domain Bacteria; phylum Pseudomonadota; class Gammaproteobacteria; order Burkholderiales; family Burkholderiaceae_B; genus Zwartia; species Zwartia parapertussis_B. The sequence goes on along the minus strand of CAMCZQ010000060.1, from coordinate 7,826 downwards.
GCCTTGCTCTTTCAGTAGCCAGGCCGTGACTGACGAGTCGACTCCGCCAGACATGCCGACTACGACTCGCTTTTTAGCCCCCGTGGGGCGCATAGGTACTAAAGAATCCATATGCCAAATTGTAGTCGCTTCATTCGCCACTGCCTTGGCTGGCGACGGGGTCTGCCACAAATGGCAGTTTCTCAGAAAACCGAAGGGTTTTCAGGCTTGATTCAACAAGCTGAGGGGTCAAAACAGGTACACTCGCGACTCATAGATATTACCTTCGGAGAAGTCGATGCGCATTGGCATCCCGCGCGAAACCCGCGATCAAGAGACACGGGTTTCGGCAACGCCGGAAACGGTCAAAAAATATGTGGCAGCAGGCCACCAAGTCTTCGTTGAACACGATGCTGGCCTGGCCGCGCATTTTAGCGACGAGGCCTACGCGCAAGCGGGCGCCACGCTCGCCACTGCGGCACAGGTCTTTGATGCCGAACTCATTCTCAAAGTGCGGGCACCTAGCGCTGCCGAGTTGCCTTTAATTAAAGCTGGCACCGCATTAGCGGGCATGCTCGATCCCTTTGATGCCGAAGGTCTTGACGCAATGGCGCAGGCAGGATTGACCGCCTTTGCACTTGAAGCCGCACCGCGCACCACCCGCGCGCAAAGCTTAGATGTGCTGTCTTCACAAGCCAATCTGGCAGGCTACAAAGCCGTGCTGCTCGGCGCTCAATACTACGGGCGCATGTTTCCGATGATGATGACGGCAGCCGGCACGATCAAAGCTGCCCGCGTTGTGATCCTCGGCACAGGCGTTGCAGGCTTGCAAGCCATTGCCACTGCCAAGCGCTTGGGTGCTGTGGTTGAAGCCTCTGATGTGCGCCCCGCCGCCAAAGAGCAAGTCGAGTCGCTGGGCGCAAAATTTATTGACGTGCCCTTTGAAACCGACGAAGAGCGAGAAATCGCCAAAGGGGTTGGCGGCTATGCCCGACCCATGCCCGCAAGCTGGATGGCACGCCAGGCTGTGTTGGTGTCAGAGCGTTGCAAACAAGCCGATTTGGTCATTGCCACCGCGCTGATTCCAGGCCGCCCTGCCCCAACGCTGATCTCGGCCGACACCGTGCGCGCCATGAAACCTGGTTCAGTCATTATTGACCTGGCCGTAGAGCGAGGCGGCAACTGCCCCCTGTCACAAAAAGGCCTGGTGGTGCAAGAAAACGGTGTCACGTTAGTAGGCCTGACCAATCTGCCAGGCATGGTTGCCACAGATGCCTCGGCCTTATATGCCCGTAATTTGCTTGACTTCTTAAAGCTCATTATCGATAAAGAAGGCAAGCTCGCCATTGCACGTGATGACGATATTGTTCAAGCCTGTCTGGTCTGCGAAGGCGGCCAAAACTTACGGAAGACATAATGGATGCGATCAGCCCCACCCTTATCAATCTGATTATTTTTGTTCTGGCCATTTACGTGGGATACCACGTGGTCTGGAACGTCACCCCTGCGCTGCACACGCCCTTGATGGCCGTGACCAACGCGATCTCGGCGATTGTGATCGTGGGCGCCATGTTGGCTGCTGCGCTCACCGAAGGCGGCTTAGCGCGCGGCATGGGCGTATTTGCCGTGGCACTTGCAGCGGTTAACGTGTTTGGCGGTTTTTTAGTCACACGCCGAATGCTTGAAATGTTCAAGAAAAAAGCACCCAAGGCTAAAGCCGATGATGCCCACGCAACTGGGGGCAAAGCATGATTTCGATCAATGTTGTCACGCTGTTGTACTTGGTTGCTTCAGTCTGTTTTATTCAGGCACTTAAAGGCTTGTCTCACCCCACCACTTCGCGCTTAGGCAATGCCTTTGGCATGATCGGAATGGTGATTGCGGTGTTGACAACTGCAGCCCTGATCGTCGGTTCAGTGAATGAGGCGCGCACCGTCGCAGGCTTGGGCTGGGTCTTATTAGGCTTGCTAATCGGCGGCACGGTTGGCACGGTGATGGCCAAGCGCGTTGAGATGACCAAAATGCCTGAGCTGGTGGCGTTTATGCACAGCATGATTGGTTTGGCTGCTGTTGCCATCGGAGTCGCTATTGTTGCGGAGCCAGAGGCGTTTAAAGTCGTGGCTGCTGCGGGGCAACCGATACCCGTGGGCAATCGCCTTGAATTGTTTATTGGTACCTTTGTGGGCGCAATTACGTTTTCGGGCTCAGTGATTGCGTTTGGCAAATTGTCAGGCAAATATAAATTCAGGCTTTTTCAAGGGGCACCGGTATCGTTTCCGGGGCAACACTTGTTTAACTTGGCCTTAGCGCTTGTGATGCTAGGGTGCGGCGCCTGGTTTATGGCCACACAAAGTTGGACACCTTTTGTGATCATGACCTTAATCGCCTTCGTGTTGGGAGTGCTGATCATCATCCCGATTGGTGGTGCGGATATGCCAGTTGTGGTGTCGATGCTTAACAGCTACTCGGGCTGGGCTGCTGCAGGGATTGGTTTTTCTTTGAATAACCCAATGCTGATTATTGCTGGCTCGCTCGTGGGATCTTCAGGGGCGATCTTGTCTTACATCATGTGTAAGGCCATGAACCGCTCGTTCTTTAACGTGATCTTGGGTGGCTTTGGTGGCACCACTGACGCCGGCGCAGCAGCAGGTAGCCAAGAGCAGCGCAATGTGCGTTCAGGTAGCTCTGACGATGCGGCCTTTTTGCTTACCAACGCAGAAACTGTCACGATTGTGCCTGGCTACGGCTTGGCGGTCGCGCGTGCACAGCATGCCTTGAAAGAGTTGGCCGAAAAATTGACCGAACACGGTGTGATCGTGAAGTACGCGATTCACCCTGTTGCCGGTCGTATGCCTGGTCACATGAACGTGCTGCTGGCTGAGGCTGAAGTCCCCTACGATCAAGTGTTTGAGATGGAAGACATCAACAGCGAGTTTGCGCAAACCGATGTGGTGCTCGTGTTGGGTGCCAACGACGTGGTCAACCCCGCTGCAAAAAATGATCCCAAGTCAGTTATCGCAGGCATGCCAATCTTAGAAGCCTACAAAGCCAAAACGATTATCGTCAATAAGCGCTCAATGGCCTCCGGCTATGCCGGCCTAGACAACGAACTCTTCTACATGGACAAAACCATGATGGTGTTTGGCGATGCGAAGAAGGTGATTGAGGATATGGTCAAGGCGGTTGAGAACTCGTAGAACTGCTTTGATTTCAATGCGTTAGGCTGGTTTAGCTGGGTTGTGTCCAATTCCTGTCCAAATGGAGCAGGAAAATGGCATCAATACGCAATCGCAATGGCGTCTGGCAGGCAAGAATATTACGCAAAGGGCAACCGGCGGTCAGTAAGTCTTTTCAAACACGCCAAGACGCTGAGCGCTGGGCAAGGCACATCGAAACCCAAATCGACAAGGGTTCATATACCAGTGTTGCCTTAGCCGAAAACACAACATTCGCTGAAGTGGTCGAACGCTACATTGCAGAAGTCACCCCCACCACCAGAAGTTGCCGAGAAGACAGCTATCGACTCAAAGCGCTTGCCCGCCATTGGATTGGCAAGCTCAACATGGTCGCCCTCTCCCCCACTAAGCTCGCTGCATATCGTGACGAACGCCTGAAGCAGGTTTCCGCTGGCGCTGTGATTCGTGAACTGTCGTACTTTTCGTCAATCATTAATCACGCCCGACGGGAATGGGGAATCAATATTACAAACCCAGTACCTCTTGTTCGCAAGCCACCAACACCCTCAGGTAGAAATAAGTGCCTATCTGACACTGAACTAGAAAGTCTATTTACCGCGTTAAAACCAAGAGTCAAAAACGGCAATATCTGGGTGTTACCGCTAACCCAGTTTGCTCTTGAGTCAGCAATGCGCCGTGGTGAAATACTTGGGCTGCGCTGGGCTGATATTGATCTCAGTAAACGCACTGCATTTATTGCACTGACAAAGAACGGCACGGCTCGGACTGTCCCTCTCTCAAGTAAGGCTCTCGAGATTCTTACCCACCTACCACGCAATATTGAAGGTACGATTTTCCCGATAAACGGACCGGCATTATCCGCAAGCTTTGATCGCGCAAGAAAGCTGGCGAAACTCGATGACTTTCACTTTCATGACATACGTCATATGGCAATTACGCGCATGGCTGAGAAGCTGCCGAACCTGATTGAACTGTCAGCTGTGTCGGGGCATAAAAGTTTGGCTATGTTGAAACGCTATTACCATCCGAACGTTGAACAGTTAGCGCAGAAGCTTGGATAACAATAAATTTAAAACGCTAATTTCAATTTTGATCAGCGTTTAAACGACGACCTACGCGACACCGTTGTGACCACGCAACACGATGAAAAAATCACTCCGCAAAAGGGTGATTTTTTTTTAATGCTTTTACGCACCCCTAACAATCAATAACTGCGCGGCTTCGCGTTTTTTATCTTGGGTGAACGAAAAAAATAACTCGATTTTTTTAAAAAAAGCCCTCTAAAAAAAACGAAACATTCCCTCCATAATTACTGCACACGCTGCGTTTCGCAGCATCACTTATGGAGTTCAAATGAAACCAGTACCCTCCACCGAAGCATCAAGTCGCCATGAAGAAAATTCACCAGTAAACCTGTGGCAGTTTGAACAGCTCCTTACGGGAGACGAAGCGGCAAAGATTCTTGATGTCACGCCGGGAACACTGCAAGTGTGGCGTAGCACAGGGCGCTATAAGCTTCCTTTCGTCAAGGTCGGACGCAATGTTCGATATGTGCAATCCAATTTGATTGATTGGTTACGAGAACGGACTCATCTAAACGAAGTGCCGTCGTCCAATGCTCACACGGAAGTCCCATCATGAACACATTGCATCTAAAGAAACAACAAGATCAGAAAGACACGAATATCGGAGATGCAAAATGACTAATGTTCAAACCACGCGTTATAAGCTTGTCGATGGAAAATTTATAAAGTCATTGCCGCCTTTACGGTGGTGTGTCAAAGATGTTTTGCCCGCACAGGGCTTGGCTGTCATTTACGGAGCCAGTGGCAGTGGGAAATCTTTTCTAGCGCTGGACTTGGCTTGCGCAATTGCAGAAGGTCGCAGATGGTTTGGCTATCGAGTCGAACAAAGACCTGTTGTTTACCTCTGCCTAGAGGGGCAAGCGGGCTTTCGCCTGCGCATCGCAGCATGGGAACAGGCAAATGCGCGTTCCCTGCCAGAGCAACTTCAGTTTTTGTTCGATGATTTTAATTTGCCAAATCCAGATGACGTTCAAGAATTAGCTGCAACAGCCCCTGCCAATTCCGTTTTTATCATTGACACCTTAAACCGTGCTGCTCCGTTGATTGATGAAAACTCATCAAAAGAAATGGGAATAATACTTAATTCATTTAAACAGTTACAAAGACTCACTAATGGATTAGTTATACCCGTTCATCACACGGGAAAAAATATTAAAGCAGGTATGCGCGGTCATAGCTCCTTAATTAGCGCAGCGGATGCCTCAATAGACGTGTCGAAAACAGCTGGCGTGAGGCGCTGGACAACGGCAAAAGTCAAAGATGGTAGCGATGGACTCGTTCACTCATTCAAGCTTAAAACATACTGTGTCGCTACAGGCATCTATGAGGATCAAACATCTTGTGTGATTATTGAAGACACAAGTAAGTCTGAGATAAAAGCCGTAAAAGTTATTGGGGGAAAAAATCAAAAGACTGCAATGAATGTTATTACTACTCTTCTATCTCACGCACCAGAAAACGAGGGTGGGCAAAGGATTCGTATTGAAGATGCGATTTTAGCCGTGGCAAACAAACTTACCTGTGCATCTGACAGACAAAACACGATAGCTAGAGACACAATCAACGGCTTAGCGCAGAACGGTTCTTTAAATTGGGATGATGGATGGATATCAAATGCAAGGACATAACAAAAATTCACCAAATTCACCAAATTCAGTGAATCAAAACAACCGAAAATCACCGAACCCCCTATAAGGGGGGTGAAGGTATTTAGTAATTCTATTTAATTAATCAACACTCGATTAAAAGGCTTTCGTTTACAGTGCGTTTGAAGTTTTCAACGGTGTTCTAAAAACTTCGTTCACACCTCTAAACCGCGTCAAACCCGCATCAGTACTGCTTCTGCGCACTGATTACTAGTACGCTATTTATTACGTACTAGCATTGTCATCAATTTAAAGATTTGTGCGTATGTACTGTCAATGGCACTGATGCGCAGGCTACGCGCTTTGACGGGGTTTTAACCCCTACCCTATGGGTAGGTATGGGTTTAACAATAAGTCGGCTAATTTCACGCTCTGTGGTGGCTCAAAACGCCTCTGACAACGTTAGCTAAGCGCAGTACTGATTCGTCAATCAGTTTGCAGACGACTATGTGGCAGACACTAAGGCTTTGCGTTTGAATACCGTTTAAACGCTAGTGAGTGAGTTCTAACAAGCGCTTTTCAAGCTCGGCTTTAATCTGCTCGGGGTCAACACGTTCCACCTTGGTTTCAACCTTGTCAGTGAACATGCCGATGGTTTTACCTAATAACTCCAGCGCACGAATCTGATTGCTTTCAGTCTTCATGGTATTGGAATGATTTAACAACTGACGCAGAATATGCGCTCGAAGTGCTGGCGGGTCTGAAATAATGCTTTCAGCCTGCTCGGCTTGTCTCACCACTTCGCTCACCCGAGCGTCTTTTAACAGCTTACAGGCGTTCGCAGACACAGTGACAGTGCTGCTGTTGCTGCAATCATAGGCACGGCGGTAGCTTTCACTGGGGCTATGCCCCTCGGTGATTAGCTTGGAGAACAGACGCATCTTTGGCGTCATACGACGTTCTTGCATGATGACTCCTCGCATAAAACGATAGCGTGTGCCAACAGTCGATGTTTGTCAATAATGCTCAAGGTAATAAGTTCTACTTGAATGCTTCGCGAGGGTGCAACCACTATCGCCGTGATCACGTCTTAGTATCGGAAAATGAATCGACAGAATCATTTCGGCAAAACAGTGTTTAACAATTTGCTTTGATTCCAGAAATTAATGTATTGCCAAGCATAAACTCAGTTCGTACAGTCAGACATGGACAAGCCACTAACGCAGCACGGCATGAACATAGCTTGGCATCGGCTCGGCTTCGCTCTCTTGAAACACTTGGGTATGCCATTGGTATGTTTGCAGGTCCCCGCACGGTAGGCAGAAAGCCTAAAGCTTGAGCATCGTTTTAAGCTGGTTATCCGTCAGCTCGAACCGGATACCCACCATGCCACGCCCACCTCGCTGCTTTGAAGCTAACACCAGTTACCACGTCACGCTGCGCTGTAATAACCAAGCGTTTGATTTACGCCGACCCCAAGCCCGCCAAGCGATTCTGTTCTGTCTGGCTCGGGCCAAAGCCAAGTTCAACTTCAAACTTTATGGCGTATGCGTCATGAGCAACCACGTGCATTACTTTCTAAAGCCCGCACAGCCCCACCAGATGTCACGGCTGATGCACTGGCTCAATTGGTACTGCGCCATGCTGTTGAACCGTCTGTTGCTGCGTCGAGGTCATTTCTGGGAACAGCGCTACCACGCCGAACCCGTCAAGGACAACGATGTGCGCCACAGCATGATGGTCTTGCGCTACATACACGCCAATCCCTTGGCTGCAAAGATGGTTGAGGGCTTTGATTACGCCTACAGCAACTACGCTGCCTACGCACGACTCAAAGACGATGGTCTGACCGTCTGGCATCCTGCGTTCTTAAAGCTTGAGCGCACCCTCGATGCGTGTGCCAGCGTGTATGCGGCGTTTTGTAAGCGTTATCAATCTAAGGCTAAACCTAACCCTCGTTCACGCTGGGGCGTCTGGCA
>CAMCZQ010000059.1 GCA_945887835.1 Bordetella parapertussis | reverse complement strand
GTGACCGAGCCCGCCGGAAACGGAACGATGAGACGTATGGGTTTGTCTGGGTATTGCGCACACGCTATGGTCGAAGCGAGTGCGAGGGTGCCAGCTGCAACGTAGGTCATGATGCGTTTGTACATGGGGCGTCTCTTTAGTTTTTTTATCAAAATTGATGAGGACGTCGTACCGAGCCGTTGCTCTAATACCTGCTCATCTGTGTAAACTTATCATAATACAAACTTAGGAGGCGATTTCTGTGAGGGCACAGTTCGTTATTTCTGGATGCGAGAATTTACAAGGTCAAACAACATGGCACTAAATACTTCAGACGCGCCCGTTGCACTCATTACCGGGGCCGGCAACGGCATCGGAAAATCAATGACCTTGGGTTTGCTCGCAAAAGGCATGCGCATTGCCGCCGTTGATCGTGACGCGCAAAGCTTGCTTGCACTCAAGCACTTGGCAAATCAGTCTGAACAGGCCGAACGCCTTGAGGTATTTACAGAAGATCTCACTCGCTTCGATGCCGTGTCTTTGGTAGATCGCATCCAAGAAAAGCTAGGTGGCGTCAATATATTGATCAACAATGCGGGCCTCGGTCAGGGGCAAATCCGCAGTGACTATCACCGGCATCCGCCGAAGTTTTACGAGGTCTCACCCCAACAATGGCTCAACGCGATCGCAGTCAATGCGAATGCAGTCTTTTTACTCAGTCAAGTGGTGGCAAAGCACATGCTTGGTGACGGCTGGGGGCGCATCATCAATGTCACCACAAGTTTAGGCACCATGCTCAGAGAGGGCTACTGCCCTTATGGCCCAACAAAAGCTGCTGCCGAGGGGCTCAGTGCCGTCATGGCAAGCGATCTGAACGGCTCAGGCGTGACCGTCAATGTGCTTGTGCCGGGTGGTATTGTCAACACACCGATGATTCCTGGCGAGGCACCCTTCTTGCGAGAAGAGCTGATTCAACCCGAGACCATGTTGCCGCCTCTTTACTGGCTGTGCTCTCGCGAGGCCAATGAGGTGACTGGCCTACGTTTTTTAGCGAATCAATGGGACGATAGACTTCTGGGCGCAGCGGCTGCAAAACTAGCAGGTGCACCCATTGGGTGGAAGGATCTTGCAGTCTTACCCGTCACACCGAAGTTCAAATCCTAATTGGGTGCAGCGCCAGGCGCTGTCCTCTTTTAAGTCACGGAGATGCGGCTTCAGTTAAAACTTTTATTCGGCCTTGATCCCGTTCTTTTTCATGACGTCAGTCCATTTGATGATGTCAGCTTCGATCTCGGCGGCGAAGGCTTTTGGTGTGCTGCTGATTGCTTCAGAGCCTTGCTCGGCGAAGGTTTTTTGAGTGACCGGGTCGCGTGAAATTTTGGCGATTTCACCTGCAAGTTTTTCTAGGATGGCGCTAGGTGTACCGGCCGGCGCAAGCATGCCGAGTTTAAAGGTGACGTTGTAGTCTGGGTACCCTGATTCAGCGACGGTAGGCACATCGGGCAACAGCGGCGAGCGTTTGACGCCTGTGACGGCGAGCGCCCGCAGTTTGCCACCCCTGATGTGCGGCAACGCAGTCGAGGTCGTCTCAATCATCATCGAGGTTTGCCCTGCAACCGTGTCTGCCAAGCCTGGTGCATTGCCTTTGTAGTGCACTGCAGTGAATTGCGCGCCAGAGGCCATAGTCAGCAATTCAACCGCCAAATTCGATGAGCCGCCAGAGCCCCCCGTTGCCACGTTAATCTGTTTTGGTTGTGCTTTTGCCAGAGCGATGAGCTCCGCTAGTGTTTTGACGGGCAGTGAAGGGTGCACCACCACGATTAATGACAACTGAGTCACTAAGCTAACGGGTGCAAAATCTTTGTTCGTGTCATAGGGCAGGTTCGCGAACAGCCCCGGATTCATGGTGTGGGCCGACGTGATCGTGCCGGTTACCAGCAAGGTGTAGCCATCAGGCGGGCTTTTTGCGACAGACTGGCTACCGATGATGGTGCTTGCGCCCGGGCGGTTTTCAACAATCACTTGTTGCCCAAGCTGCTCAGATAATTTTTTTGAAATGATCCGCGCGGTGATGTCAACATTACCCCCTGCGGTATAGGGCACTACGATTTTGATCGATCGCGTTGGGTAATCCGTCTGTGCACTTGCGGGTGCCAGCGCACAGAGTAAGCCAAGGGCTCCGGCAGAAACACTGACAGACCAATGATTCAAGGCCTTGCGCAGCGTTATTTTTTGAATGAGTCGAATCATGTCGTCACCCCTAATTGTTAGAGACTGCAAAACTTCACAGGTACGAGTTGCGCACCTTGGCTAAAGTATTATGTTTACCACTAAAATATACTGAATGAATGGTATGTTCAGAGAATCTACCAACTACGAGTGCTTATATTTTGTTAATTCAATGCCATTCAGGCAACTTTTGCATACGGTCATGACAAAAAATCGAGTTAAAAGCGTTTGGGCTGCCGTCCTCGTAAGTCTATGCGCGGCATTCAATCTGTTCAATGTCCAGGCGCAAACCTTTCCCAGTAAACCGCTCAAGATTATTGTCGGCTATCCACCGGGGGGGTCAACCGATGTTCCCGCCCGAATCGTTGGGCAAAAGCTCTCAGAAGTGTTGGGTCAACCCGTTGTGATTGAAAACAAACCTGGCGCGAGTGGCAACATCGGTGCTGAACTCGCGGCTCGCGCAGCGCCTGATGGCTACACCATTTTTTGGGTCTCGATCGGCACTGCGGTGAGCGCCTCATTATTTCCAAATCTTGGCTACAGCTTGTTTAAAGATTTTGTCGCCGTCTCACAAGCAACGTCGGTAACGAGTTTTTTGCTTGTGCATCCCTCTTTACCGGTCCATAGCGTCAAAGAATTGCTCGCCTATATTCGAGCGCACCCAGGCGAGCTCAGTTATAGCTCTTCGGGTGTTGGCGGTTCTCCTCATCTGGCTGCAGAATGGTTCAAATCAAGAGCAGGCATCGAGTTGGTGCATATCTCGTACAAAGGGACGAGCCCCCAAGTCGTGGATTTATTAAGTGGTACGGTGAAGGTGGCGTTTCCGACAATGCCTGGAATGATCGAGCACGTGAAGCAGGGCAAACTCAGAGCGTTAGCGGTGACCAGTCCTGCGCGTAGTGCGCTGTTACCTGAAGTCCCCACCATGATCGAAGCTGGTTTCGAAGGCTATGTGGCAACCTCCTGGAGTGGTGCCATGGTTCCTGCAGGAACACCCGAGCCCATTGTGCGGCAGCTTAGCATCGCGATCAATCAGGTACTTGCGTTACCCGACATTCAACAAAAATTAGCCAGCCATGGCGCCGACCATGCGGGCAGTACGCCCGAGGCCTTTAAAGCGTTTATTGAAGCAGAGACGCTTAAGTGGGGTCAGGTCATCAAAGACGCAAAGATCGTCAATCAATGAACGGTGCGCGCTAGCTTATTGCGGTCCGAAGACACTCTCGATTGATTTGAATAGCTTACGCGCGTCGCCGACGCGCTGTGTAATACCTAGCCGATCAAGCACTTCAAGAATCTCAATCGCGAGCATACGATTGACTCCAACAATATCGCGAAATTGCGCGGCAATAAATGTTTGCTCTGGGTTTGCAAGGGCTAACTGCTTTGCCAGCTTCGAGAGCTCGATAATATTTGCACGGGTATAAAAGCGCTCTGAACGTACCCGGTAGAGTTCGCCTTCTTTGACTTTTCGATGCAACAACTCACTCAGGACTAAGGTCTTCAAACCGACGCTTTGCGCTAAAGCTTCGGCCGTTAAGGCTTTGAATCCTGCAGTCATCAGCGCAGGTTGAATTTTTTGCCACATCAGTTGATCAGAAGAATTTGCCGTTGATTGATGGCTGGTCAAAGCGATCACAGCGCCTAGTATGACAATTTGTTTTTCTACAGCAAGACTTTTCAGAAGTGATAAAAAGACCGTCGCCTTCATGTACGGTGCAGATCGCTGACGGAGCTCTTTTAGACTGATCCCTGCCGCCTGAGGCTCAAGACGGTGGTGGCGCTGCACCTCGATCAAAATACGTTCGGTTAGCTTCTTGTGTGCCTCATTTAACTGAACATAGGTTGGTTCTTTTGCAATGACGCGTGCGTTTAATTGTTTGAGCATTGCCGACAATTCTGTCTGCGTAATATTCAGGCTACGCCCAAATTGATCAGCGTCGAATCCGGTATCGGCATGACAAGAGAGCATGGCGGCCAGCGCCGCCCTTGGCTCAGTGTGGCTCAAGGCCGCAAGTTCGGTATCTCTGAGCGGCTTTTGCCGCACTCGCTGCGGGGCGAAGGGATCGAGCACGCTGCCGCCACCGAGAGTACGCTGCCCCGATTGATCGCGCACAATGAAGCGATCACCACTTAAGCAGGCGACCGCGTGGCTGAGAACAAGCTGCGCGCGGCCGGTTGCACCAAAGGCCAAGGTGCCACCTCGGCGAATTGAGACATGCGCCACGACTTCTGTGGTGCCGACATGCAGGTGCACTTGAGTCCAGTGCGCGAGGCCGTGTGTTTCAGTGCCTAAGACGGTCAAACTGACATCTAAGCGTGCCGTGGGTGCGTGCAGGGTGGGCGCAACGAGCCAGTTGCCGCGCCCACAATCTGATGTGCTGACGCCAACAATATTGAGCGCACAGCGCTCGCCAACCCTTGCCTCGGTGACGGCAACACTATTTTTGTGAATGCCACGCACGCGAACACTGATACCTGCCGGAGAGATCGTCAAGCGATCTCCCACACGCACTTGGTGGGCAAAAACCGTTCCGGTCACGACAGTCCCACTACCCACAATGGAAAACGACCGATCAATTGCAAACCGAAAGGATTGACCTTCTATTGTTTTGGGGTGAAGTTCGCGAGCGGCGTGGGCCAAACGATTGCGTAGCTCAGGAAACCCGCTTTGCGTCAATGCCGAACATTCGACGATATCGATACCTGCCAGGTTCGTACCCTGTAGACACGCCCGTACTTGCTGACGGACTTCCGCGACACGTTCAGTAGAGACTCGATCGACTTTGGTCAGTACGGCAACGCCTGCCTGAACGCCAAGTAAGTTCACAATGCTTAAGTGCTCGATGGTTTGTGGCATGACACCGTCGTCGACCGCCACCACAAGCATGACATAGTCAATGCCACAGACACCCGCCAGCATGTTGCGCACAAAGCGTTCGTGCCCGGGCACATCCACAAAGCCAATGGTTGGCGTCTCTGCAAGCGTGAGATAGGCAAAGCCGAGGTCGATCGAGATGCCTCTGGCTCTTTCTTCTGGTAATCGATCGGTATCCACCCCTGAAAGCGCCTTAACAAGCGTGCTTTTACCGTGATCAATATGTCCTGCTGTTGCAACAATCATTATTTACGAGTCAATTTTCTCAAGTGCAAAATGCGAAATACCAAAACTGGGTATAACCATCGAGTGCAAGCCCTGGCCACCCGCAACAATGATTTGGATTTGAGATGCTTCATCCAAATACGGAATATGCGTTGTGCCGGGTACGACATTAAACGTTTTGCGTTTCGTTCGATACCATTCTTGACAGCCTTCGCTGACGCGACTGAGTTGAAGTCGCATGCGGGTGTGTAGCTCTTGACGAATATCTTGTTTATTCATCCCATGTTTTGCCAACATTGCGGCGTGCTCGGGGCCCAGTGCGAGCAGCATTTCACCACCCGAACTCATATTGTTGCCGCCCACAGTCATCATCACATCCGCAATCATGAGTAACAACTCAGCGGCATTGGCGCTTGCATGGTCTTGAACATTATGAGGCGACTCCGCTGCGTGGACCAGCACGCTGCTATCGCTCAGCGCCAGGCCGTGTTCAACATGAAAGGGCTCCCAGGGATTTTGCTCTTCATTTTCGCCCGCACAAAAACTGAATTTGCAGGGTGTACCGTGCGTCGCCATATCCGTTTTTCCGGGGATACCTTGCCCAATATTCATCAAGACGAGGCGAACCGCACGTCCGATCGTCGCGTTGGCCCGAAAGCCTTGGCCAAAAACATTCGACTGACAGTTCAGGCCGATCTCATGACGAATCGGCCCATTGATCACAAGCATTGGCGCGACTGGGTGAGTGGTTGACTGAACGCCCGACAAGTTAAAACTAGGCACGCTGAGCGCTCTGAGGGCAGCCACGAGCACGGGCATGTAACTTGGACGACAGCCCGCCATGACGGCATTGATCGCAAGCTTTTCAACACTACACAAAGCGTAGCCGGGCGCAATTGCGGCAATTTCGGCGGTTGCGGACAAGCCACTTCCAGCAATCATTGCCGCGACCCGCTCAGGTGTCGGAGGAACAACCGGTAGACCATCGGTCCAGCCTTGTCGCTCGAAATAATCTTGCAATGAATCGGGCGATGAATCTAGCTCTAATACTGTTGCGCTGGTGCTCATCACGAGCCCTCCGTCTGTTGAACGACTCGCGACTTTCGGTGCGGTGTTGGTCTTAAGTTTTGGGTAGACCAGTCAAAAATTGCACGACATCGCTTAACCGCTCTTGTGTGATGACATCGATTTCTGGCAGGGTACGGTTTGCGAGAGGATGATCGATTAATAGAATGGGTAGCCCAGGCAAACCCAAAGACTTTGAACGTGTCGCCGCGATCCCGCGAAACGGCTGGGTGCAGAACGTCACGGTTGGAATCCCGAGAGACTCTATCGTGTGCGAGTCGTGGACACTCCACGACGAGCACGACCCTCAGTCGCCTGAGGCCGTGAGCATCAGATCGGGTTTCCATGCAGTGATCTCAGAGATGAAGGGTGCTGCAGCAGCTGAAGTCGGTTTGCGCCACATCTTGATGTCGCTTACGCCCAAGCGCTGCAATTGCGCGCCGAAGGCTGTGAGTAGTTCGCGCGCGTTGACCTTGTTATTGTCGAGCAGGGCCAGCCGTTTGCCCACCAAGCTTGCGAGTCGCGGGGCGAGTTGACGCTGTCCTTGCGCACGACCACCCTCGGGGATCAGATCGTGTGGATTTTTAACCAGAGTATTTGCTTCAACTCCAGGATGAAGGACATGCAATTTTTGTGCAGCATTTAAAAGACTCATGCTCGACTCCTTTTTCTCTATTCTAGACCGATCAGGTTTCAAAAGTTCCAGTTCGCAGGTAAGTCGATTGACGCGGCAACGGGGTAGCCCAAGCGACCATTGTGGGCGAATATATAGGCGTTGGTTCGCAAGGGATCGCCCGTGACCGCGATCATGAAGTCATCGACGCAGGTGACCAAAGGTACCAGACGATCCGGATCGTCTGATTCGCAAAAAACCTTGGGTATTCTTCCGGCCTGATACTCTTCGGTGAGGTTCCAGATGGGCTTTTCGGCCCAGACGCGAAGCATGTACTCAAACTTGCGGGCAGGGATGCGTACATGCTCGAACAAGTATTGTTTGACCGCTTGTTTTGACCAACCGCCTTGCGCAATCGCCTCGGCCAAAATTGGACTGAGCAAGATCAGCGGGCGTAAGGTTCCGTAGGCGCCTCCAACTGTGAAGGTAATTTGCCATGAATGCTGGCGAATCACCGCATCCGCAATAATCGGCATGATCTCTTCGGGCGTGCTGCCCGAGACCGAGGCAATCAAATTGCCGCCGGTGTAGCGCGCAATGGTGACCGTGTTGTCGCTGGCTTGAAAACCCATTTCGACGCTCGTTGGACTCCAGCCAATGGCGCGTAGAACCTCTTCGTTCTCGGCGGCGACGACGCGCCAGGTATTACCAAAGGTGGCTTTATCGTTTTTGTGCAATAAAAAGCCCGCGACATTGCGTAGATACAACCGCCAAAACCGACCAACTGAGGTGTTCGGCTGAAAGCCATCGCGCAAGACATTTTCTCGATAATTGAAGCCGAGCTGTTGAACGATTGGGCCATTCAAAATAATCAAGGTCTCGCCGCCGGGGGTGTTGCCGCTATGTTCGACGCCGTAGGCGGGGTCTGCCATGGCTTGCACCAAGGCAACCAAGATCGGCATATATTCTGGACGGCATCCTGCCATCACGCCATTGACGGCAATGCTCCAAATCGTGGCGGCGCGGTTGTCCGGTAACAAAACGCCCAAGACTTCGTCGGGCTTTCTGTCGGTGTAGCGCAAAAATGCTTCAACTTTGGCTCGCGTTGGCGGAACGATCGGTAGGCCATCGCTCCACTCTTTTTCAAGAAAAAGTTGATTCACTGCGTCAAAACCACCCTGAAACACGATGTCCTGTGCTTGAGGCTCTGATACAGTCTGACCGGTCCCACTGGCCTGCATAAGATTCTTAATGACCTCTGCCGTGGTGACCTCTAATATATTGTGACGCAGCATAGTGGGGCTTTGGGCGCCTGGGTGCCCTGGCACCAAAGCCACCGGCATACTGGGCAAGCCCAAGCCGATCGACGAGGCTGCGGCAAGCTGTAAAAATCCCTGACTGACCAGTGAAGAACTGGGTACACCCGCTTCTTCACATACTGCACTCGCCCGCAACACGGCGGGCGTGCAGCTGCCTCAGCAACCCATTCCTGAGATGACGGCATCCGCCTTTAATTCTTTGAGTCGTTTGGGCAAATCTGCCAAAATTTGTCGCTCATCGGCGCCATGCGTGTTACCGAACACGCTCCAATGTATAAAAGTGACACTCGGGAATTTAACTTTCAATCCCTCTTCTAAGGCATCGAACACCTGATCGCCCTTGAATAAGTAATCCCAAAGCTGAACAATGATTTTGCCATTCAAGGTGTCAAGCCGTTTGGCCAAAGATTTTCCCTGAACTTGCATCGGGCTGCGTGGCCACAGCACCTCGTAGTGTCCATCATTTGATTGATTTTGCATGTCAAGTCTCCGGTTATGTTTTGGCTGCTCAACTGAGCGAGTTTGCGACCTCAGCGTTGAGCAACTTTTTGTAGCTAAAGCATAGGGCAGAGCAGGGCCCAGTGCAACTAGATCGCAGAGCAGTCCAGATGAATCGATAACAAGGCTAAAAAGCTTGTCTAAAAAAACAATCGACTATAGTGGCTGATCTCTTGACAAAACAAAAGGCAAGCACACCTATGCCAATTGATACATTCTTGCTACTCACCTTCACACTATTGACGATTGCCGTTGTCGTGGTCGTGGTGCTTTATACCTTCGTCATGCATCACGTTCGAACCTCAACTAAGCAAGCTAATTTTGCACACCAGCCTTGGTTAGTCGATGTGGCCCTGGCGTGCGTTCCGTGGCTAATTGTGAGCCTTTTGATGTACCCAACACTTAAAACAATTTTTACTCAAAGCTAAATCAAATCAATAAACTCAAAATACTATTAAGGGTAAACCCGCAAAATTTATTTTGCATAAATGCCGGACAAGTAAACAAATATCTAATACACTCTGCGCATTAATTAGCCTCTTCTTGGGCATGTAGGGTTCGTACCGGACTACATTCAGTTGCAAGCATGACAGATCAAAAATATAAAGTTATAGATCGTTAACTGCTCGACTGCTACATCGCTTCACTGTTTCTGTTTTTCCTTGACAAGCAACTCTCGCCACGGTAACAACCGTTCATGTGGCGTTGATGTTCACAACGGTGGCCCAACACTATGGCTATAGCAATTGTATTAACTTTATTAGTTGTCGGCTCGGTTTTATTTCATCTGTTGAGCCCTTGGTACTTCACCCCAATCGCTTCAAACTGGGGCGCGATGGATGAAACGATTAGCCTCACTTTTTGGGTCACGGGTATCGTTTTTATCGCCGTCAATTTGTTCGTTGTGTTCTGCGTCATTCGTTTTCGACAGAAAAAAGGTAGCAAAGCAGCCTACGAGCCCGAGAATACGAAGCTCGAGTGGTGGCTCATCGGTATCACAACAATCGGCATCGCCTCAATGTTGACCCCAGGCCTGTTCGTGTGGGCCAATTTCGTGACCGTTCCACAAGATGCGGCAATTGTTGAAGCGGTCGGAAAACAATGGCACTGGAGCTATCGCTTTCCGGGTCAAGACGGCAAGCTCGGCACGGTAGATGCAAAATTCATCAATGATCAAAATCCGTTTGGCATCGATCCCAACGATCCAAACGGTCGAGACGACATCCTGATTAGCCATCCAGACCTCCATTTACCGCTAGGTAAGCCTGTCAAGGTATTACTGCGCTCGGTCGATGTGCTGCACAATTTTGCGGTCCCTCAATTTCGTGCCAAGATGGATCTGGTTCCTGGGACCTTGACTTATATTTGGCTCACGCCTACGCGCGAGGGTGCTTTTGACCTGTTGTGTAACGAATTGTGCGGCGTCGGACACTATGTCATGCGCGGTAAGGTTGTTGTGCAACCCGAAGCAGAATTTACGACTTGGTTAAGCAGCTTTCCGACCTACGCACAGACCCAGCTTGACCAAAAAGGCGATTTACAACTTGGTAAAGCCTCTTACGCCGTGTGTGCAGCCTGTCATGGCGCTCAAGCAGAAGGCAACAAAGCTTTAAACGCCCCTAAACTAAATGGCCAGAGTGAGTGGTACCTGAGACGCCAATTACAAAATTACAAAATCGGCGCGCGCGGTACGCACGAACTTGACGTCTTTGGAAAAATGATGGCACCAATGGCTGCGACCTTGCCAGATGCCGCTGCCATTGCCAACGTCAGTGCTTTCATCCATTCTTTACCTGATACGCGTGCACCTGCGATGGTCAAGGGTAACGCGGGCAAAGGACAAGACCTCTTCAATGCAACCTGCAGCGCTTGTCACGGAGCGGCCGGTATGGGGGTTCAGGCAACCAACGCACCACGCCTGCAGTCGATAGATGACTGGTACCTGGTGGCCCAGCTCAATCATTTCAAGAAAGGGATTCGCGGGGGACATGCGAAAGATATGTATGGACCGCAAATGTCAAACGTCGCAGCTTTTTTGAACGACGACCAAATCATCAATGACCTAGTCGCGTACATCAACACCCTACGATGATTCGCCTGCTAAGTTGTCACGCATGAGTTTAGCTATCTTGTAAAGACAGGAGATATTGATGGATCACGTATCACACGACGCCACTGACTTCGCTCCACCTAACGAATTAGGTGAAATGGAGCTCTATCATCCCAAGACGTTTTTGGGAAAATATGTATGGAGCCAGGACGCAAAGGTCATTGCTATTCAATATTCAATCACTGCGATAGCAATTGGCGTAGTCGCGTTGGTGTTGTCTTGGCTGATGCGTCTACAGCTGGGTTTTCCTAATACGTTTACCTTCATCAATCCTAGTAACTATCTTCAGTTCGTGACTTTGCACGGCATGATCATGGTGGTCTATCTGTTGACCGCACTGTTTTTGGGTGGCTTCGGAAATTATTTGATACCACTCATGGTCGGCGCACGCGACATGGTGTTTCCGTATCTGAATATGCTTAGTTACTGGATTTATCTTTTTGCCGTGATTTTGTTGTGCGCAAGCTTTTTTGTTCCGGGAGGGCCAACCGGATCGGGATGGACACTTTATCCTCCGCAAGCGATTCTTGAAGGAACCCCGGGCTCGCGGGAAGGCATCATTTTGATGCTTATCTCGCTGATGTTTTTTATTGTCGGTTTTACGATGGGCGGCCTGAACTATGTCGTGACCATCTTACAAGCGCGTACGCGCGGCATGACGATGATGCGTCTTCCCCTCACCATCTGGGGAATTTTTACAGCGACCATTCTTGCGCTGCTGGCTTTTCCGGCACTGTTTGTCAGCGCCTTGATGATGTTGCTCGATCTCTGTTTAGGCACAAGCTTTTTTATGCCGGCAATTGTGTCGCTGGGCAGACCAGGTGAACACGTCGGTGGCAACCCCTTATTGTTTCAACACTTGTTTTGGTTCTTTGGTCATCCAGAAGTCTATATCGTTGCGCTGCCTGCCTTTGGAATTGTTTCAGACTTAATCAGTGTGCACGCCAGAAAGAATATTTTTGGTTACAGAATGATGGTGTGGGCCATTGTCATTATTGGCGGCCTGAGTTTTGTGGTTTGGGCGCACCACATGTATGTCAGCGGAATGAACCCCTACTTTGGTTTCTTTTTTGCAACCACCACGCTGATCATTGCGATTCCTACGGCGCTCAAAGTCTATAACTGGGTCCTAACGCTCTGGCGAGGCAATATCCAATTAACCGTCCCGATGCTGTTTGCGCTAGGTTTTATCTTCGCCTTCATTCATGGCGGGCTCACAGGTTTATTTCTAGGCAATGTCACGGTCAGTGTTCCGCTCTCTGACACCATGTTTGTCGTGGCACACTTTCATATGGTCATGGCCGTGGCGCCCATCATGGTTGTATTTGGAGCAATCTACCACTGGTATCCCAAAATGACGGGCCGATTAATGAATGTCAAGATGGGGAAAATCCATTTCTGGGTGACCTTTTTAGGAACGTATGCGATTTATTTGCCTATGCACTATTTAGGTTTCCTTGGCGTGCCGCGTCGCTATTTCGCAATCGAAGGTACAAGTTTTATTCCTGACTCTGTGCAGCACCTGAATGCCTCAATCACGATTGCAGCCTTAATCGTTGGCGTCTTCCAAGCAATATTTTTATACAACTTATTTTGGAGCTACTTTAAGGGTGAGCCGTCAGGTGACAATCCCTGGAAAGCCACCACACTCGAGTGGCAAACCGCGCACACGCCACCGATACATGGCAATTTTGGTGACACCTTACCGCCCGTCTATCGTTGGGCTTACGACTTTAGCGTGCCAGGGGTCAAGGAAGACTTCATCCCCCAGAATGTCGCACCCAAAGATGTGGTGTATGAAAGCGCCACATCGACTCCTCACGGCCAGCGAACATCATGAGCATCATCAAAAGCTTGATGGCTAAGCCTTGGACGGCTGAGCAGACCTTAATCGATAATCGCTACCCAGGCGATGTCTCAGAACGCCCGGTGAAGCGGCTGGCGCTCAGAGTATTTTTAGGTGTGGTCGCCGTGTTGTTTATTTTGTTGATTGTCGCGTATGCCGGTCGCATGGGCTACTCTGACTGGCGCCCTGTGCCCCAACTCTCGCTTCTGTGGGTGAACACCGGTGCACTCTTACTTGCCAGCCTTGCGTTCGAACTCACACGCTACGCGTTAAACCATAATCGGTTGCAAACCATGCGTGTGAGTTTGCTTGCCGGCGGTGCTCTGACCATCGTGTTTCTGTTTGGGCAAATGCTTGCGTGGCGACAGCTCACCACCATGTCATATTTTGACATCACGATCCCTGCTATCGGATTTTTCTATATCTTGACGGGTTTGCATGCTTTACACATGGTCGGTGGCTTATTCGTCTGGGGTAACACCGTTCCTAAAGTGTGGAACAACTTTGATCGTGCCAAAGTCAAGCAAACCGTTGATCTCTGTGCAACGTACTGGAACTTTCTGTTGTTAGTTTGGGTGGTCATGTTTGGCTTGCTTTTTTCAGGGGACAACCTCGACGCACTTTTAAAACTTTGCGGCTTCAAGTAAAAAAGGTTTGAACCCATGACCCAAGCGCATTCGCATAGTCACACCGCACTGCCAGTCCATCCGGCCGATCCTAAAGGCTTTGTCGCAGATTGGTCTTCGGACCAAATCGCGTTCAAAAAGGTGCCGTGGGGCAAGGTCATGATGTGGATTTTTCTTGTCAGCGACACCTTCATTTTTAGTGTGTTCCTGATTTCGTATATGACGGTACGGATGTCTTCTGTTGTGCCGTGGCCCAATCCAAGTGAAGTCTTTGCTTTAGAAATCGCCGGCAGTCACGTGCCACTGGTGTTGATCGCGATTATGACTTTTATCTTGATTAGCAGCAGCGGCACCATGGCAATGGCTGTTAATTTTGGCTATCGAAAAAATCGTAAGGTCACCTTCATTTTGCTCGTGATTACGGCGATTCTCGGGGCTTCCTTTGTTGGGATGCAGGCGTTCGAATGGACTAAATTGATTACTGAAGAGGGCGTGCGACCCTGGGGCAACCCGATGGGCGCTCATCAATTTGGCGCTGCTTTTTTTATGATCACCGGTTTTCACGGTACCCACGTGACCATTGGCGTCATCTTTCTAGTCATTGTAGCGGTCAAAGTCTATCGTGGTGATCTTGATCACGAACGCCCAGGATTTTTGACGGGCCGACGTGGCAATTACGAAGTCGTCGAAATCATGGGCCTGTATTGGCACTTTGTCGACTTAGTGTGGGTATTCATCTTCGCATTTTTTTATCTCTGGTAGGAGACTGTATGGAACACGCGGCAGACCAACAGCACCCAATTGGTGTTTATCTCAAGATATGGGCGTTGCTATTTGTCCTGAGCGCAGCTTCGTACGCAGTCGATTATTTTCATTTTGAAGGCTATCTCAGATGGTCACTCATTTTGATTTTTATGCTGTTAAAAGCGGGCTTGATTGTTGCCGTTTTTATGCACATGATGTGGGAACCCATAGCCTTGATCTACACCATCTTGATCCCCCCCTTGTTACTCGTTGTTTTTATCGGTATTGGCGCCCTTGAAGCGGATTACACATTTTTCTTAAGAAGTATTTTTTTCTCACCGTAATGTTCAAGGCTAGCGCAACGCTAACAGTTTTTTAATCTGCTCGATGTGAAAAGACTTTCTATGATGAAAAAATTCTTTACCGTTAATCTGTGCATCATGTGGGGCATCTTGGCTGCACTGATGTTGATGGCCGCAATGCTCGTCCTTCATCATCGCGATATTCCGGCAGAGGTTGAAACGCATCGTCGCAATCTGATCGGCACTGGCATGACAACGGCTGACCGTATCGCACCCGTTGCAAAATTCGTGATGGCAGGCGCGGCTAAAGCTTCAACTGAACCTGCACAAGCGAGTGTTGTCGTGCAAGTCAAAGACCGCGATGGGCAACAGGTGTACCAAGCAAGTTGCGTCGCCTGTCATGGCACAGGTATTGCGGGTGCACCGAAAGTCGGTGATAAAGGTCAATGGGCCACTCGCGTCGCGGCTGGCACTGAGGCGTTATACCGCAATGCGCTGGTAGGCACACAGAGCCCTGCCGGGGTCATGCCGGCTAAGGGCGGAAACCCAAGCCTGAGTGATCAAGAAGTCAAAGCGGCCGTCGACTTTATGGTTGCGCAAAATAAGTAAACTCGTCGTGCGAGTGCCTCCAAGAGGCTAACACCAAACTTCAGCTGAGGGATCACTGCTTAACGCACGTCCTTCATCCCCGCATACAACTGCTTAAACACGCTAAAGCGCTGTGAGATCAACGCGGCATCCAGCGGCACCAAGTATGTGGCGTAATGCCTTGCTTGAGGGTCGATTAAATAGAGCGATGCCGAATGAGAGACCGAATAACTCCCTGAAGCATCTTTTTTCGTAAGCTCGTACGGTGCGGCGAGCTGATTCGCCAAGTTTCGGATCTGTAAATCAGAACCCGAGAGCCCCAAGAAGTGGCGATCAAAATGCTGCACATATTGCTTGAGCACGGCTGGCGTGTCGCGCTCTGGATCCACCGTGATTAAGATAAAATTTACGTCTTTCGCGTCAGCACGGTCACGTAATAAGGCGTCACGAAATTCAGTCATCACTGAAAGAGTGGTGGGGCAAATATCTGGACAATAGGTAAAACCAAAGACAATAAACGTCCATTTATTCGTTAAATTTTTTACCGTAAACGGCCGCTCTTCGCCGTCGATCAGCTCAAACTCGACAATCGGCCGAGGCGGTAACACCATGGATGCGACTCGGTCGACCAGAAATGTGGCGCCCGATCGTCCAAAGCGCTCTGAGGTGAAAAAATAAAGCATAAGAAGACAGACTGCCACCAACAGAAGAACTGTAGTGAGCCCGGCTTTGTGCTTTTTGCTGATTATTACAACACCATTTTTCGCGACGACTTCAGGCAACAAGTGCGCATACCGTTGGGGTGAGTGTGATCGGTTGAGAACGACCGCCTAAGAATGTCGGATCATGCCCATCCGTCTCTGCCACTGCACTAAGTAATCTGGCACAGAGCGTCCGGTACCGGCGATGCTGATTGTCGGATGCGTGCCAAGCACGCGCGCTAATATCGGTTCTTGGTGCTGATAGACATCGACGAAAAATAAATGTTTGCCTTCTTGCAACTGTTTCTCGAAGCGAGCAAACTTATAATTACGCCGTTGAGTGCCGATGAGCCCGCCTTCCCAGGTACAAAAACCAAGAATCACCACGGCGAGAAAAATAAATGGCATCCAGCCAAGCGCGCTCGAAGCCCATTCAGAGATCGCAGTCGTCGTTAAAAATATAAACAGAATACACAGACCAATCCCCGCACCGATCAAGCTCGAATGAACAACGTCATATTTCATGACGGATTGCACTTCGTGCAGATGAGGGTGCTGCGCTAAACCCAAAGTATCCAAGCTTAGGATATGAATTTGGGGCGTAGAAACACCGTCGGCCTCAAGTTGCTCTTCAAATAGCTCTAAATCGTCTAGATTGTCACTAATGAAGTAATGTCGCAGCAATTTCATGTGTTGCTCCTCTTTGTTCTTCTTTGGTCAGGTGACCATTTCGGACGAGAATATGTGCAACAGACGAACCATATTAAACATGCTTTGTGTTTGACTGGTTCGTTCAAACAGCGACAGGCAAACAACCTACTGCTAAATAATGTCGCTTTGTTTCTTTAATCTAGTCGGTATATTGATTTAAATCAAGTGAATAATCTTGAGGGCGGTTGAATCAAGGTCTATTTGTGATAATCGGCGTTGCCGGGCCAAGGCTCTTCAGACACATCAAATACCATGCCTTCAAACCCGCGAAATTTGTCAGGACGCTTGCGGTCGGTCAGTGGGGCAAGTTCCATTTCATCAATATAAGGTTTACCACCTAAAGCTTGAACCGCCTCGACACAGCCGTCAGGGTCCTCTGTATAGACGCCAAAGTGATGCAGGCCTACGTAGTCCATGCCCTTGCCCAATTGATCACTCTTGAATTTTAATAGTGCAATATTCAGCACATCATCTGTCAAAAAATAACCACTCGCGCGTTCGTTATCCATATACTTTAGTTTTTTGAAGCCAAAGGCTTTTGTATAAAACTCTAAGGCTTTTTCTGGATCTTGCGTAGCAATGACGATATGGCGCAACTGAGACATTTGTAAACTCCCACAAAGGTAAAGATGAAGCAAACTAAAAAAATTATTCTGGACGAATCCCTGCTGTTTGAGCCAAGACACCAATCCGGATAGCCTCGCGCTCAATAAACTCACTAAATTCTTGCGGCGTGTTTGGCAAAACCTCATTGCCCTGATCGACAAGCTGTTTACGAAAATTTGGCTCGGCTAACACCAATCTCAACGATTCATTTAATTTTTTTAATCGGTCAACCGGTAGGCCAGCTGGGGCAAATAAACCCAACCACGACAATAACTCAAAACCTGGGATGGTTTCAGCGATTGTCGGCACACCTGGCAAAGCCGGCTGTCTGACTAAGCTTGCCACGCCAAGTGGTTTCAGTTTACCGGCAGCGATCAAAGAGAGCGAGGTCGGCGGCGTATCAAAATACGCTGTCAGTCGGCCACCAATGAGATCGGGCACAATTTGAGACGAGCCACGATACGGAATGTGCGCGATGTCTATTTTTGCCATGGTAGACAGCATAATCAAGCCCAAATGAGACGCGGATCCACTGCCACCAGAACCGAAGTTCAATGTTGCAGACTGGGTTTTCCCAGCAGCAATGATGTCCGCAACGTTGTTTGCAGGGCTATTCGCGGCCACAACCAAGAGCATGGGTGTTGCTGCGATTTGACCAATTGGCTGAAAGCCACGCTTAATATCAAACGGAAGATTTTGATATAAATAGCGGTTCACGACTTGGGTGCCTAGGTTGCCTAAGAGCAGCGTGTAGCCATCTGGTCGAGCCTGTGCAACGAATTGCATTGCAATCGTACCGTTACTTCCGCTACGGTTTTCGACTACAACGGGCTGCTTTAAAATCGGCTCAAGTCTCACCCCAACCAAGCGAGCCAAGACGTCTGCAATCCCTCCAACAGCATAGGGGACAATAATTTTGATCGGCTCGCTCGGAAATCCATCGGCTCGTACCGTACCGGTCGCAAATGCCAAGAGCAGAAGCACAAACACGTGACCCGATGCAAGCGTGATCCTATTCCACATAAAACTCTGTGCCGTTGGCAAAAATATTAGGCTTCATAAACATTCCTAATAACACGGCACCATTCGGTGAGTAGGCTTGGTGTACGTTGCCGCCCGGGCGCCAGACGAACTGACCGGCTGAGGCCGCGCCATCTAAGTCGACCAGGCTACCTTCAATAATCCAGGTTTGCTCAAGCGCTGCGTGCTCATGTAACGGCACAATTGCGCCGGGTTCCATCTTGAAAAGAATGCTTGAGACCCCCGAGGCTGGGTCTGCAAACAATACCTTTGAGCTGATGCCCGGAAATTTAGAGGGCACCCACTCCATCTTGGCTGGATCAACCAGGGTTGATTTTAAGTGTGCGGGCAGTTTTTGAGGGTCTAGCCAACCTTCTGGCACCTTTGGTCTTAGTGCGGCTTGTGCAGCATTCATCTTTATCTCCGGCATGTAGGTGTATTAGGATAGATTCAACTTATACGGTATGTGACACTAGTAAATTGTTTTGATGAATGCCCTCAACATGATTTGTCCCTTTTCTCGCTCATCGGCGTGTATTTTTATTGATTCTAGACACAGTCTGATCCGTTTCGCGATCAAAAGCTTGCTGCAGAGTCGTTGTGTCTGAATAGTACCTATCGTTTTTACGGCTCTATTTGATAGGGGTCAACATAAATTTGCTATATTTTTAACGCGCTAAGGGTTAACGCTTGCCTGCA
>CAMCZQ010000058.1 GCA_945887835.1 Bordetella parapertussis | reverse complement strand
CGCGCCCGACTGCTTTGTTATCGGTATGGCTTTTTAGCTGTCTTGATCGGGCGTTTTTTAGGGCCGATGCGCAGTCTGATCCCCACCGTCGCGGGCGTCATGAAAATGTCTGGAAAAAAATTTCAACTGGCGAATGTTTTGTCAGGAATCTTATGGGTGCCGGCGTTGCTCGCTCCCGGTTATTTAGCGGCAATTAGTGTCGATGCCGCCAAACATTCGCGCGAATCACTGATTTATTCAGCGCTGGGTTTTGTCGTACTGTTTAGCGTCGGCCTCTTAATCTGGCATACACGTCGCGCCGAGCAAGACAAACGCCGCCGTACCACTCCGAGGAAAATGCTGTGAAAGCCGTCGAATTAAAAATTCTAGACCCACGCATGCGCGAACATCTACCGGCCTACGCAACAGCGGGTTCAGCTGGACTAGATTTGCGCGCTTGTCTGGAGACGCCCTTGGTCTTAGAACCCGGCGCCACCCACCTGATTCCGACCGGTCTGGCGCTTCATGTCGCCGACCCGGGCTACGCCGCCGTGATTTTGCCCCGTTCAGGGCTTGGTCATAAGCACGGGATCGTCTTGGGCAATCTGGTGGGTCTGATCGACTCAGACTATCAAGGCCCTCTGATGGTCTCTGCCTGGAATCGTAGTCAAACTGCATACACCTTGCAGCCGCTTGAGCGCCTGGCACAGTTAGTGGTCTTACCCGTCATGCAAGTACAGTTCAGCGTCGTAGACGAGTTCGAGCAAAGCTCGCGCGGCACAGGTGGCTTTGGTAGCACCGGCAAGGCTTAGCGTACACGCGCACGTTGACGTAGAGACGTTCACGTGCCTGTGCACGACGCCTCAGAGGGGGCTTTACGAGTGCTCAGTGCCTGCGCAATTTGAGCAGACAAGAGTTGCGTATTTTTTTGTTGACCCAAAACCAAAGCACTGACACCGATCTCGACGTTTTGTTTAAAACGCGAGAAACAAGTTAAGACTTGCGCGCCCTGCTCAAAGCGCAGACGCCACAAGGCATCTAGCGCGACGTACTGCCCCGGCACCAAGTCAAAACGTTGTACGTCAACCTGAATCAACGTCGCCGTTGTCTGGGTCAAGGCCTGAGTAATGTTTTGAAGCGGCGGCATCCCCAGCGCCTGCGTTAACTCAAGGCCCAGAGCGCTTTGAAGGTGCGCAGACAAGGGTGCCGTCCAGCGATCGTCGCTCAAGAGCAGCAAACGACCGTTGGGCTCTCGCGTCACCAGCATCGTACTGTCGACCTCAGAGGGCACAGCCACGGGGCCCAGCACGTAAGCCTTCACAGCGCTTGGAGTGGGTAACGCGCTGAGTGCTGCGCTGGGCGCCCGATCTGCCGCAGGACTTAAGGTGTAGTGATAAGCCGGTGGGCTTGAACAGCCCCCCAAAAGCACTAGCGCCGAACAAAGCAAGAAGGATTTCATTTGGCAGGCGCTCCAAGCGTCTCGCGTGAATAGGGTTTGGGCTGGCGCCCCGTGAGTAGCGCGTCGGGTTGTGCCTGCAATGCGTCGGTTAACCCTCGCAACGAACTCAAGCTGCGCCTCAGATCTTCGAGCATGGCTTCTGCGCTCGCCGTCATCGGACTGCCAGGCGCGATCAGCGTATTGAGATTTTTGACCGCCAGTTCAATTTGAGTGAGCGTAGTCGCAAGCTTAGGTACCACTGATTTGTCGAGCGTGACACTCAGCAACTTGATCTGCTTAATCATCTCGTTGACTTCGTTACCGATCGACTCGTAAGGGATTTTATCGAGCTTGCCAACAATACTTGCGACCTGCTGCTGCAGTTTATCCAAGTCATCAGAGGGTACGGTAGGCATCTTGAAAGGCAACTCGGCCTTGGCCGGGGCGATTTTAGGCGCCTTAGGAAAATCTTCAAGCACAATGTACAGTTGGCCGGTCAGGATATTAGACGTACGCAATTGCGCACGCAGGCCACGGTTCGTCATCAGTGCGAGTGAGCTTGCGAGTTGGTCAAGCGAGCGGCGTGACATATTCATGTCACGGTAGACGCTTCCCAGACGCTCGGGGTACAGCGTGGCATTCACCGAGGTAAAGAAGCGGCTGGTCGTCACATCAAAATCAAGCGCAACGCTATTGACCACACCAATGTCGACCCCATTGAAGTCAACCATTGCACCGGTTTTCAGACCGCGAGTAGGCTGATCAAACCGCATATAAATCGGCACCGCAAGACCCTGCGGTTCGATTTCAGCGGTGCGACGGTTATCGTACAGCTTAAAGACTCGCCCAACCTCAGCGATATCGCGGGGCTTTCCAAACGACCCAAAAGAGACTCCTCCTGAGATCAAAGAGACAAGCGACTGCGTATTGATTTGCATGCCATCGGCTGAAAGGGTCACATCGATGCCGCTTTCGTTCCAGAAACGCGTACTGCCATCGACATAACGATCATAGGGTGCGTCGACAAAAACCTCGACCTCGACAAACTGTCCGGCAGGTTCAAGCTTGTAGCTTGTCACCATACCCACCTGAAGCCGACGCATATAAACCGGCACCCCAACGCTTAAAGACCCTAAGTCTTCACTGCGTAAAGTAAAGCGTGTACCCGGCCGATCGCTTGTGATGGGCGGTGGATCTTCGAGGCCAATAAACTGTTTTTTTGTTGCCTTACCGAGCTCGCCGTGTTTGGTGTCGGTCTCGATGTATGCCCCGGACATCAGCGTCGACAACCCCGAGACGCCACTAAAACCGATCCGCGGCTTCACCACCCAAAACTGAGTCGACTCATTGGCCATCCCCGCCGAATCTTTGTTGAGTTCGGCTTCGACCACGACTTGTTCGCGCGACTCAGTCAGGCGAATGTCTTTCACCACACCAATCACAACGTCGCGATAACGCAACTGCGTTTTACCCACTTCAAGGCCCGTCGCAGACAAAAAAGTGATTAAGACGCGTGGCCCTTGCTTAGACCAACTGTGATAAACAATTGAGAGCCCGATCAAGGCCGCCACAATCGGGATCAACCAAACCCAACCCTGGTTACGCTTGGGGCGTTGGCTGACGCGCGGTAAACGCGCGGTCTGATCTTGAGTCGACTGCTCCGGCATGCCGGACTCCTAAAAAAAGGGCTTACGTTAAGCAACAGACGCTATTTTGGCAGACTCTGGATAAAGATGCCTACGATGGCCAGCCCGCCTCCAGGCCAAGCGAGGATCAAAGCCCAAGGCCGCCAGCATGGTCAAAATCACAACCCCAGCAAACGCGACGGCTCCGGCGCCTGGGTCAATCGTCAACAAGGCACCGAAGCGCCCGAGCGCAGAGAGCAAAATCACAACAAACACGTCAAGCATCGACCACTGCCCAATAAATTCGACCACTTCATAAAGGTGCGTGCGCGTTCTCAGGGCGTGCGTCGCGCGTTGCTGGGCTAAGTAAACCAAGACGGCCAAACAGACCAGCTTGAACAGGGGCACGACCACACTAGCAATAAACACCACGGCGGCGATACTGTAAGACCCCATTCCCACGAGTTCGATCACGCCCCCCATGATCGTGTGAGCGGAGTTTCCCGCGATGGAGTTAATTTGCATAATCGGCAATAAATTAGCCGGAATATAGAGAATGGCGGCTGCAAGAATCAGAGCCCACGTGCGGTTAAACAGCGTGGGCGATGGCGCCCTGGGCAGCGGTTCATGCACCACCGGCAGACCCAAGTCGTGCGCCAGGCAAAGAATCTTGTGTGCAGACAAACGCGTCAGAGCTGTGATAAAAATCGCAGACACTGCGGTCGCAAACAGACCCACGCCAGGCACCAACGAGGCCAGGCCCACTAATTTCACAACCGACACCAAAATACCCATTAAAAATACGGGCACCATGCACCACGGCTTAAGCAGATCAATCAGTGCGGTCAGTCTGTCAAAGAACAGAGGCAGACGTCCAAGCGACAGCGCGAAGAACACCCACAATAAAAGAAGTAATTGCACGGCCGGCAACAAAAATCCCGCGGCAAAGGCAACGACGGCCACCTCGGGGTAGCCGGACTCCCAAGTGATCACGATGGCATCAAAGAAAGAGGCAGTTTGCCCTTTGCCAGAAATCAGCAGCGTGGCGACCGGATACGCATTGGCTAGTGTGAAGATCACCAGCGTGGCCAGAATAACGGCTAACCAGGCGCGCGGAGTGAAAACCGAGTAGGTTTCGAGCACGTGATCGCAGCGCTCACACTGTGCCCATTCGCCTGGCGCCAGCACCGGGCGCTGGTAGGCTGCCCCGCAATGGTGACAGGTCAGCAAAAAGCTCGCTGACGGCGCAGACGCGTTCATTGATGCTTAGCCCCAGACCGCCCGCTCAGATTAATGAAGGAGTTCAGCTTCTTGATCGGATCCCGAAACCGACTTTTGCGACTTGTCTGGGCGCGGACCAAAGGTTAATAGCACCTTGCCCTCTGCGTCTATATCCACAATGACCGAGCCACCATCTACGAGTTTGCCAAACAACAGCTCGTCGGCCAACGCGCGGCGAATCGTATCCTGGATCAGGCGCTGCATGGGACGTGCGCCCATCAAGGGATCAAAGCCATTTTTACCCAAGTGCGCACGCAACGCATCGGTAAAGCTGGCCTCGACGCGTTTGTCGTGCAGCTGATCTTCGAGCTGCATCAAAAACTTGTCGACTACACGCAAAATCACAGCCTGGTCAAGCTGAGCAAATGGCACGATCGCATCCAGTCGATTCCGAAACTCGGGCGAGAACAAGCGTTTGATGTCGCCCATTTCGTCACCACTGGCGCGTGTATTCGAGAACCCGATATTGGGTTTGTTCAACGCCTCGGCGCCCGCATTGGTGGTCATCACCAAGATGACATTGCGAAAATCCGCTTTGCGACCGTTGTTATCCGTCAGCGTGCCATGATCCATGACTTGCAACAGAATATTAAAGACATCCGGATGCGCTTTTTCAATCTCGTCGAGCAACAGCACGCAATGCGGCTGTTTAGTGATTGCCTCGGTCAGCAAACCGCCTTGATCAAACCCCACATAACCCGGAGGCGCACCAATCAGCCGCGACACCGTGTGGCGCTCCATGTACTCTGACATATCAAAACGCAGCAATTCGATGCCTAACGTGAACGCCAGTTGCCGGGCGACTTCAGTCTTACCTACGCCTGTCGGGCCTGAAAACAAAAAGGCTCCGATTGGCTTTTCAGGGCGTCCCAGACCCGAGCGCGCCATCTTGATCGCAGAAGACAGCACCTCGATCGCACCATCTTGTCCATACACTACCGTTTTCAAATCGCGGTCGAGTGTCGCAAGCTTGCTGCGGTCATCGTTCGACACCGACTGTGGCGGGATGCGTGCAATCTTAGAGACGATCATCTCGATTTCAGTTTTGCCGATCACTTTCTTTTGCTTTGAGCGTGGCAACAAGCGCTGTGCGGCGCCCGCTTCATCAATCACGTCAATGGCCTTGTCAGGCAAATGGCGATCGTTGATATGACGCGCTGACAGTTCGGCCGCTGCAGTCAGAGCAGCCGACGAATACTTCACACCATGGTGTTCTTCAAAGCGGCCTTTTAGGCCGCGCAAAATCTGAATGGTCTGAGCCACGCTAGGCTCTGGCACATCCACTTTTTGAAACCGTCTGGAAAGCGCAGCATCTTTTTCAAACACCCCGCGAAACTCTGTATAAGTCGTCGCGCCGATACAGCGTAACTGCCCCGAAGATAAGGCTGGCTTGAGCAAATTCGAGGCGTCTAACGTGCCGCCCGAAGCAGAGCCTGCGCCAATAAGTGTGTGGATTTCGTCAATAAATAAAATTGCCTGCGGATTATTGCGCAACTGTTTAAGAACGCCTTTTAAGCGTTGCTCAAAGTCGCCACGGTATTTGGTGCCCGCGAGCAAAGCGCCCATGTCAAGCGAGAACACTTGCGCGTCTTGCAAGATCTCGGGAACTTCGTTGCGAGTAATCCGGTAAGCCAGGCCTTCGGCGATGGCAGTTTTGCCGACGCCCGCTTCGCCCACCAAGAGCGGATTGTTTTTGCGGCGACGACACAGGGTTTGAATCACGCGCTCAACCTCGTGCTCACGACCAATCAGTGGGTCGATACGCCCCGCTTTTGCAAGCGCATTCAAATCCTGCGCATACAGGTCAAGCGGCGACTGGCGCGCTTCGCCACCCTGCTCGTCACCGCTGCCAGAGGCCTCTTTTGAAGCGGGCGCTTCTGCTGGTGTGGCCTTGCTGATACCGTGCGATAAGAAGTTCACGACATCTAAACGAGAGATACCCTGCTGCTGCAGGTAATACACCGCATGCGATTCTTTTTCGCCAAAGATCGCGACCAACACGTTCGCACCAGTCACAGGCTTTTTAGACGAGCCGCCCGCCGACACATGCATAATCGCCCGCTGAATCACCCGTTGAAAACCCAAGGTCGGCTGTGTGTCGACTTCGGTGCCCGCTGGAATCACAGGCGTGTTGTCAGTCACAAACTTGCGCAAATGGCTGCGCAGCTCGTCTAGATTCGCGACACAGGCTTTTAAAACTTCGATCGCAGCCGCGTTGTCAAGCAGCGATAGCAGCAAGTGTTCGACCGTAATAAATTCGTGGCGAGCTGAACGTGCCTCGACAAACGCCATATGTAGGCTTACTTCAAGCTCTTGCGAAATCACAATTCCTCCGTCCTTCATCAGTCATTAACGCCGTTGATTCATATTCTATGCTTTCCGCGGCGCAATCGTTACAACTAGTAAAAAAGCTTTTCAAAATGTATTTCTTTTGGCCTCTTTTTGCGTGTTTCAAGCATCATCTGCGGGTTCTAACACGCACTGCAAAGGGTGCTGACGGGCGCGCGCATATTGGACCACCTGCGCCACCCTGCTTGAGGCAATGTCAAAAGGATAGACTCCGCAGACGCCTTTACCTTCGTGGTGAACTTGCAACATGACGCGAAACGCATCTTCGGCGTTTTTACCAAAAAACTTCTCGAGGATGTGAACGACGAATTCCATAGGGGTGTAGTCGTCATTCAGCAAAATCACCTTGAACATCGGTGGAGCTGCGGTCTTTGCGGTGAGCTTTTCGACCACAAGGTCCGGGGGAAGCGAGGTGCGAGTAGACATAAGCGGGTGGCAACATCCAGGCTAAAACGTTCATTTTTGTGACATATTCGGCACTTTCGTATCCTGTATTACCCTTAGTTTGGGCTTTGTGACTTGACGTCTGACGCAAATCTGCTCAATATCTTGCAATACTCAAGAATCTTTGGGTAAAGAAACGCCGAAAGCATCTTGATAATAAAACAAAAAATCATTGCGCTTTCGTTTAGTTCATATATTGCTTAAAGAGGCAGGCGCAATGTCAGACTCAGCTACAAGTAACGGTCCTAAAGTTACCGGCACAGTGAAATGGTTTAACGACGCCAAAGGCTTTGGCTTTGTGACCCCCGACGATGGTGGAGAAGATCTTTTTGCTCACTTTTCGGCCATCGAAATGAACGGCTTTAAAACCTTGAAAGAAGGCCAGAAAGTGGCTTTTGAAGTTACTCAAGGACCTAAAGGCAAACAAGCAACAAATATAACCGCGGCTTAAGCTATCGGGGTGAATAACCCCTTGGATAGTAAAGATGCGAAATGTGCTCATGCTTGAAAAGCAGCGCAGTCTTAAGGCTGCCCTACTGTTTTGTGTTGCGTGCTTGGTGGGCTACACCGCGCAGTCGGTCGGCCAAACCGCTCCAGCCGATGGCCCACTGGTGATCAAACAACTCGCGGCCGGTATGCACCTGATTCAGGCCGAAGTCGCCGCCACCCAGACCAGTCGCTTACGCGGGTTGATGTTTCGTAAAGAACTCGCACCGAATCACGGCATGTTGTTTGTCTTTGCGCAACCGAACGTGCAATGCTTCTACATGCGCAACACCTTTCTTGCGCTCTCGATCGCTTTTGTCTTGGACGATGGCACCATCACCAGTATTGCCGATATGGCGCCCCTCACTGAAAACGCGCACTGCTCGACCGTGCCAGTGCGCTACACGCTTGAAATGGAGCAAGGTTGGTTTGCCAAACGTGGTGTGAGCGCAGGCAAAAAGATCACCGGCCTTCAATAACGCTTTGGGCCAGCGCAAACCTTTGCGGCGCGCCCAGCCGCGCACTCAAAGATTAGACGCGCTCGATCACCATGGCAATGCCCTGGCCCACACCAATACACATCGTGCACAGCGCATAGCGCCCTTTGGTGAGCTCGAGCTGATGGACAGCCGTCATGACTAAGCGTGCACCACTTGCCCCAAGCGGGTGACCCAAGGCAATCGCACCTCCGTTGGGGTTCACACGAGGGTCGTTGTCGGCCAGACCAAGCAAACGCGTGACAGCCAGGCCTTGAGCCGCAAATGCTTCGTTCAACTCAATGACATCCATTTGCGCAAGCGTCAAGCCGGCCAGCGCCAACACCTTTTGAGTGGCTGGTGCTGGCCCAATTCCCATCATACGCGGCTCAACGCCAGCCGTTGCCATTGCAACGACACGCGCACGCGGCGTCAGGCCATGGCGCTTGGCCGCAACCTCGTTGGCCAGCAACAACGCCACCGCCCCATCGTTCACACCCGACGCATTGCCCGCTGACACCGAACCGTCCTCGCGCACAACGCCTTTGAGTTTTGCGAGCGCCTCGAGACTCGTTTGGCGCGGATGCTCGTCGCGGCTAACGAGCAGCGGCTCGCCCTTTTTTTGCGCGATTGCGACCGCTGCGATCTCACTGTCAAAATACCCTGAGGCCTGCGCAGCAGCCGTTTTCTCTTGACTGGCCATCGCGAAACCATCTTGATCTTCGCGCGAAACCTTAAACTGCTCCGCCACGTTTTCTGCCGTTTCAGGCATTGAATCCACCCCGTACTTCGCTTTCATTAAACGGTTTACAAAGCGCCAGCCAATCGTCGTGTCATAGATCGAGGCACTGCGCGAAAACGCTGAGTCTGCCTTGCCCATCACAAAGGGTGCACGCGACATACTTTCAACGCCGCCGGCCAACATAAACGAGGCATCGCCCGAGCGAATAGCCCGCGCTGCCGTGCCCACAGCATCCATCCCCGAGCCGCACAAACGATTAATCGTACCGCCGGGCACCTGCACGGGCAGCCCCGCCAACAGCGTCGCCATGCGGGCCACATTTCGATTGTCTTCGCCCGCCTGATTGGCACAGCCCATTAACGCATCATCGAGCTCTGCCCAGTCGATGTTAGCGTTACGCTCAGCGAGCGCCCGAATCGGTATCGCAGCCAAATCATCTGGGCGCACCGACGACAGCGAACCTGCATAGCGACCAAAAGGGGTTCGTAACGCGTCACAGATGAAGGCTTGGTTGGACATGACAGAAATCCTTAAATAAAGTTGTTAGTAGAAGCTCTTTTGTTGCTACTGTAGCCCAAAACAGCACCCGAAAAAAAACCGACCCTCGGGTCGGCTTTTTTTATTGCAGCGAGGCTTAGCCGAAGTTTTTGGCGGCGAAGGCCCAGTTAGCAAGCGTCCAGAAGCTTTCGAGATATTTTGGACGCGCGTTGCGGTAGTCGATGTAGTAGGCGTGTTCCCAGACGTCACAGGTCAGCAACGGCACATCCTTTGTGGTGAGCGGTGTTGCTGCATTGCTTGTATTCACAATGTCGAGTGAGCCGTCAGGCTTTTTAACCAGCCAAGTCCAACCCGAACCGAAATTACCGGCTGCAGACTTGTTAAAGGCCTCTTTAAACGCAGCCACGCTGCCCCACTTCGCCTGGATTGCCGCACCGAGCTTACCGCTAGGCTCAGTACCCGAGGCAGGCGCAAGTGAGTTCCAGTAAAAGGTGTGGTTCCAGATTTGAGCGGCATTGTTAAACACGCCACCTGAAGATTTTTTAATGATGTCTTCAAGCGAGGCGTTTTCAAATTCGGTGCCCGGGATCAGATTGTTCAGGTTGGTCACGTAAGTTTGATGGTGCTTACCGTGATGAAACTCGAGCGTTTCTTTCGAGATAGTGGGTGCCAAAGCGTCGATGGCATAAGGCAAAGCTGGGAGCGTATGGGCCATTGCTGCAAAATCCTTTTGAATGTGGGTCAAACAAATAACAACCATTATTGTATCGGACACTGGGCTTGCCGCAAGGCCAGCCTTGTTGCCAACAGGGTTAAAAAAAATTAACAGTTAGTTCACTTTAACTGTTAACGCACCTTGAGCGAGCGTGAGTTCAAGCGTCTGCCCGAACTGAGCATTCAACGCGTCCCTGAGGATTTGGCCCTCGGTGGTTCGCACAATCGCGTAGCCACGCGCCAAAGTGTGCTCGGGGCTGAGCGCGCGTAGTTGCGCGCTCGCGCTTTCGAGCCGGCCTTGCTGACGCAATAACAGACGGCTCTGGCCGGCCTGAAGTTCGGTTGCCGCGCGCAGCAGGCGCAGGCGCACCGGACTCAAGTCTGGCAACGCAGCGCTTAGCCGCAGGTGCGCACGCGCCTGGCGCGAACGCGCGTATTCTCGCTGCTTGTCAAACGCCGACGCCAAACGGCGCCCAAGACCAGACACTTTTTCTAGCTGGTGCGCCAAACGCTGGCCAGGTGCCACCACTCCAAGCGCGGCTCGGTCTACCCGTTGGGCTAAACGCTCGAGTAGGCGCGAGAGTAACTGGTCTGTTTGCCTCGCGGCAAGCCAAACACGCTCGCTGAGCGACTGGCGCGTCGCGCAAACAAGTTCAGCGGCCGCGGTGGGGGTCGGCGCGCGCACATCCGCCACAAAATCTGCAATCGTAAAGTCAGTTTCGTGCCCAACGCCTGACACCACCGGGATCACGCTTGCGGCAAGATCACGCGCCAGTGCCTCATCATTAAAACTAAACAAATCCTCTAGACTGCCCCCGCCCCTGACCAACAACAAAGTGTCGACCTCTTTTCGGTCGTTGGCCAGTGCCAGCGCCTGACGCAACTGCAAGGCTGCACCAGCGCCCTGCACGAGCGCCGGGTAGATAATCACAGGGACATGGGGTGCTCGGCGCGCCAACGCCGTTAAAACGTCGTGCAACGCCGCCGCCCCCAGCGACGTGATGATACCGATCGCTTTGGGGTAAGGCGCAAGCGCGCGCTTAGCCTCAGCGGCAAACAGACCCTCAGCCGCCAACTTATTTTTGAGGGCAACAAACGCCTCGAACAAAGTGCCTAACCCTGCACGCCGTAATTGTTCGACCTGCAACTGGTATTCGCCGCGCGCCTCATAGAGCGTGACCCGAGCCTTGAGCTCGACCGAATCGCCCACCTTAGGGGTAAACCCTGTCGCCACCGCGCGACCGCGAAACATCACGGCACGCACCGAGGCCGCCTCGTCTTTTAAGGTGAAATACCAATGCCCAGAAGAGGCGTTGGTGAAATTTGAAATTTCGCCCCGAACCCAGCATATAGCAAAGCTGTCTTCGAGCAGGTGATTAACAGCTTGGTTTAACTGCGCAACAGTCAAAATATCTGGCGTCGTTACAGCGTTTGTGTCTTGACTTTCAATTGTCATATGGCTTCCGAGGCACTTTCTATCCACAGAACAAACAAATAAGGTGTAAGTCATTGTGACATAACAAATTACTTGCATTCATGTATTTTGACTTAAAAAAATTATCTAACACATTGTTTTAAATAACTTTATTAAAATATTTCAAATTTTTGACCTTTTTTTGAGCATTGCGCTGAAAGCTAGTCTTTTCGATGCTCTACAAAGATATTCACACAATTATCCACAAGTTCTGTGGATAGTTTTATCTAGCGTAATTCAACTTGCCAAGCGCCGCGAATGCCCCGTACGATACGAGCATCGGCAGCAGCACTGACCGCTCAGTCATCGTGTATTCTGCGCCCTCCACTCGCGAGGTTTGTTGTGTTTTCAATCGTTTCTCAGGCCGGCTGGCCGATCTGGCCGTTGCTGGCCCTTTCTGTCGCCGCTTTGGCTATTATCTTCGAACGCCTGCTCAGTTTGCAAACTAAACGGATTATTCCGCCTGAACTCACGGCCCAAGTGCTGCAATTGGTGCGCGCGCAGGCAGATGATGCGCAGGCGCTCGACAAGCTCAAGGTGTCTTCGCCCTTGGGTCGAATTTTGGCCCAGCTGCTGCTACACCGAACGCTACCCGATGCAGAGCTCAGACGCAGCGTCGAAGACGTGGGCCAGGATGTCGCCTTCGCGTTAAACCGCTATTTGGCTGGTTTAGCCCTGATTGCAACGGTGGCGCCCTTGATGGGTCTGTTTGGCACGGTGATCGGCATGATCGAAATTTTTGCCGCCTATCGCCCTGACGGCTCTGACCCAACCGAGTTGGCGCGCGGCATCTCGATCGCCCTTTACAACACCGGTTTTGGCATTTTGATTGCGGTACCCGCCTTAATCGCCCACCGCTATTTCAAATCGCGGGTCGACGACCTGCTATTGCGACTTGAGCAGTCAACCCGCTATGTGCGCGAAAGCCTGAGGGGCTAAGACACTATGCGCTTTCGTACGCCAGACCACACCCCGCTCGAAATCAACTTCATTCCACTCATCGACGTTTTGCTAGTGATGTTGATTTTTTTGGCGGCGACCACAACCTTTACGCGCCAACACGTCCTGAAAATCACGCTGCCACAGGCCACCGTTGAGGCGCAGGCCTTTCAGGGCATCGAATTAAGCATTCACGAATCGGGGCGCTATGCTCTGAACGGCACGTTGCTTAACAATCCCGACCTCGCCTCGTTGACTCAGGCGCTACGCCAGGCGGGGCAGGGGCAACAAGAGCCCGCCGTTTTAATTCGGGCCGCCGCGAGTGCGTCGCACCAACTCGTCATCACCGCCATGCAAGCTGCGCGTCAGGCTGCGATTGTCAAAGTGTATTTCGCCACACAGGCCGGCGATTGAACTGCGCACGGCTCTTGGCGGGGGCGGCGCACTGGCTCCATCAGCAGTGGCAAAAGCGCGGCCTCGCGGCTGGGTTGCTATTGCCTTTTGCTGGCATCACCGCCTGCTATGTCGTGGCAAAAAAGATTTGGTACACGAGCGGCTTGGGCCAGGTATACCGCGCGCCAGTCCCCGTGGTCGTAGTCGGCAACGTGTATGTTGGGGGGACCGGCAAAACACCCGTCGTCATCGCCCTGGTCAAGCAGCTTGAGGCGCTAGGGTGGCACCCAGGCATTATTAGCCGCGGTTATGGCGTCCGTCTTGGGCCACAGGCGCACAGTGGCCGGGGCGTCTTGCAAGCTAGCATCGTGGGCGATGAACCCGCTTTGCTCGCCGAACAAACTGGCGTGCCGCTGGGCGTGCATCCCAAACGTCGTCTGGCCTGCCAAGCGCTGCTGCAGGCCTACCCCCAAGTCGATATTATCGTGGCCGATGATGGCTTGCAGCATTTAGCGCTTGCGCGCGACTTTGAAATTGTCGTTCAAGACGCGCGCGGGCTTGGCAACGGCTGGCTACTGCCTGCCGGCCCCTTGCGCGAGCCCGCCAACAGACTGAGCACTGTCGACCTTGTCATCACTCGTGAAAACGCGCCCAGCCGCCTCGCTGCTGCACCGCGCGACCCTGAAGCGACCCAGCATCAGCCGGTTGGCCTGAGGATGTGGCTCACAGTCACTGGGCTACTATCTTTAGATAAAAAAATAAATATATCCGTTTATGAATTTACTCAGCTTAGAGCAAAGAAGAATGTTAGTGCTATTGCTGCAATAAGTGAACCGGATAGATTTTTTAACTCTCTTGCACAGTCTGAGCTAAACCCCGACCAAACCTTAGGGCTGCCTGATCACCATCCTCTGGACGCTTCACTGTTTGCCGCACAAACGGCTGACTTGATTTTGCTGACGACTAAAGACGCCGTGAAATGTCGCGACCTGACCGACCCCCGAATATGGGTGGTCTTGGTAGAAGCCCTATTTTCTGAGCCGGGCTGGGTCAACGAGTTGTCACAGCGCCTGAGGGCCACGCAAAATCACTCAAACTCGAAGCTGCCTGTTGCTTAACGACTGCGCGCAAACGCTGTCTGACTGATTACAATACGCGGATGGAAACTCGCTTACTTGATATTTTGGTGTGTCCTCTTTGCAAGGGGCGTCTATATCCTAACGAGACTCGAACAGAGCTTGTCTGTCGCGCTGATCGCCTCGCTTATCCAGTTCGCGATGGCGTGCCGGTGATGCTTGAAGAGCAGGCACGCGTGCTAAGCGACGACGAAGACGCCTGAGTTGCAATGACCACCCTTGAGATGACCACCCGCGCCACCCCACCTTCTGACCCACCCGCCACCTTTGTGGTGGTGATTCCAGCGCGACAGGCCTCAAGCCGCCTGCCCGGCAAAATGCTAGCCGACTTAGCCGGTAAGCCCATGGTTTTAAGGGTTGCAGAGCAGGCGCTTGCTTCAAACGCCTCTCGGGTGGTGATCGCAACCGACCACCCCACCATTGCCCAAGCGGCACGCTCGGGTGGCATTGAAACGCTGCTGACGCGCGTGGATCACCCCTCTGGCACCGATCGCCTGGCAGAAGCGGCCGCGCAACTCGGCCTGCCTGACGACACAATCGTGGTCAACGTGCAAGGCGATGAGCCGCTGATTGACCCCAAACTTATCAATCGCGTCGCGCACCAATTGGCGCAAGAGCAAGACTCTCTTGTTGTGATGGCCACCTGTGCAACCCCTCTCTCTGGGGCGGCAAACTTCTTTAACCCCAACGTCGTCAAAGTCGTTTGCAATCAGCAAGGTCGGGCACTTTATTTTTCTCGCGCACCGATTCCCTGGGATCGTGAAGCGTTTCAAACAGCAGAAAAAACTCTGCAGTCCGGTTTTCCTGCCCTGCATCACATCGGTCTGTATGCCTATCGCGTCGCCTTTCTCAAACGCTTTCCGACCCTCGACGTCGGCGTGCTAGAGCGCCTTGAGGCGCTTGAGCAACTACGAGCACTCGAACACGGCTTTGCCATTTCGGTTCTGCAAATCGACGCACACCCCGGAGCCGGCGTGGACACCCCCGAGGATCTGCAACGTGTCAGACAGTTCTTGAGCCTTCGAGCCTCGAACTCAGGGTAAGTCTTTAGCGAACCGCGGGGCACTCTACACGGCCTTGCGGCATAATGTTGTCTGTTTTATGACTCACCTACGACACTAGGAGCTCTTATGCGGCTTATTCTGCTTGGCCCACCAGGCGCCGGTAAAGGCACACAAGCGGCTTTCATCACGCAGCATTACGCGATTCCACAGATTTCAACCGGAGATATGCTGCGCGCCGCGGTCAAAGCGGGGACGCCTTTGGGTCTTGAGGCTAAAAAAATTATGGCGAGCGGTGCCCTGGTCTCAGACGAGCTGATCATTGGCCTGGTAAAAGACCGCTTGCAACAGCCTGACTGTCGCCAAGGTTATCTGTTTGA
The DNA here is from genome assembly GCA_945887835.1 of Bordetella parapertussis. GTDB lineage: Bacteria > Pseudomonadota > Gammaproteobacteria > Burkholderiales > Burkholderiaceae_B > Zwartia > Zwartia parapertussis_B. The sequence goes on along the minus strand of CAMCZQ010000058.1, from coordinate 3,726 downwards.
CGGATTTCCGCGCACGATTCCGCAGGCTGATGCGCTGAAACTAGCCCGAGTCGCGCTTGATTTCGTGGTTGAGATCGCCGTGCCCGAGGCAGACATCATCGAACGCATGAGTGGCCGGCGCGTGCACCCAGCCAGCGGACGCAGCTACCACCTCAAATTCAACCCCCCAAAGGTGGCCGACTGCGACGATCTGACCGGCGAGCCGCTGGTGCAACGCGATGATGACAAAGAAGACACCGTACGTCATCGACTCACGGTCTATCAAAACCAAACTCGTCCACTGGTCGAGTATTACTCGTTTTGGGCCGCCTCTGGCGCAGACGCGCCGCGCTACCGTAAGGTGCAAGGTGTGGGCACAGTGCAAGACATTCAGTCGCGCATCGCCGCAGCACTTGAATAATTTTTCGCTCCGACAGGCACCGCCTGCTCGTCAGGCACAAACGCACTTGGTCAAAGTTTATGGATATCGCAAATAAAGTTTTTATCGTCACGGGCGGTGCCTCGGGCTTAGGCGCGGGCACTGCAAAAATGCTCACACAACACGGCGCGCGCGTTGTGCTGGCCGATGTGCAAGATGAAGCCGGTCATCGCCTTGCCTCTGAACTCGGCCAACACTATCTTCATTGCGACGTCACCCAAGAATCAGACGCACGCGCAGCAGTGGCCGCGGCACTGAGCTTAGGACATTTGTTTGGCCTGATTAACTGCGCGGGGATCGCACCTGCGGCCCGAACTGTCGGCAAACAGGGGGCTCACCCACTTGAGATGTTTCAAAAAGTCATCAGTATCAATCTGATTGGCAGTTTTAATATGATCCGGCTTGCCGCCCAGGCAATGGGTAATAACGTACCCGAGCCCACCGGAGAACGCGGCGTGTTGATCAACACCGCCTCAGTGGCCGCCTATGATGGGCAAATCGGTCAAGCGGCCTATGCAGCCTCTAAAGCAGGCGTGGTCGGCATGACCTTGCCCATTGCCCGCGACCTTGCCCCTCAGGGGATTCGCTGCGTCACCATCGCCCCCGGCATCTTCGGCACGCCCATGATGTTTGGCTTGCCTCAGACCGTCCAAGACTCTTTGGCCGCAAGTATTCCGTTTCCGTCCAGGCTCGGACGGCCCGAAGATTATGCAAAGCTCGTCCACCAAATCGTGACCAACGAGATGTTAAACGGCGAGACGATCCGCTTGGACGGCGCGATTCGCATGCCGCCAAAATGAGCTTGCTGCGGGCCGCCGCAACCGTCAGCGGCCTAACCCTGTTATCGCGCATGACAGGCCTGGTGCGCGACGTCATGATCGCGCGCGCGTTCGGGGCGAGCGCGCTGACCGATGCGTTTTGGGTCGCCTTCAGAATCCCCAACCTCTTGCGGCGACTCTTTGCCGAGGGCGCCTTTGCTCAGGCCTTTGTGCCAATTCTGGGGCAAGCCCGCAACCAGCACGAACCCGAAGTCGTCAAGCAGCTGCTCGATCGCGTTGCACAAACGCTATTTATCGCGCTCTGCGTCGTGACCTTGCTGGGCGTCTTGGGGGCTCCTCTGGTAGTAATGGTCATTGCGAGCGGCCTGACTGAAGCGTCGCGCGCGACCGATTTCGAAGCGGCCGTCTGGATGACCCGCCTAATGTTTCCGTACATCGTTTGCATGTCACTGGTTGCCTTTGCTTCGGGGGTCTTAAATACCTGGCGACACTTTGCGATACCTGCCCTCACGCCCGCGCTGTTAAACCTGTCGATGATTGGCGCCAGCCTGTACTTATCTGAACTATTCAGCCGACCGATCTATGCGCTGGCCGCCGGTGTGATGCTCGGAGGGCTCGCTCAGTTTGCGGTGCAATGGTGGGCGTTATCGCGTCTGAGCCTTCGTCCAAAGTTGCTTGGGCCGCTGCTGCCCGCCGTGCGAGATCCGCTTGTACGCCGGATCATGCGACAAATGCTGCCAGCCACACTTGGGGTGTCGGTCGCGCAAATCTCTTTGCTGATTAATACAAATATCGCGACTTGGCTGGCCGCCGGAAGCGTGACTTGGCTGTCGTTTGCCGACCGGCTGATGGAGTTCCCGACCGCGTTGATCGGCGTCGCCCTGGGCACGGTTTTGCTACCCAGCCTGACGCGCGCGCATACCGAGCAAGCGGCAGCACGCTACAGCGCCTTGCTCGACTGGGGTCTGCGTCTAATGCTGTTACTGGGCTTGCCAGCCGCCCTTTGCATGCTTTTGCTGGCCAACGCGCTGGTGGCAACGCTTTTTCACTATGGGGCGTTTAGCGCCACCGATGTCGAACACACCCGCTTGGCGGTGATGGCGTACGCAGTGGGGCTGGTCGGTTTGCTGAGTATCAAAATTCTTGCACCCGGCTTTTATGCCAAACAAGACATTCGCACGCCAGTCAAAGTCGCCATCCTGGTACTGGTTTGCACGCAATTGCTTAACCTTGTGCTGGTACCTTGGCTGGCACACGCGGGGCTGGCGCTGGCAATTGGCATAGGAGCGTGCCTGAACGCACTCGCCTTGCTGGTGGGCTTGCGCCGAAAAGGCATCTATCAGCCCTCGCCCGGCTGGGGCCGTTTTACACTTCAACAAGGACTCGCATTGGCAGCCATGGCGGCGCCGCTGTGGTGGGCCTCGAGCACCATCAATTGGCTCGGTCTGCAAATGACCCCAATGCTGCGCGTTGGCCTGCTGGCGCTGGTCTTATTTTGCGCAGGAATGGTCTACCTAGGCGTGTTAGCCGCTGTTGGGTTGCGCCCGCGCCACTTCAGACGCGTCCCAGATGAAAATACAGTTGGCAAAACAGAGGCTTAGTGCTAGAATCATGGACTTTGCTGTTATATGAAGCGCTTTGGGATAAAACCCACGCCACGAACAGCCCCGATTCTGTCAACACGTCACTTTCACTTTTACAAAGACTTTAGAACATGGCCAATACCGCCCAAGCCCGCAAACGTGCACGCCAATCGGTTGCGCTGAACAAGCACAACTCGAGTCTGCGTTCAACGCTGCGCACCGCGATTAAGCGCGTCCGCACTGCAATTGAAACCGGCGACAAATCTGTTGCGGCTGATGTTTTACAAAAAGCAACGAGCGTGATCGATCGCATTGCCGACAAAAACATCATCCATAAAAACAAAGCTGCTCGCCATAAAAGCCGCTTGTCTGCTGCAGTCAAAGCGCTAGCTTAAGTCAGACTGGGAACAGCTGCACTGACGGTGTTCGTCGTAGCAGCGATTTAGCAAACAAATTTAGTTGCCATATTTAGTTGTCAAATTTAGTTGCCAGCTATAGGTGCCAGCTATAGCTACCAGCGTTGGCAACCAAGTCTTCGCTTTGAATCTTAAATAAAAGCCGCGCTTATCGCGGCTTTTATTTTGTGCGTTGCCAAGCCAAGCCTTATCGTTCACACAGCTACCGAGCTTTGCTTAGCCCGCGCGGGCTATTTTTTTTGTCTCAGTTTTGATGCGTCTGATTTTCAAAGTAAAACACTTTACACGACGGCGCTCGGACTGTTCTACTGTGTGAGATGCACTTGAACGCCACTCACCACTCTAGGTCTAACACGATGACTAAACCACTGATTTTACAAATTGGATCCTTCAACGGCCATGCGCCCGCCGACGGCGAACTCGCCGAGCGCTATGAGGTCCTCGAATACTGGAAGGCCACTGACAAAGACGCCTTTTTGCGCGAACACGCGAGCCGCATTGAAGTGGTTGCCACAACCGCCAACTTCGGT
>CAMCZQ010000057.1 GCA_945887835.1 Bordetella parapertussis | reverse complement strand
AGAGCAAGACTCTTGACCAAGACGCATTAAATACAAGTGAAGAGCTAGGCGTTTTTTTTGCAAGCGCCTTAGCGCTTGCAGTGTTTTAGCAGCAAAAATAACCTCATCCCTACAAACGTCACATCCACATATTTTTTGAGTGCAGGAGCAACCATGAATCAACAAGAACCGTTGAAAAACAAGATCATGTCCGGCCAAACAGTGCCGGGAGCAATGGTCTTTGAATTTTTTTCACCTGGTGTCTCAAGTATTTTAGTCAATGCTGGCGCAGAGTTTGTACTCTACGACATGGAACACACTGGCTTGAGTTTTGAAACGTTAAAGTGGCTCTTTGCCTCGTGTCGCGGTCTTGCTATCACGCCGATGGTACGTGTGCCGCGCGGTGAATACACCTGGCTGGCTCGAGCCCTCGACTTAGGCGCGCACGGCGTCATGATTCCCATGGTTGAATCGCGCGAGCACGCCTTGAGCATCGTCCAAGCCTGCCGTTACCCCCCCATTGGTCGTCGAGGGGCTGCCTTTGGCTTTGCACAATGTGACTACCAAGGCGGCGCTGTCACCGAAAAAGTACAGGCTTACCATTCACGCACCCTGATCATGGCGCAAATCGAAACTGAGCGTGGTCTTGCCAATATCGAAGAGATCGCTGCCGTTGAGGGGATCGATGTTCTTTGGTTAGGGCATTTCGACCTCACAAACTTTATGGGGATTCCCGCTCAGTTCGAAAATCCTGTATTTCTAGAAGCCATGGCACGCGTGGCAAAGGTCGCCCGACAATACGGAAAAATCGCGGGCTTTATGGCAACGGACCCGGCATGGATCGCACGTGCCAAAGCAATGGGCTACACGATGCTGGCCGCAGGCACAGACTCGGGCCTGTTGCAACAGGCCATGAGCACGTTAATTGACGATATCAAAACCGGAGCCTGAACATGACGTTTCGCCTTGGGATCACACGAGATCTGCTTACCAGTGACGGTTCGCCAAGCTTTGGCTTAGGCCCGCTCGAACTCTTGAAGCAAGAAAAACATATCGCCTGGGAATTCATTGAGGAGTCGGTCACTGAAATTACGCCTGACATCATGGCACGCTATGACGGCTTACACGTCAACAGTCCAGCTGTCACCGCCAGGTCGATCGCTCGCTCAGACTGTTGCGTGCGGTTGGTTTCGCGCCATGGCGTGGGTTATGACTCAGTCGATGTCGCCGCCTTGGCCGCGAAAGGAATCCTCACAACTAACACGCCGATCGCCGTGCGCCGCCCAGTTGCCGTCGCGTCGCTCACAATGATTTTTGCGCTGGCGGGGCGTTTGTTCGCAAAAGATAATCTGATCCGCAAGGGCGAATGGAATACTCGCACCAATCACATGGGTCTTGGCCTCACCACTCGTACCTTAGGCGTGCTGGGTGCGGGGGGAATTGGCTTAGAACTGCTTGCACTAGCCCGCCCCTTTGGCTGGCGGATGCTGGCCTGCGATCCATTCGTTAAAGCTGACGCTGTCTCTGCGTGCGGGGCGTCTCTAGTTGATCTAGATACACTTTTAGCGCAAAGTGATTTTCTAGTCACGACTCTAGTCCTTAATGAAAAAACACGTCACATCATCAACCGCGACCGCCTTTCAAAAATGAAATCATCCGCGTTTCTCATCAATATGGCGCGCGGCCCAGTCATAGATGAACTCGCGTTGATCGATGCCTTAAATCAAGGTGTGATCGCTGGCGCGGGGCTTGATGTCTTTGAGCAAGAGCCGATTCAAACTGACAACCCCTTGCTTAAGATGCGACAGGTTCTATTGACTCCACACTCACTTTGTTGGACCGATGAGTGCTTTGATCATATCGCGCGCGAAGGGCTCAGCTGCCAAGTCGCTTTTTCGAAAGGCCTAACGCCCTCTTCTGTTGTCTCTGTTTCAAACTGAATCCTGTCATGCATACCCAACTTAAAGGTTTCAACATGTTCACGCGCCTCCTCTACCCTGTCCCAGCATATCGTGCAAAAGTCTTGCGTTTTGTCACTTACGCAGCGCTCTCACTGTTTACGAGCCTCGCTTATGCGCAAGCCTGGCCAAGCAAACCAATCACCATGATTTCACCCTACCCTGCCGGAGGTGGTGTCGATACCGTCGCGCGCATCATTGCCGAGCGACTAGCACCCGCGTTAAACAGCACCATCACAGTTGAAAATCGGCCAGGCGCGGGCGCTACGATTGGCGCGGCACAACTCGCCCGCAGTGCACCCGATGGCTATACGCTGATGGTCGGCAGCATACTTGACTACGCGATTGCACCTCATGCGCACCCTGCACTGAGCTTTGAAATGCAACGTGATTTGCTACCCGTTGTGCAACTTGGCTTTGGCCTCGTCGGACTTGTTGTTAACGTTGACGTCCCAGCAAAAGATTTAAAAGAGTTGATCGCCTTGGTCAAAGCAAAACCGGGTGCACTAAGCTATGCGTCGTCGGGCGTAGGTGGTCAAGTTCATTTGAATATGGAATTATTTAAACAAATGTCTGGCATAGATGTTGTGCATGTTCCGTATCGTGGCACGACGCAATTTATGCCCGATTTACTGTCTGGTCGCGTGGCGATGTCACTCGATAGCCTTCCCGCACACTTGACTAATATTCGCGCCGGAAAGACACGCGCCTTAGCAGTGGGAAGCGCTACACGCACGAGCACGTTGCCAGACGTACCAACCTTTATCGAAGCGGGCTTGGCGGGCTATGAAGCAGCAACCAACTACACCTTATTTGCCCCAACGAACACGCCCAATGAGATTGTTGCAAGGCTCAACCTCGAAGTCAACATCGTTCTCAAACGGCCCGATGTCATCGAAAAACTTGGTGCAATCGGTATGACGGTCATTGGCGGCAGTACCGCGTCTGCTCAAGCCCGTATACCGGTTGAAATTGAAAAATGGAACAAGGTCATCAAAGGAGGTAACTTGATCTTAGCTCAGTGATTGAGCACTCTGGGTAACCACGTTGAGATGGCAGGGATATAGGTCAAGATTGCGAGCGCGCCAATCAGCGCAATCACAAAGGGGCCAATTTCTTTGACGATCAAGCCAAGATGGGTGCGCGAGACCGAGCTTGCCACAAACATTAACACCCCCACAGGTGGGGTGATTTGCCCGATCACTAAATTCACCAGCAACACGATGCCAAAGTGTAGAAGATCAATTTGAAGTGCCGTTAACAGCGGAATCAAAATAGGCACGACGATGATCATGATGGCGAGCGTCTCCATGAACATGCCAGCGATCAAGAGCGCGATGTTCAAAATCAGCAAAATGGCCCAGGGCGAAGTCGTGATTGACGTCAACAACGCTGAGACTTGCTGCGGCGCTTGCTCAACACCCAAGATCCAACCAAAGGGGGCTGCTCCCGCAGCGATCACCAAGATTGCAGCCGTTTCGCGTCCCGTGGCAAGCAAGATCGCGGGCAACATGCGTAAGGTCAAGGTGCGATAAACAAACAGTCCAATAATCAAAGAGTAAGCACAAGCGACCGCAGCAATCTCAGTTGCCGTAAAGACGCCCATACGAAAACCAACCAGAATCAGTACAGGCATCGCCAGTGCCCACAGCGCATGACGAAAAGCTTGATACAGTCGCGTGCGACTAAAGGCCGCATCTTTTGGAAATCCGCGTTTGCGCGCTGTCCAATCAATGACAAGCATCATCGCACCGGCCATCACGACGCCAGGAATTAAACCTGCGATAAACAGATCACCCAACGACACGTTAGCCTGCCACGCATAAATCACCATCAGAATCGAAGGTGGAATAATCGGCCCAAGCGTCGCCGCAGCCGCACACACCGCCGCGGCAAAGCCACGCCCATAACCTGCTGCGGTGAGTTGTGGAACGAACACCCGCGAGGTGGCGGCACAATCAGCCACCGACGAACCAGAAATTCCAGAAAGGAACACATTACCCACGATCGCGGTTTGAGCCAACCCACCACGAATGTGTCCAACAAAGGCGCGCGTAAAGTTAAATAACCTCTCGCTGATGCCGGACTCGTTCATTAGCGCACCGGCCAACGTGAACAGCGGCACCGCCAATAAAGGAAATGATTGCACGCTAGTAGCTACACGTTGCGCCACCACAGACACGGGGATACCGTCTAGGCCGATCACCAGCATGGCCGAGCCCAGCATGGCGAAGCCGATTGGCACGCCAATAATCAACAGCGCGACAAACACACAGAGCAGAAGGGTCAGCATGAAATGGATATCACTTATTGATTAAGTCTGAGCCATATCAATGACCGTTTCTGTCGCATTTTGAAATACGACCTCGGGGCCTTCATCGACTAAAATAATCGCACCGTGCAATAGCGTGAGTGCAAAACCGATTGGCATTGAGATAAAAATCCACCCCATCGAATAGCCAAGCATTGGCGTGTTGCTAGCCCATACGTTCAACGTATAAGACACGCCTGCGTAAATCGCCGCAACCAAAATGACGGCACCCGCCGCACAGGCCAACAGACCTACAGATCTGCGAGCTTGAGGTTTCAGCCGCAAAATCAGCACGTCAATGCGAATGTGCATGCGCGAACGTAGCGCCGATGGGATACCAAACATCACAGACCAGACAAACAGAGTCACCACGAACTCTTCAGACCAGGTGATTGGATCGTTGAAGACATAGCGCAGTATCACACCAAGCCCTAGCAGGACGGCGATAATCGCCACCGTCCACATCACCAAGAGATCCTCGAGCCAGGCCAATCCATTGCCTAGGCGTTTGACTGCTTGAAACATCGCTGCCCTTACTTGGCGGCGCGCATCTGATCAATCTCAGCACGCACGCGCTTCCAGTTCTCAGTTCCCCAGCGGGCTTCAAGTTTTGGATAGACAGCCTGCATCTTTGCAGCAAAGGCATCACGATCAGGATCGGCAATAATTTTTGTTTTACCCGATTTGCGGATATCTTCAAGCATCGACACCTCAAGCGCTTGCTGCTTCTGGGTGTTGATTGCAGACGCCGCTTCGGCTTCGTCGATCAACAGCTTTTGCAACTCTGGTTTGAGTTTGGCCATACTCGCTTTGTTGATCAACAATGTATTGTTCTGAAGCATATGACGTGTCATCGACAGCACGCCCTGCACTTCGTAGAACTTACGCGAATAAATGGTGGGGATTGGGTTTTCTTGACCATCAACCGTTTTTTGTTGCAATGCGGTATACACCTCGCCAAAAGGAATAGGCGTTGGTGCAGCACCAAAGCCGCGCACCATCTCAACCCAGATAGGCGACTCAGGCACACGCACTTTTAAACCTGCCATCTCTTCGGGCTTACGCACCTCTTTGCTCGTAAACGTAAAGTTGCGCCAGCCCCAGTACCAAATCTTAGTCAGGGGCACAATGTTGTGTTTATCCTTTAGCTCTGTCCAGATCGGCTCCATGGCGGCGCCCCGAATCACAGCCTCGGCTTCTTTCCAGTCTTTCCATAAAAATGGAGCGCTAGGCATCTCGAACGCCGGCACCATAATATTTAAAGTTGGCATTGAGGGCGTTGAAATATCAAGTGCACCTGACTTAAGCTGCTGCAGCAAATCAACCTCTTTGCCGAGCTGCTCAGATGGGAACACTCGAATATTTAGCTGACCATTCGATTTTTTATTGACGTTATTGGCAAATTCTTGGTACAGGTCATAGGCAACCTCGCCTGGACTGTTGGCATGACCAAAGCGTAAGGTGACCTGAGCAGCGGCTGCCAGTGACAGTGTGGTCAAAGCAGCAGCCAGGGCGAATTTTGTAAATGAGCGAGCGATTTTCATATTTTGTCTCTGCCACGATGGTTTGAATTGAACGTGAATTTGGGTGGTCATAGCCACTCAGTATTTTTTTGCTGATTCACTGTACTACAGGCGCTTCAGAGGACGCAAACTTTATTTATCGCTTGAGATTTGCAACGTCTGGCCTCGTATGCCATCAGGCGGCCCTTGCCGGGTTGTCCCCTGCATCTCGCTAACAGCTATTCAAAAACATGCAGCTGCGTTCGATTGCGACCGATAAACTCCCAATCGTAGGTCACCCCTAGCCCGGGTCCAGTGGGCACCGAGACGCAACCGTCAGCACCGACGCAGTCAAGTTGATCGGTATAGCCACAGGTATAGATGGGCGCCAGCGCGTTGGGGCAATCGGGCCCCACTAACGCCACTTCGTAATAGTTTGTGTTGCGCATCGCCGCCATCAAGTGGCGGTGTGCCGGCCCGCTTGCATGAATCTCGCAATCCAGTCCTAGTGACTCAGCCATGTGCGCGATCTTGAGCGACCCCGTAATCCCCATGTCGTACTCTGGATCGACTCGCAAAAAGTCGGTACCACCCGCCAATACAAAATCAGCTTTGGGCTCAACACCTCTGACATGCTCAGTCATCAGTAACGGCGTCTTGAGCATCTCGCGCAAACGCTTGTGTGCAAACGCAGAGACGCCCCCGTCTCGGTAGGGATCTTCGTACCAAAAATAATTACCTTCATCGCACGCGCGTCCCACATACAACGCATCGGCAAAGGTTCTAAGCTCACAGGCAGGGTCTAGCATCAAGGTCAAACGATCGCCCACGTGCTTGGCCAAATGCAATACGTTAGCCGCCTCTTCGCGTGCGTTGCCATCGTTCCAGCCATGCACTTTGAAGGCCCGATAGCCTAAGGCATAGCAATGCTCGGCGAAATCAACAAAGGCCTCTTTGCAATCAAGGCCGCCGTTACGATCAGCATGATAAGTGCTGGCGTAGGCCGGCAAGCGCTTGCGGTAGCCACCAAGTAGCTCAGTTACCGAAGCCCCATAGTGGCGCCCAGCCCAATCCCAAAGAGCGATATCCAGACACCCATGCCCCATGTGATCGAACTGCCGAATGTCACGTTTGAGATCCTCGTAGATGGCGATTCGCTCGCGGGCGTCTTTGCCTATGATTCGGGGACAAAGCATCAGTAACTGACCAAGACTCGAGCGCGTCGCGACCCACTGCGCTACATATTCACCACGCCCGCCATCCGCGGTCTGGATCACAATGGCAAATTTAGAGAGACGAACTGTAGAGCCTCGCTTGAACGTGACAGACTGTGCCATCCCCTGGCGAGAGAGGTTTTGGGCATCAAACTCAAATTCGTGCACTTCTACGCGTGTAATGAGGCTCATCTGCGATCCCTTTTTATGTTCGATTGCCTATGTTAGCGCCAACTCAAAGCATTGTTATTGCCAACTCAAAACCAGCACACGTGCCAGGACTCATCGACCAGCGATCATTAGAATCCCGTCACAGGTGAAAAAATCTAAACAAGGCTATATTAAGACACGAGACAATTAAAGGAGAACTCGCGATGCGTGTGAACAATCTAAAAAAATTATGGCGTGAAGGCAAAACCACCGTTGGTGCCTGGCTGTCTATTCCTGGTTGCTTTCCTGCCGAGGTGATGGCGCACACTGGCGTCGACTGGCTTTGCGTAGATATGCAACACGGCTGTATTGATTACTCAGACGTCGTGCCAATGCTCACAGCAATTTCAACCACCAATGTCACACCCTTAGTTCGTGTGCCATGGAACGAACCCTCAATGATCATGAAGGTGTTGGATGCGGGCGCCTACGGCGTGATCGTGCCCATGGTCAGCAACCGTGAAGAAGCCGAACGCGCTGTCGCTGCTTGCCGTTACCCGCCCACCGGCATGCGCAGTAACGGCCCAAACCGTGCGTTTATGTATAGCGGTGCTGACTACCAAAAACATTCTGATAAAGAAATGCTCTGTATCGTCATGATCGAAACCCCTGAGGGTATCGAGAAAATGGAAGAAATCATTTCAACACCAGGCCTAGATGGCGCCTACATCGGACCAACCGATTTGGCCTTGGCGTTGGGCTTACCCCCAGTGATGGATAACGATGAGCCTTTGCACGTGGCAACCGTCAATCGTATGCTTGAACTGTGTAAAAAGCACAAGGTGGTGGCGGGTATGCACACTGGCAGCTCTAAGTATTCGCAACGCTATATTGACCAAGGCTTTCAAATGGTGATGTTGGTCAATGACCGCGCTGCCATGTCAAACTGGGTCAAAGCTGAAGTGGGTCGCTTAACGGGCTGGACACCTGCTGTGCCTAGTGCTCCGACGGGCAATACAGGGTATTAAGTTTTAACGTAAACATTCTAGGCAGTACCAATAGCAAAGACCTCAAACATTGACTGCAATGTTTGAGGTCTTGTTTTACAAATCTTCGACAAACTACTGCGCAAAGGCGAGGTGTCGCTTATTTGCCTGGCTTCTTGGCCGTCTTCTTAGTCGCTTTTTTAGGCTTCTTCGCAGACTTCAAGCTTGCTTCGTACTCTGCAAACACTTTCACTGCAATCAACATCGCTTCGCGAATTTTAGGTGCACCGATGTAGCCCATCAGTTGCAGCAACACTTCGCTGATCTCTTCTTGTGTCCAACCTTGCTTCAGGGCAAAGATCATGTGGATGTGCAGTTCAGCTTCTTGGCCAGTGCAGGCATCCGAGATCATGACCACGAGCGCACGTGTTTTCAAGTCAAGGCCAGGGCGGGCCCACAAGGCGCCAAACACCGAGGTCGTTGCAACCTTGATGAAGTTGGTCATCAACGGATCACCATAGGTTACGGTATTTGATTTTTTGAAGCTTGCCTCACCGTGTAAGGTGCGGCGGATTTCCATTCCTTTTTGGTACAGATCGTCGTTATTCATGCTCGTCTTCCTTTGTTGTGTCGTTGTTAATTGTGTTATTTGCAAAATCGATTAATTCGCTGCAGCCAGACCGCCATCAATCGTAATATAAATACCGGTTGTGTACGATGAGCGCTCTGAGGCCACAAACGCCACCGTGTAGGCGATTTCTTCGGGCTCAGCCGGGCGACCAAAGGCCATACCTGCCACCAAATCAGTCCAGCGATTTTCATCACCGTAGGTGGCAACAGCGCGCTGTTTAAAAAGCTTAGTCAAACGCTCAGTCGCAACGGGGCCGGGGCTCACACCGACTACGCGAATACCGTCTTTGTGCGAGCTCCCGCCCAACGCACGGGTAAAAGCCATCAAGCCAGCATTTGCGGTTGACCCCGCAATGTAAGACGACATTAGACGCTCGCCTGCTGCGCCCAAAATATTGACGATCACACCCTCATGGCGCGCTTTCATCTTGCGATAGACTTCGCGACATAGGTTGATGTAGCCAAAAACTTTCAAATCCCAAGCTGTGCGCCAAGTGTCTTCGTCTACCGTCAACAAATCACCGCCAGGGATCGCGCCCGCGTTATTCACCAAGATATCGATTTCACCCGCCCAATCACTCACTGTCTTGGCCGACCCTTTTGCGCTTAAATCTGCTGACAAATAGTCAACCTTAACGCCCGTAGCGGCTTTAATCTCTGCAGCCAACTCTTTTAAGGCAGCGCCATCGCGCGACACCAGCAGAACCTCGCATCCCTCTTGCGCCAATACCATTGCGCACGACTTACCGATCCCTTTTGAGGCACCGGTCACGAGGGCACGTTTAGCTTTTAGTTTTAAATCCACAGATATCTCCTGATTGTTTTTATGACTTTTGAAACTTGATTTTTGAATCTTGGTGATCATTACCTAGTAAGCATGGTACCGAAAATTATGGCTTTGCGTCAGCTGAACCCGCAAGCATCTGCCACAGGGCATCCGAGCGATCGCGCTTGGCCAAAGCCCAGATCGGTTGTAATCGATCCACTTGCTGCGAGGCTTTGACGTCTTCGATGGCAACAATACGACTCGCAATCTTCCAGACCCCTTGCCTGCACTCCATACGATCAATATAGCGACAGATGAGGTCGACAACGACCCTCTTGCCCGCTTGCAAAGGCTCATCGCCCAGCCATAACTTGATCGTCTCAAGGGCTTCGTGCCCATAACGCTGATACGCAACGCAGTAGGTTTCTGCAACTGCAACGTTGTCACTTAAAAAATCGATCTTGCAGTTTCCGATAAAGTGCATCGACTGCTCAATCGTTTGATGCCGACGTTCAAGCCATTCAATAAAACCGTCAACGTTGCCTTTGTAGCCTCCATGGTCGTCGTACGCGTCGACGTGATAGGCCTCGCGCACTAAATCCCATTCGCAACGATCCACACCGCGACAGTAAGACACCAACACCTCTTTGATGCGCTCTTTACTCAATAATTGCTTTAAGCCTTCTGTTGTCACCGCATCCATTGCTCTTATCCTTTATTCTCGTTGGCAAGCATTGCACGCAAGCGCGTGCGCAGTACTTCTTTTTGGATTTTTCCAGTTGGCGTCATGGGTAAGGCGTCAACAAAATAGCACACAACCGGGATCTTAAAACTGGCGATCTTGCCCTTGCAGTGGGCGATGACTTGCTGTGCCTGCTTGGGCCCCGACGCTGCACTCACGATAAAGGCGACAGGCACCTCAGACAAGCGCGCATCCGGCTTACCCACCACAGCAACGTACTCAACGCCTGGCAAGGTCGCAATCAAACCTTCAATTTCGGCGGGCGAAACGTTTTCGCCGCCGACTTTCAACATATCCTTTAATCTGACCACAAAGCGTACATGGCCATCTGCGCGCAAGACTCCGGCGTCACCACTTTTGTACCAACCTTCTGAATCAAACACTTGTTCGGTCGCCTCGGGTTGATTGTGATAACCAATCATGCGACTGTACGAACGCACCTGTATTTCACCGACCTCGCCCGTCGCGACGGGTTGTTGGGTTTCTGGATTGATGACACGCAGTTCAACGCCTGGCAAGGGATAGCCACTGGCCGCACAGCGTTGCTCAAGATTCGCGTCTTGAGGGGTTAAGGTGACTCCGCCCCACAATTCAGTCACGCCATAACCCGATAAAGTTGGGCAGACTTGAGTTTGCGCGGCCTGGGCAAGCTCAATCGTTGAATCTGCACCAACGGTCAAGGTACCAAAACGCAAACTGCTAATGTCAGACGGCTTTTTAGCAAGCGCCAGCATAAAGTCATTGAAGTGTGCGTCAAAGCCATGCACCACCGTGACCCGATGCTTGGCGATTAGTTCAAGCGCATGATCGACCTGAAAACTACTCATGATCACCTGCGCACCACCGCACATAAACGACATGATCATCGAATAGCTAATGGCATACACATGAAACAGCGGCAAGTAGGTCAACTGGATATCGGTTGCTTGCAACTGCATCGCTTCAGCGCGATCAAAGCATAAGCGCATGCCATTGTGGCTCAGCAGCACTCCCTTGGGGTTGCCTGTAGTGCCCGAGGTGTAAACGATTAAGGCTGTGTCGGTTGGCTTTGGCGCTATCGCGGAGCGAACCTGCTGAACTCGAGATTCTTGGCGACTTTGATCTCTTTGATCGCTCCGCCCTTGCGAATCGTGTCGACGTGGCTCACCAAGATTCCTGAAAGATTTCCAGCGCATGGCACCAGCAATCGCCGAGTCACCCATCATGACCACGCGTTTCAAACTTGGCACAGCGGCTGAATGAAGCAGGCCTTGCACATCAATAGAAATTTGACCTAACGCTTCAAGCAAAATTGCATCGAAATTAACAAGCCCACTTTGTCCGGCAGAAATTAATAACACACTGCCCGAATTCTTTAGTGTGTAAGCCAAATCCTGTGTGCGATAACGCGTATTGAGCGGCACTGCAACCGCAGCGATTTTGATCACCGCGAACAACAAGCACTCAAGATATGCACTATTCGTGAGCCAAAGTGCAACGCGATCACCTTGCTTGACGCCCAATACTTGCAACGCACGCGCGAGTTGGTCAACCTCTTGTTCAACCTCTTGATAGCTCCAGCTCTTGTCTTCAAAGGTGAAGGCATGGCGCGCACCCCAGCGCTGTGCAGCCAGCGCAGGCAGGTCTCCAATCACATCGCAATAAACTAGCGGTGTTGTCATGTTTGGATCTTTCCACTAAACCTGACCAAGATCAAGGCATCTCGCAATCACACAAAATGGTGCGCCGCCGCAATCACCATGCTGTCATTTCAGCGTCTCGAATTACTAGCCGGCAAGCGAGAAACTGTAGACTTGCTAAAGTCAGTCCTACTTGTTATTTGTAAGTCCTACTTGTTATTCCGTTATCAACACTCTATGCCGTACTCAGATTTCAGTTCGATCCGCGCTCGTCTTGAAGGGGCAAACCCCGTCCCCTTAGCGATGTCTCTCATTCACCTGACGGGTGATCTGTCACTGCTCGAGCACATCGTGCCGCATATTCGCGGCGCCTGGGAACATCTTGAATCCATCCCCCCAGCGCTCGCGGCAGACATTCGCGAGCGCATGGCTGCCTGTATGGTTGAAATGAGCAAGGGGGGCACGCCAGCGATGGCGCAACCCTCAAGCCAAGTTATACAAAAAATGATGAGCGCGGCCGTTGGTGAACAAGTTTCTGAAGCCTACGTGCCCATGTTGCTTGAGCAAGTTGGCCTGCAAGTCAGCGACCAGCACATGCTTAATCTTGCGCGCACAATCACTCCTGGCGAGGTACCGTCGCGTCCCAAGACAAACGCCCTCCACGTTGTCATCATCGGCGCAGGTGCATCAGGGCTGTGCGCCGCCATCCACCTTGGCAAACTCGGCATCCCCTACACCATCTTTGAAAAAAACGCTGAGGTCGGTGGCACTTGGTACGAGAACCGCTACCCAGGCTGTGCAGTAGACACGCCTAATCATTTTTATCAATTTTCGTTTGAACCCAACAACAACTGGCCAAACTACTTTTCACAGCGCGACGCGATTCAAGCGTATCTAGAGCATTGCGCCGATAAACACGAAGTCCGCAAACACATTCGGTTTAATACCGAAGTGTCTTCAGTCGTGTTTGATGAAGTGACGCAAACGTGGTCGATACAGGCAAGTCAGAAGACAACCAAGCAGACGACTGACAACACAGACCGCGTTGAGTACATCCACGCCAACGCCGTCATCTGTGCCGTAGGGCAACTCAACCGTCCTGCGATCCCAAAGCTGCCGGGCCTTGAACAATTTCAAGGGCAAGTCGTTCACACAGCGCAATGGCCCGAACACCTTGACGTGAAAGGCAAAAAAATTGTCTTGATTGGCACCGGAGCCAGCGCAGTTCAAGTGGGCCCCGCGATCGCCGCACAAGTTGAATCACTCGCCGTATTACAACGCTCAGGCAGTTGGGTGGTACGCAGACCCAACATCGATGGCGTGGTCAGTGAGGATACAAAGTGGGTACTGAACAATGTGCCCTTCTATGCACCCTGGTATCGCTTTCAATTATTTTGGGCCTTCGGTGATGGCTTGTTTGAGGCACTCAAAATCGACCCGACTTGGCAAGGCGGCTCTGAATCGATCAGTGCGTTTAACGCGCGCCTGCGCGAAAGCATGATGAAACACATTCGTCGTGAATTAGCTGGCCGTGACGATTTGCTGAAAAAGGTCGTGCCTGATTTCCCGCCGTTTGGTAAGCGCGTATTAGGCGATGCAGGTTGGTACAGCATGCTCAAGCGTGACAACGTGCGTCTTGAAACAGGTGCGATTAAACAGGTGCATGCCAAAGCCGTTGAACTTGAAGATGGCACTTTGATCGAGGCCGATATTCTTGTGATGGCCACCGGCTTTCAAGCGGGCCGTATGCTGTGGCCAATGGATATTCAAGGGCGCGGCGGTGTCACGATCAGACAAAAATGGGGCGACGATGATCCAAGGGCTTTCTTAGGGATCGCGGCACCTGAGTTTCCGAATTTTTTTATGATGTACGGGCCCAATACCAATATCGGCCACGGTGGCAGCGCCCTCTTTTTGGCCGAATGCCAAACTCGTTACTTCATGGGCTTGATCCAGGCATTACGCACCCAACCAATCCGTTCAGTCGAGTGTCGCCAAGAGGTGCATGACCGTTACAACCAAGAGATTGACCATCTGCTCGGGCAGCTCTCTTGGAGCCATCCTTCAGTCTCGACCTGGTACAAAAATGCCAAAGGTCGCATCGTCACCAATCAGCCCTGGAGCCTGCTCGACTATTGGCGCCTAACCTATGAAGCCAAGCTATCGGATTACCATCTGGTCGGTTAGTTGTATGCTCTCGGTTAGTCAAAACGCTTGAGGTTACAAAATGCTGTCATATTGGATGCAAACCGTCGAAAACAAAACGGTTCTCGAGCAACGCACCATCGATATCCCCACGCCTGGCCCCAAACAGATTTTGGTACGCCTGCATGCCGCCAGCCTAAATCGCGGTGAGTTCGTGATTGGTCACGGCTTACATAAAAGCGGTCAAGCCAGCCCTGTTGGTATAGAGGGCGCTGGTGTGGTCAGTGCACTAGGCAGTGACGTCCAAGGCATCGCGGTGGGCGACAAAGTCATGGGCCGCTGCCGTGGTGCCTTTGCTGAGTACGCCTGTATGGATAGCGTTGAGGCCATCGCAGTGCCTGCTAACTTAAGTTTTGAACAGGCCGCCAGCGTACCGCTGACCTTTTTAGTTGTGCACGATATGTTGTCGCTACAAGGCAAGCTCAAAGCAAATGAGTGGCTGCTCATTCATGGTGTGTCATCAGGCGTTGGCGTGGCCGCCCTGCAAACGGCAAAAGCCATGGGCGCCAAAGTCATTGGCACCTCGGGCTCACCCGAAAAACTTGCACGTTTAAAAGAACACGGTTTGGACTTGGCGCTGTGCTTGCGCGGTTCAGGCTTTGAAGGCCCCGTAATGGAAGCGACAGGTGGCAAAGGTGCGAACTTAGTCGTCGATACAGTCGGTGGCTCGGTTTTTGCAGAAAGCATTCGCTGCATGGCGTTTGAAGCGCGCTTTGCGATGGTAGGCTATGTCGATGGCGTACTCTCAGCCGAGCTTGATCTGTTAGCCCTGCATTCAAAACGCTTGCGTCTGTTTGGCGTGTCAAACAAGTTGCGCTCAGCTGACCAACGCGCTGAATTTTTACCTCAATTCAAGGCTGAAGTTTTACCTGCGATTGCAGATGGTCGCATCAAACCGCTGGTAGACCATGCCTTCGCCTTTGAGCAACTGGCGCAAGCCAAAGAGATGATGGAAACAAACAAACATGTTGGCAAAATCGTTTTACGCATGCCTGTTTAGTTTTTTTTTACTTAGCGTTATGGGTGTATCTAGCGAGGCTTGCGCTCAACTCAAGCCTGGCTCCCAACCAAAGATCGTGATGCTCGGCGACTCGATTACTGCTTGGGGAAATTGGCACTTATTCTTCCCTCCCAGCAGAGTGATTAATAAAGGAGTCGCGGGCTACACGACTCAAAATATTCTGAGCGAAATAAACGCGACCATCACACTACGCCCGAACAGCGTTTTTTTAATGATTGGCATCAACGATCTCTTAAGAGGAGTTTCTGTTGAGCAAACCTTTAAGCAATACATTTTGATTGTCGATGCGTTGCAAAAAAACAAAATCACGGTCGTGATGCAGGCAACGATTGAATGCTCGCGCCCGCAATGCGGCACCACCGTCGAGGCCGTGAGGTCGCTGAATCAAAAACTTCAAGCCTTTGCTGTAGCTCGCAACATCCAATGGCTTGATTTGAATCCCGGTTTGACGAACGATGGGCAAGGTCTCTTGCCAAAGTACACCTGGGATGGCTTGCATCTCTCTAAACCGGCTTATTTGTATTGGGCCGAGCGATTGAAAAGCTTTATTCAATGACTGTAATCCGCTCAACCATAAAGATGGTGACAGAGTCCGTCAAGCGATTACTACCTCAACAAACATTTTGCTCAATACACTGAGTATTTTTACCCGATACATTGAGTAATTTGTAATTTAGCTATGAAAATCAAGGTGGCAAAACTTACAAGATCCTCGAAATTCCGCGTTTTCTTCGTTAATCAATCGTAATCTTCACCCCATCCGTCTTCAGCAAGTCAGCCAACTTTTGCGTTTCATCCTTTAAAAATTGCCTGAACTCTTCTTGTGTGCGCGGCTGCACCACTAGCCCAGTTCGCGCAATCGCCTGCTTAACTGCTGGGTCTGCAACGGCTTGCTTTAACGCCTCGTGCAACTGCTTTTGCACAGACTGCTCAACACCTTGTTGTGTCAAAAACCCGTACCACGTCCCAAACACCATATCGAGGCCTAACTCTTTCAGTGTCGGCACCTCGGGCGCATCGGGATGGCGTTCTGCTGCCGCAATCGCAATGGCCTTGAGTCGACCTGCTTTCACGTTGACCATACCGGTTGGGATATCAAAGATCCCCATCAGTTGACCGCCAAATAAATCGTTTAAGGCAGGCCCCATCCCTTTGTAAGGCACATGTGTGATTTTGATCTTTGCAACATGAGCAAAAAGCTCGGCCGCAATGTGTGCGCTTGAACCGTTACCTGACGAGCCCAACACCAACCCAGCTGGGCTGGCTTGAGCCAGCGCGATCACTTCGGCTAAGTTTTGCGGGGGTAGCTTGGCATTGATATAGAGCAGGCTGGGTGCGGTACCGATTAACAGTAACGGTGCAAGTGAGCTTGGCTGATAGCTGAGGTTTTCTTTCAGTAAAGGATTAGACGTGTAGGCGTAGGCAGTCACTAATAAGGTATACCCATCTGCAGGGGCTTGGCTCACATATTGCGTGCCGATGATCGTACCGCCGCCCCCGCGATTTTCAGTGACGACCGATTGCCCCCACAATTGTGAAAGATAGTGTGCGATTGAGCGGGCAAAAATATCGGTGCTGCCGCCGGGCGGATACGGCACAATAATCGTGACGCGTCTTTCAGGAAATGCTGCGTTGCAAGAGAACGCTGCGAGCGCAAGGCTGAATACCACGAAAATTTTGACTAACCAGTCCTTGAAAGATGCCTTAAATGGCATCGTTAAGGACATCGTTGAGAATCCCTTTAAAGAGGCGACAAATCGCGGCATGATTTTTTCTCTGCAAAAACTCGTTTGGGCGGCCAAGAGGGCTTGAAACGTCTAGATACCTTCTTTGAATAACTTACCGAATCACCTACCTAGAGCATCACGATTTTTTCCGATTGCTACCCTTGCGTGTATTGAATTGCGGAACTTCGGTTTGATCGACAATACATTGCGCAAAATTGAATGATGGTTTTACCAACTCCAAAGCCTCTGGCTTGACCTGACACTCTGTCATCAGCAGTTCTTGCCAAGACTCAACTATGAGTCTTGCCATCTTTTGCAAGGCTTCCCAAGCGTCTTCAGGCGTTAACGAAAAGTGTTCGGCGTAACGCACCAAATGATCTGCACTCACCCTACGCGAGCCATCGGGCGTGACCGCCATTGCCAGCGCGCGATTAAAGCTCGGCATCGCAACGATGTCATAGGCTGGTGACAGCGTCCACTGCCCATCGCGATACAGCAGTCCGTGGTTTCTGACATGATCATCATGATTACCCACTAGGGCATTGAAGCTCATTCTGCGCCAGAGTTCTTGTTGCTGCTGTTCAAACCCGCTGATGCGCGATCCACCCCAACGCTGCATATCGTGCGCAAAACCCACATAGCTTCTTTCGGGATCTCCTAAAGGATCCAAGCCCCGTGGGCGCAGCACGGTCTCAGCACTCGCAAACAATTTTCGGTGCACCGCATAACGGCGACTTGTCGCCCGAGCTGGTTGGACAACCTCTGGCACGAGTTCGCGGTCAAAGCGCTGAATTAACAAAAGACGGTGACGACCAACTCTTTCAAATCGGACAGGCGCCACATCCAACCCGCAGCGATGTGCGAGGGTCATGGCCAAATACTCACGCTCGGTCATGAGCGGCGGCCCTGTTCTTTCTTGTAACTTAGCGATCCACCACTGCGGCACACTTTCTGACGACTCAACGACAACCGTCAATTTGGGTTTTTCACCACCTAGGCTGGTCACATCGTTTGTCTTTGAAATATTCTGAATCAGCTTTGACGAGGTCATTTCAAGGTCGTCAGTCTGCATCAGGTCACACAGAACCTGTAACGGCGGTGGTTCATAAGACAGTTTTCGCTCGAGTTCTTCGTCGGTGCACACCTCAAGGGCACCCACAGCATCGCCCGAAGACAAACCTAAACGGTCGATCTCGTCTAGGTCATCGCGGTTATGTTTCCAACGCAATAGATCTAGCCCAAAACCCTCTGGCGAAGCATCACGAAAGACACCAAACATGCCATTCCACATGTCCTCTTTATGAGGTTGCACCCTGCGATTAAAACCAAGCTTGACCGGGTCAAGTGCAACGGCATGGTCAGAACCCTGATAGGAAGGCGAGTACATGAAGCGCCCCGCGCCTGGCTTCCATTGAAAGGTGCCGCACTCAAGCGGCGCACCTTGACCGGGTGGCCAGACCCAAACCGTTCGCTCTTTATTCATTTCGCTCTCGTACCCGTAAAGGCATATTTCTTGAGGCGGCCATCTGTATCGCGCCGTCGTCTTCGGACTTAGCGACTTGCTCGAGCCCGTCTAAACAATCGAGGGCCCACAACGCCTTGACAATCAAACCAAAGGCGACTGTTGCCCGACCTTTTTCAATACTCACTAAGGTATTCACACTCACGCCAATCTTTGCCGCAAGGTCAGCTTGGGTCCACAGCCGAGCACGACGAGCCAATGAGATTCTTTGCCCAATCTGCTCAATGAGCTGTGCAGCCCGAAATGGCAAAATATCTGCGGCTTGTATTTTTTTCACAATTAAGTCTATTTTAATTTAATTAAATACTATTTTATTTGTATTTTTATAAAAAGTAAATAAAATCTTAGGCATTTGAGATGATTTGAAGCGCCACTCACCCTACAAGTACTCCATAAGGAATCGAAAGGTTTACGGTAGAGGTAACGAATGTCCGTCATTCTCAGGCCTTAGCTCACCAATGACCCTTAAAAGTCCGCTACAAATTGCCTTGCTCGGCTGCGTGCTGTTGGCATGCTCTATAGGATTTCGGGTCTGGCAAGGGCCGCTTGTGCCAGCCCATCAACCACGTGCGATCGCACGATCACACTGGTTGATGGGCAAACGATTTAAGCTAAATTCTCAGAAACGTAGTTGCAACCAAAGCTTCAATAATTAAAAGCATGAAAAGTTGCATACCTTTTGCGTGATCAATCAATTTTGATCCCAACCGCATCAATCAGTGTTTTCCATTTTGTATATTCGCCTTCGTTGACATCCTCCCCGCCCTCAGTCGATGACTGCCGCTTGCGCGGAAAGGACGGGGATTCCTACTGTGCTCAGGCAAAAGCTGTCTGAGTCACTTCGGTGGGTTCCTGCTTCATCGAGTGGTCTGACTGCACCGACTCTCCACAGGCTAA
>CAMCZQ010000056.1 GCA_945887835.1 Bordetella parapertussis | reverse complement strand
TCAATCCACACAGCTTAAGCACCCTGGTCGCGCAAGCAGGCTCACCTCTTGCGCTGGTCATGACGGGCACGCGCGCAAACGTGTTGGGGCTGGATAAGGCTGACCATCAAGCCTGCGTCGTCTCAACACCTGAGGGCTTGACCAAAGCGGTGATTGATTATTTGGCGAATCCACTTTCGGCGCTCGAAACGCCACCTGATTTAACGGCCTTGCAACTGACAGCGGCAGGCCAGCTCGAGCAGGCCTGCGTGAAATTGGCCAAGCTGTCGCGTTTGTTACCTGCTGCGATTATTGCAACGGCTGGTGCACAAACCGATGCCCTGAATGTTTCAGTCTTGGGCATTGAGGCTTATATGGACATCGCAGCTGAGTCTTTAAGCGTGGTCAGCGAGGCGCGTGTGCCGCTCGAAACAGCAGAGCATGCGCGTGTGGTTGCATTCCGGCCGCGTGACGGCGGTATTGAGCATTTAGCGATTATCGTGGGTGATTTGGATCCTGAAGTCCCCGCGTTGATTCGACTGCACTCCGAATGCTTCACGGGCGATTTGATGGGTTCACTGCGTTGCGACTGCGGGAATCAATTGCGCGGTGCAATTAGCGAGATGGATAAAGCCGGTAGCGGTATCTTGTTATACCTTGCACAAGAAGGCCGCGGTATTGGCTTGGTGAACAAGCTGCGCGCCTATCAGTTGCAAGATGCAGGCTTTGATACGGTCGATGCTAATTTACAACTCGGCTTTGATTCAGACGAGCGCAACTATCTACCTGCGGCACAAATGCTTCGCCTGCTAGGTGTCAAGCGCGTCAGGTTGATGACTAACAACCCAACTAAAGTCGCAGCCTTAAAGCTGCACGGTATCGAAGTATTTGAACGAGTGCCCCATGTGTTTGCTGCAAACGAACATAACGATGGCTATCTTCGTACCAAGGCGACCAAAAGTGGACACATGTTTTAAGGTGTTTGGCACTTGATCGCCCTGCGGGCCTCGCACGTCTCGGCTGGCTTCATTTCTGTCCTAGTTGGCTATACCAGCTCTGCGGCAATCGTCTTTCAGGCCGCTCATGCCGCGGGTGCAACACCCGCTGAAATCTCTTCTTGGTTGTGGGCGTTGGGCATCGGAATGGGCCTGACTTGTATCGGCCTGTCGCTTTATTTTAAAGAGCCTATTTTGACCGCCTGGTCGACACCAGGAGCGGCGCTCTTGATTACGGGCTTAGCCGGCTTGTCGATGTCTGAAGCCATTGGCATCTTTTTATTCAACTCTTTGCTGATCACCCTTGCGGGTTTTTCTGGCTTGTTTGAGCGACTGATGCGCTACGTACCCAAGACGCTTGCGGCGGCGATGCTAGCCGGCGTGTTACTACGTTTTGGACTTGACGTGTTTGTCGTGCTGCCAACGCAAGGCGGGCTCGTCGGAGTCATGCTTGCGAGCTTTTTGCTTGCTCGGCGCTGGCTGCCTCTGTATGCAGTACCACTGACCTTTTTTGTTGGCCTGGTGGCTGCCGCGCTTTTGGGCTTGCTTCAGGCGCAGCATTTGCAAATCACTTTTGCTCGCCCTCTGTGGATGTCGCCGGCGTTTTCTGCCGCGACGCTGATTGGCGTGGGGATCCCTTTGTTTGTTGTGTCGATGGCCTCACAAAATGTACCGGGCTTAGCAGTATTACGTGCCAATGGTTACACCACACCTGCCTCGCCCTTAATTGGTTTTACTGGATTAACCGGTTTACTACTGGCGCCCTTTGGTGGCTTTTCTTTCAATCTCGCGGCGATCACAGCGGCCTTGTGCATGAGCAAAGATGCAGACGTCGAACCTAAACGCCGCTACTTGGCCGCGGTGTGTGCAGGCTGTTTTTATTTAGTTATTGGGGTGTTTGGTGCAACGGTGGTGAACTTGTTTGCGGCCTTTCCGCAGGCCTTGATTGTAACGATCGCTGGTCTCGCGTTGTTAGGCACCATTGGCAATGGGCTGGCGAGTGCCCTACACGAAGAAAAAGAACGCGATGCCGCTGTCATCACGTTCTTAGCCACTGCCTCGGGCCTGTCGCTTTTTGGAATCAACAGCGCCTTTTGGGGTCTCGCGCTCGGGATGGTAACTGCTGCGTTAAACCGCCGCACCTGAAGCATCAAGTGCCGTTCCCGAACCATAGATTGGCGGATGCGTCACAATGGATTTAAGCTCTGGATGTGGCACGCGTAGCGCGTTAAGGTCAGGCTTAGGCCGACATAAACTCTTGTCATCTTTAAACGCCTGCTCGATGGCGTGCGCCGCAGCGAGCACTTGAGCGTCAGCGAATAAACGTCCGGACATCTGCAGGCCAAAAGGCATGCCATGTTCGTCGGTACCGCAGGGTAGGGCAATTGTTGGATTAGTCGCAAGCGTGACCACATAGGTTAAGCCTAGCCAGTGATAATAATTACGCATCGTTTGGCCATCGACTTGCGCTGCGTATAGTTCGGTCCACGGAAACGCGGTCACCGGCACGACTGGCGACAAAATCAAATCATATTTTTCTGTTGCGGCTGCAAACTGGCGCGTGATTTTTGTTTGCTCAAGATGCGCCCAAGCGCGGTCTGCGAGCGTAATCGAAGAAGCGATCTCCATGTTGGCGCGGATATTCGGCCCAAGTGTTTCGGGCTGTGTGCGATAGGTTTGCGCAAACGAAGAGACAAAGTTTTCAGCGCGCAAAATATCAAAGGCGCGATCAGGATCTCCTAGTTTGAAGTCGATCGGTTCGCACGTTGCCACAAAACCCGAAAGCGCCTCAATGCGCTTACGAAACGTTCTGCGGATTTCTTGGTCCACAATACAGACACCAAAATCTTCGGTGTAACCAATGCGCAATTTGGACAAATCAAATTGTTGCAAGGGCCAAAACTTTGCTGGGTCGTTTGGAAATACAAGTGGGTCCATCGCGTCGCGCCCAACGCTAGCTGAAAATAACAAAGCAGTATCTGCCACGTCGCGCCCCATTGGGCCGAGTACTGAAATCACTGACCACCCGAGCGCGCGGGCATTGTTGCCGATCATGCCAGGTGAGGGGCGCATACCAACGACTCCGCACAAGGCGGCTGGGATGCGCAACGAGCCGCCTGTGTCTGAGCCTGTACAGATCGGCAAGAGATCGGTTGCAAGTGCAGCGGCCGAGCCACCAGACGAGCCACCTGCGTTTAAGCTTGGATTAAAGGGATTACCGGTCGCGCCCCACACTGGGTTGCGCGTGTTTGCGCCAGCGCCCATATCAGGGGTGTTGGTTTTTGCAGTGACGATTGCGCCGGCCGCACGCAGGCGGGTGATTAAGCTGGCATCTTGCGTTGGCACATTGCTGCGAAAACCCACATTGCCATAGGTGGTGAGTAAGCCTTCGGTCGCCTGCAAGTCTTTGACGCCGAGGGGCAGCCCATGTAGCGGGCCCAGCGCTTCACCTCGCATGACGCTGGTCTCGGCTTGCTTGGCCGAGGCGCGAGCGCGCTCGAAATCGGTTGCGCAAATCGCGTTGATCGCAGGGTTCACGGCCTCGATGCGGCTAATGCAAGCCTCCATCAATTCAACCGGTGAGACTTGACGCGTGCCGATCAGACGGCGCAGTTCGACTGCAGAAAGTTCGGGAAGGCTCATGGAGGTGATACTCAAAAAAGTTAAGAGAAACCGAGTCGTCCCAAGCGTAATGCTTTCAGGACGCTTAGACAAGAGCGGTTTGAGGCGCTGTCGTGGTAGAACACGATGCAGCTATACTCAGTTGGAAGAATACCCCTTAATCGCTGCCTCTCTTCGGGATCTGAAATGATTGCTTTGGTTCAAGGCTATCGAGCAGGCCTCTACGCGCGCCATCAGTGGCTGCCCAATATTGTTGCAGGTTTAGTGGTGGGTATTGTCGCGTTGCCGCTTTCAATGGCCTTTGCGATCGCCTCTGGCGCGCGTCCCGAGCAGGGCATTTACACTGCGATCGTTGGCGGCCTGATCGTTACGCTCTTTGGGGGGTCGCGCGTGCAGATCGCGGGTCCAACGGGCGCCTTTATCGTCATTTTGGCGGGGGTCACCGCCAAATTCGGAATCGACGGACTTCAAGTTGCCACCTTGATGGCCGGTGTCATCCTGTTGTTGATGGGCTTGACTAAGATGGGCGGGGTCATCAAGTTTATTCCGGCCCCCGTGATCATTGGTTTTACCACCGGGATTGGGGTCATCATTTTTGTTGGGCAATGGTCAGATTTTTTGGGTTTGCCCAAAGTGACTGGCGAGCATTTTCATGAAAAGCTTTGGGCTCAGCTTCTATTGATTCCTCAGCTGCACTTGCGCACTGTCGCGATTGCCTGTGTGAGTTTGTTCATTGTTATTTTGTCGCCAAAGGTGTCGGCATTAAAAAAAATACCCGGTCCGTTGATCGCGATGGTGGTTGCGACCGTTTTGCAGGCGACCTTGCAGCTAGAGGGCGTGGCAACAATCGGCACCGCCTTTGGTGGCGTGCCGCAAGGCCTACCTACTCTAGCGTTACCTGATCTCAGCGTATCGCAGGTGCTTTCATTGATTGGGCCGGCGTTTACGATCGCGCTGCTTGGTGCCATTGAGTCGTTGTTGTCGGCTGTGGTGGCCGATAATATGGCTGGAACCAAGCATGATTCCAATCAAGAACTCGTGGGCCAAGGCCTCGCCAACATGTTGACCCCCTTATTCGGTGGCTTTGCCGCAACGGGTGCGATCGCTCGTACCGCAACGAATATTCGCAATGGGGCAACCAGCCCGCTTGCCGGGGTGATGCACGCCGTGACGCTGATTGCGGTGCTGCTGGTGTTAGCGCCTCTGGCATCAAGTATTCCCTTGGCGGCGTTGGCAGCCATCTTATTTGTCGTGGCCTGGAACCTGAGCGAACTTCATCGCTTTGGTCGCGTGCTCACTCGCGCGCCTGTTGCGGATCGCGTCATTTTGATCGTCACGTTTTTGCTCACGGTGTTGGTGGATCTTGTCGTGGCGGTCAATGTCGGCGTAATTCTTGCCATGCTGCATTTTTTGCGACGAATGGCGGCGGCAGTTGAGTTGCGTCGGCTTGACAACAGCTCCGTGCAAACCGAGCTTGCCGGTCAGGGCCTGACGGTGTTACCGGCAGACACATTGCTCTACGAGCTGACGGGGCCGATGTTTTTTGCGGCGGTCGATAATTTTGAACGGGTCTTGCGCGAAACTGCAACAGACCCTAAGGTGTTGATTCTCCGATTGCACCGCGTACCCTTTATGGACATCACCGGCCTGCAATGCCTTGAGGACGCAATCGCTGGCTTGCAAAAACGAGGTGTCAAGGTAGTGCTGTGCGAGGCGAGTTCGCGTGTTCTAGTAAAAATGCGTCATGCTGGTTTGTTCGAGGTCTTGCAGCCCAACCATTACTTTGAATCACTGTCTGGCGCCTTGCGCTGCGCGAGTCAGCATCCCTGAGCACCGAAAGAAAAAAGCCAATCCGGTAAGCTCACGAAAAAATCGACTTCTCTTAAAACTCTAGGAGCACAATATGGCAAAAATCCCTCAGCTTGCACCTCAGTCAATTCAGTGCATTGGCTTTATTGGCGTTGGTGTCATGGGTGAACCCATGTGCCGTCATCTGGCTACAAAAAGCAAGCTCGAGGTGTTGGCGTATGACTTAGACCAAGATCCTCTGGAACGCCTAGCTGCGTTTGGTGTCAAGGCCGCGAGCATGGCGCAAATTTCACAACAAGCCGATTTGATTTTTTTGTCCTTACCCTCAGGCGAGATTGTTGCAAAAGTCGTGTACGCCGCAGGGGGGTTAATCGAAGCGGGACGCGTGGGTCAGATCGTAGTTGACCTGAGCACCTCACCTTTTGATACGACACAAAGTCTCGCGACTGCTTTCGCAGCAAAAGGCGTGTTCTTCGCCGATGCGCCGGTCATGCGCACACGAGCCGCGGCCGAGGCTGGCACACTGGCAGTGCCGGTGGGTGCAACGCCTGAACTGTACGCCTTACTCGAGCCCTATATTCAAATGTTTGCGACCGACGTGCGTCATGCAGGTAAGGCAGGGTCGGGTCAAGTGGTCAAGATCTTGAATAATATGGTGGTCTATGAAACGGTCTTGGCGCTCTCAGAGGCACGCGCCATCGGTGTGCGTGCAGGAGTCGACCCCGAAACACTCTTCGCCGCCTTAGCTGCGGGTTCGGCCGATAGTTTTGCTTTGCGTAACCAAGGCTTAAAAGCCATTGTGCCGCAAGAGTTTCCAGAGCGGGCGTTCCCAGTCACTTACGCCCGCAAAGATTTGTCTTACGCAGTCGCACTTGCAGAGCAGGTTGGGGTCAATGCGACAGGAGCCAAGAATTTAGTCGCCTGTTTTGACCAAGCCATCGCCGCCGGACACGGTGCAAAGTACGCGCCGGCGATTAGCCTGTTATTTGAAGAGGGTAAATTCGATTGACGGCAACCTAGCCACGATCTATAACTAGTCACCAAGATGCCGCTCTTGAAAGCGGCGCTTTAAAAATAATAGGATGAGACATGACTCGTAGCACCGCTGCGACTGGGGCGCAATTATTGCAGCGCTTTACCCAGGCCGCGTCAAGTTTTGCAAAACCTCGCGCCGTACAGGTAGACATGTTTGTGCAGTTTGCTGAGGTACCTGCCATAGTGCGAATTCGTGACGGGCGTGTGACCGAGATCGTACAACGCGGCGTGGCGCTACAGTCGTGGGATTTTGCCGTCAAAGGTACAGCCGAGGGCTGGAGTCAGTTTTGGCTAGCCATACCACCCGCGGGTTGGCATGATCTGCTAGCCCTAAATAAGCGGGGCGCATTCACAATCGAGGGGCATCTACAGCCGTTGATGGCACATCTACAATTCATTAAGGATTTGCTGGCATCGCCTCGCGAGGAGGCGACATGAGCGTCACACTTGAGCCGATTGTCGGGCGCTACACAAGCTTTGCTATTCAGGGCAAGCAATGCCGGGTGTACTTTGAAGGGGCAGGTAGCGGGATTCCGTTAGTGTGCTTGCATACTGCTGGCGCTGACAATCGCCAGTATCGCCATTTGATGAATGACCCCGAGATTACGTCTCGATATCGCGTGCTTGCATTCGATATGCCCTGGCACGGTAAGTCTTATCCGCCCGAAGGCTGGCAAGAGACTGAATATCAATTGTCGACAGCTCTGTACGTTGACACTGTGATGGCCTTTTGCGCAGCCCTTGAACTTGAACGCCCCGTGGTGATTGGTTGTTCGATTGGTGGGCGAATCGTTCTGCAGCTCGCCCATCTGCACTCAGACAAGTTTCGCGCCTTGATTGGTGTAGAAGCCGCCGATCACCAACAGCCTTGGTACGACACCTCGTGGTTGCATCGCGGTGACGTTCATGGTGGCGAGGTTTGCGCGGCCTTGGTCTCGGGTCTGGTTGCGCCACAATCGCCAGCGGTCTATCGCCACGAAACACTTTGGCAATATATGCAAGGCGGCCCCGGAATCTTTAAAGGCGATTTGTATTTTTATCGCGTCGATAGCGATCTGCGGGGCAAGCTTAGTGGGATTCGCACAGACCTGTGCCCGCTGTATCTGTTGACGGGCGAGTATGACTTTTCGTGCACGCCAGAGGATACGCTTCGCACCGCAGAGGCAATCCCAGGCGCCCAAGTGACCGTCATGCGCGAAGTCGGGCATTTTCCGATGAGCGAAAATCCAACTCAGTTCAGGAAGTATCTCTTGCCAGTGCTCAAGAGTATTCAGGGACAGTGAGCGTGAGTCGTAGTTACCTTTTTTATTTCACAACGTAGGGGACAATAATGAGAATTAAATACATCGCAGCTGCGTTAGCTTGTTTCGGTTTCGTTTCAACACACACGGCCTTCGCTCAACAAGATATCTTGAAAATCGGTGCGTCAGTCACCCTATCTGGTCCGGGTGCAGCATGGGGTGTGGGTATGAAAAACGCCGCTGAATTAGCGGCAGATCAAGTAAATGCAAAGGGCGGTCTGGAGGTTGGTGGCAAAAAATATAAAGTCGTGGTTGTGCCCTACGACGACAAATATCAAACCAATGAGGCTGTCACGATTGCCAACCGTTTAGTCTTTGAGGATAAGATTCAATATGTGATTGGGCCGGTAGGGTCAGCTTCGGTCCTTGCGATTCAGCCCATCACCGAAAAAGCGAAAGTGATCGTCATGACGCTGGGCTTCACGCCTAAAGCCCTTGGGCCTGATAAGCCCTTTACTTTCCGTCCGCCAGTGACCACTGCTGAGGTGTCAGATCCACAAATCGGTTGGATCGTTAAAACGCTTGGCATTAAAAAAGTTGGTGCTTTGTTTCCGAATGATGAAACCGGACAAGCGATTTCTAAAGATTTAGAAGTTGCTTATAAAAAAGCGGGCTCAGAGTTAGCTGCAAAAGAGTTCTTCGAGCGTGATCGCGTCGACTTTGTTCCTCTCTTGACGCGCATGATGGCAAAACGCATCGATGCCATCGAGCTTGACGGAAACTCACCAACGACTTCTGGCCTGATCCTTAAGCAAGCGCGTGAGATGGGCTTTAAGGGCAAGATTGTTCGCACCGGCGGCCCTGCAACGCAAGAGATCGTGAACGTCGCGGGTAAGGCTGCCGCCGAAGGAGTGTATGTGCATACGCCGCTTGACCCACAACAGCCCTCAACCAAAGCTTATATCGACATGTATGCGGCAAAATATAAAACACCGATGAATGGTTTTAGCCCTGTTTTTTATGACGGCACGAATATGTTGTTTGAAGCCCTGCGTCGCGCCGGTACGGTTACCGATTCGGATAAGGTCCGCCTTGAGCTTGAGAAAATCAATGATTTTGAGGGCGCGCTGGGCAAGTTAAGTTGGACAGGGAAAGCGACCTACGGTATCGATCACCAGTTAAATGCGCCTTTCTTTATCGCCGAGATTAAAGATGGCGTCGAGGTGATTCGA
Source organism: Bordetella parapertussis (assembly GCA_945887835.1). Taxonomy (GTDB): domain Bacteria; phylum Pseudomonadota; class Gammaproteobacteria; order Burkholderiales; family Burkholderiaceae_B; genus Zwartia; species Zwartia parapertussis_B. The sequence continues at coordinate 10,547 of CAMCZQ010000056.1, read as the reverse complement.
GCCCGTTGTACCGTGGCGGGCTGCCAATAAAGGAGTTGCGGTGGACTGGAGCGTATTGCTGGCGCAAGCCACGATCAATGGCTTGATCGTAGGCTTGCTGTACTTACTCATGGCAGTCGGTTTTACGCTGGTGTTTGGTGTGATGCGTATGGTGAATTTCGCTCATGGCGAGTTCTACATGCTCGGAGCGGTAAGCGCGTATTTTTTGACGACCTGGTTGCAGTTGCCTTTTCTCGTAGCTGTTGCACTGACTTTTTTTGGTTCGATACTGTTTGGAGGCGTGCTTGAATGGCTGATCTTGCAGCCGTTCAGGCGAGATGAGCTCAATGGCATGATTGTCACCATTGGTATGGCGATGATTCTTCAAAATCTTGCGCTCATCTTGTGTGGCCCAGATCCCTTGTCAATGCCCGCTGTTGTCGAGGGTACTTTGCAAGTGGCAGGAATCTTCATTCCCTATTCGCGCGTCTATGTTGTATGTTTTGCGTTACTTGTTTTGGCGCTGCTGTATGGCTATCTAAAATACTCGCGCCCAGGCCGCGCCTTGCGTGCCGTCGTCGAAGATTTTGAAATTGCGTCTATTCAAGGAATTCGCGCACGCATTTACTACCCACTTGGTTTTGGTTTGGGGGTTGGACTGGCTTCGATCGCAGGCGCGTTGATGGCGCCATTATTTTCGGTTTCGCCTTTTATCGGTGCGACTCCTCTGCTCAAAGCTTTTATTGTCGTGGTGCTAGGGGGGCTGGGTAGCATTCCTGGTGCTGCGTTTGCAGGATTGGTGTTAGGTTTGATTGAAAGTTATGCGAGTTTGTTTTTTAGTAGTAGCACGGCAGATATGATGATCTTCGCGCTCGTGATGGTGATGCTAATCCTCAGACCTAAAGGACTGCTGGGCAAGGGAGAAGTCTGACATGACGCAATTCTCAAGCTCAGAGGCGCCGCTGGGTCCAAAGCAATGGGCGCTGTTGCTGCTGTTGTGTGTGGCGGCGATCTGCCCTTGGTGGATGGGTGCTTTCGTCTTGCATCTTGCCATTTTGACCAGTCTAAATATTTTGATCGTTAATGGGCTATCGATCATTGCGCGCTCGGGGCAGTTGTCTTTTGGTCATGCCGCCTTTGCGGCGATTGGCGCTTACGTTTCTGTGTTGCTCTCAGCAGAACTGGGTTTAAATATTATTTTGACTAGCGTGATCGGCATTATGATCGCAGCTTTTTTTGCCCTGCTACTAGGTTGGGTGATTTTACGACTCAAAGGCGTCTATTTTGTTTTAGTCACGTTTTCGTTTGGTGAACTCATGCGTCTTGCCTTGCTCGACTGGTCTGAGTTGACTGGGGGGGCGAATGGCATTGCGAATATCGCACCGATCACAATTTTTAATTTTGCTTTTGATAGCCGTGGCCGATTTTATGCTTTGGCCGTAGGTGTGGCGATCTTGTCAATCGTGTTGATGCGCAGATTGTTTTCTTCACATTTTGGTCAGTCTATTGATGCTGTGTACGAGAATCCCGCGCTGGCCGAATCAACAGGTTTAAGCGTGCACCGTATACAAATTGTGGCCTTCGTGCTGGGCTCAACGTTGGCGGCACTCGGAGGCATTTTGCAGGCGCGCTACATCGGCTATATCTCGCCCGAATCCTTTAATCCTGGCATTTCAGTCGCCTTCATCACGATGCTTGTGATTGGCGGACAACGTTCGGTTTGGGGGCCTTTAGTTGGGGCTTTGATCCTGACCCCTTTGCCCGAGTTGTTTCGCGGAGCAGTCCACACGCAAAATATTTTCTATGGAGCGGCCTTGATTTTAATTTTGCGGTTTATGCCCGGCGGTCTGGCAAGCTTGTTTAGTCTTTTTAAACACGCTCGGGAAAAAAAATGAAACAAGAACTGCTATGTGTTCAAGAACTCTCGCGTCACTTCGGCGGGTTGGCAGCCTTAAATAATGTTTCGTTTTCTGTTGCAAAAGGCGAGCTCGTAGGCTTGATTGGACCGAATGGTGCGGGTAAGACAACCGCGTTTAACGTTATCAGCGGCACGATGCCCCCAACTTCTGGAAAAGTCATTTTTGCTGGCCAAGATATTTCTGGAGGACCTCCAAGCAAAGTGGTGGTTTCGGGCTTGGCGCGTACCTTTCAGTCGACCTCGACGTATCCGCAAATGACGGTCGCACAAAATGTATACCGCGGGATGCTCTCGCGTTTGAAGGGAAGTGCGGTGGCGCGCTTAGTTGGACGGCAAGACCGACTCCTTGATGCGGCGCAGGTTGCCAACGAGGTCGATGAGATTTTGAATATGGTTGATTTGCAGTCTTGGCGTGAGGTTCCTGCAGGTTCACTGGCCTATGGCTTACAGAAAAAACTGGGGATCGCTGTGGCTCTGGCAACGCGTCCCACCATTTTGCTACTCGATGAGCCCGCTGCAGGCTTGAATCACGAAGAGTGTAATGAACTCGCTAAACTGCTGAGACAGCTGCAACAGCAACAGAGTTTGACTCTGCTCTTAGTTGAACATCACATGGCCTTGGTGATGGAACTCTGCGAACGCATTGTCGTTTTAGTGCAGGGCGAAAAAATTGCAGAAGGTACGCCGAGTGAAATCAGAGAAAATCCAGCGGTAGTCGAAGCCTATCTCGGAGCGCCCGATTATGCCCATGCTTGAGGTCGAAAATCTGTCGGTGCGTTATGGTCCACTCGAAGCGGTGCGAGGCATCAGTTTTTCACTCGAGCAAGGGCAGATTGTTGCGTTGATTGGCTCGAACGGTGCAGGAAAAAGCACGACGCTTAAAGCGTTGATGGGTTTGGTCACCGTTGCCGCCGGTTCGATTCGGTTGAGGGGAGTAGATTTAACGAGTGAACCTGCAGCTTCGCGCGTCAATCGCAGAGTCGCGATGTCACCCGAGGGCAGGCGACTGTTTGGTCGTATGACGGTGCTAGATAACCTGATGGTGGGTGCGCACTCTGTGAAATCGCGCAGTGAGATCGAGCAGTCACTCAAAGAGGTGTATGCGTTGTTTCCGCGCGTGTACGAAAGACGCACGCAGCTTGCAGGGTCGCTCTCAGGGGGTGAGCAGCAGATGGTAGCGATTAGCCGTGCGCTGATGGCACGACCTCAGTTACTCATGCTTGATGAGCCATCGCTCGGTATCGCGCCCAAGATCGTGGCTGAAATCGCCTCTGCGATTGAACGTTTGAACCGAGAGGCGGGCGTCTCGATAATGTTGGTTGAACAGAACGCGCGCTTAGCGCTTAAGCTGGCACATCAGGCCTATGCGCTTGAACACGGGGAGATTGTTCGCACGGGCAAGGGGACAGAACTGCTCGCTGACCCCTTTGTACGTAAAGCGTATTTAGGCGTTTAAAATAACGCAAATTTCTACTCGCTCAGACCTGCGACCACGTTTGAAAAACCCGAATCCACGTGCAGGATTTCACCCGTGACGCCCGCGGCTAAATCCGATAACAAAAACGCCGCCACGTTACCGACTTGTTCGGTGGTGACGTTGCGACGCAACGGGGCGTTGGCTTCGACAAACTTCAAGATGCTTGAAAAGTCTTTAATCCCGCTGGCAGCCAGCGTTTTAATTGGGCCGGCTGAAATGCCGTTCGCGCGAATGCCCTCAGGCCCAAGATTGGCCGCGAGGTAGCGTACCGAAGCCTCAAGCGAGGCTTTGGCTAAGCCCATCGTGTTGTAGTTAGCCAGCACGCGTTCAGCGCCCAAGTACGTCAGAGTAATGAGCGCGCCGTTACGCCCCTGCATCATTGGCCTGGCGGCTTTTGCAAGTGCCGGAAAACTGTAAGCGGAAATATCGTGCGCGATACGAAACGCCTCGCGTGATAAACCGTCTAAAAACTCACCAGCAATCGCTTCGCGTGGCGCAAAGCCAATTGAGTGAACCAATCCATCCAGACCATCCCAGCGTTTGGCCAACTCGGTAAAGGTGGCTTCGATCTGACTATCTTCGGCGACGTCACAGGGCAGCACGATATCGCTGCCAAAATCGGCGGCAAACTCCGTGACACGTTCTAGAAAGCGCTCGCCCACGTAGGTGAAGGCAAGCTCGGCCCCTTGTTCGCGACAGGCCTTCGCAATGCCATACGCAATCGACCGGTTAGAGATGACACCCGTTATTAAAATGCGTTTGCCTGAAAGAAAGCCCATATAAATCCTAGAGATAAAAAAGTCGGCGTATCAAGGTTGCTTACCCAGCGTTCGCGTTAGCTACGCTTACCCGTGCCAGGGACTCGTAGTTTAACGCCGACCTGTAGTTTGTCGGTTTTGAGTTGATTGAGCGCGCGTAAGTTAATAATCGTCGTGTTGTATTGCCGAGCAATCGATTCAAGCGAGTCGCCCTGACGTACGACGTGTAAGCGTACTGGTTGGCTCGTGGTTGAACTGGCTTGTCTGCCAGCCACTTGGGGCACGCCAGAGGCGTTTGGAGGCGCCAACTGAAGACCTTGTCCGGCTGGCCCCGGAATAATCACGATTTGATCGACAGCAACTCGCGCGTTGGGTTCGATGCGATTGGCTTGGCGCAGCCGCGCCTCTGCAACGCCAAATTTAGCGGCAATTGAGCTGAAGGTCTCGCCCTGTTTGGCTTCGTAGGTTTTCCAAGACGAGAGTTCGCCCTGATATTGCAAGAGATTGGCATTAAAAATATCGACCTTGTTGCGCGGCAAAATCACAACGTGTTGTTCTTGAGCCGAAATCACCGGTTGGTTAAACGATGGGTTCAGTGCCTGAAAATCAGTGAGAGGCATTTCAGCGAGCTGCGCGGCCAAAGTGAAATCGATATTGACCTTTTTTTGTACCGTCACAAAATAAGGCGTGTTGTCTACCTGAGGCAAGACCACAGCATAGCGCTCGGGGTCGGCGACGATGTTTTTGATCGCTTGCAACTTGGGTACATAATTTAGGGTTTCGTTGGGCATACTCAGCGACAGATAGTCGGTTGGCTTTCCCCTCGCCATGTTGTTGGTCACCGCACGCTTAACCGAGCCTTCGCCCCAGTTGTACGAGGCCAGTGCCAGATACCAGTCACCTTGAAACTCAAACAGATATTCAAGATAATCCAAGGCAGCGTTAGTTGAGGCAATCGGGTCGCGCCGTTGGTCGTGCCACCAGTCTTGTTTGAGCTTGAACTGTGTGCCGGTACTTGGAATAAATTGCCATAAGCCTGAGGCCCGTGCGCTTGAATAGGCCACGGGGTTATAGGCACTTTCAACAAACGGCAGTAAGGCCAGCTCGGTGGGCAAGCCACGTCGGTTGATCTCGTCGACGATGTAATACAAGTATTTACCGGCGCGTTCAGCCATGCGTTGCATGGCCTCAGGATGTGAGGCGTAATAGGCGGTCCACTTTGCTGAAAGCGGGGTGTTGAGGTTGGGGATCGCGAAGCCGCGACGGATGCGTTCCCAGGCGTCAAGCGGCGGGATAGTCAGGTCGATGGTGCGCGAAGTGTCTTCGGCAACATAGCGACCTTTTTGGCCAAGCCCAGAACAACCCGCTAGGGCAAGCAAGCCTAGCAAACAAAACAGACGTAAAAAGCGCATTGAACTCAACGAAAATTGTTTTTCCACTCTCTGAGCGCCGCGAACACCTCAACCGGAGAGGTGAGCTCGCGTTGCGCCCAGTTGGCGGCCGCTTGCGCGACAAGTGGCTGTCGCGCGCGCAAAAACGGGTTACAGGCCAACTCAAGCTCGATGGAACTTGGCAAAGTGGGCTGACCTAAACTACGCTGTTCGCTGGCGTGAGCTTGCCAGTGTTGCAACGCGGGATTGTTAGGCTCGACGGTGCAGGCCCAACGCATATTTGACAGGGTGTACTCGTGGCCGCAATACACACGCGAATTGGCCGGTAAGTTCGCTAGTTTTGCCAGCGACTCGTCCATCTGGGCGGGGGTTCCTTCAAATAGCCGACCACAACCTGCTGCAAACAGTGTATCGCCGCAGAACAAAATTGGGGTGCTTCCAAACGTGCCATAAAATGCAATATGCCCCGCGGTATGGCCGGGAATATCAAAAACAGAGAGCTTGAGTTGCAACTGAGCATCTTCAAAGGTGTCCCCTTCGCTCAGCGGCGTATCGCAAACAGGCAAAACCTCGCCTGCCGGGCCCCATACCTTGGCGCCGGTCTGTTCGACCAGTTCGGCAACGCCACCGACATGGTCAGCGTGGTGATGGGTGAGTAAAATACTGGTGAGCGTGAGTTGTTGCTCTTTGAGGGCTTGCAGCACGGGTGCCGCTTGACCTGGGTCAACCACCAAGGCTTGGCCGTCTTTTGAGATGAGCCAGATATAGTTGTCGCTAAAGGCTGGGATAGGAGAGATGCCGGGGCATGGCCCCAAAAAGCCAGGCAAGCGATGAGTTTTATTCATTTTTTTGAGAACACGTGTCCAAAGCAGAATTCCCTATTGTAGATGTTGCTCAGTGGTTGCAAACCGAACCGGGCCAGTACGTGCAGCGCTTTGAGCAAAAGTGCTTCGATAGACTGGTGGCGGACGTCTTCGGCTACCACGCTTTACAGGTCGGGATGCCAGGCCAGAACCTGTTAAGCGCTAATCGTATGCCTTTTAAAGCTTATGCCGGTATCGAGTTGCCTGCCTCGCCAACGACCGACTGGGCCGGCCTTGTTTTGGCTGAGCCAGAGTGCTTGCCTTTTGAATCACAAAGCGTAGACTTACTAGTATTGCCGCATGGACTAGAAGCAAGCGCTCACCCACATCAGGTCTTACGTGAAGTGGAAAGGGTGCTAGTGCCTGATGGTCGGGTTGTGCTTTCGGGCTTTAACCCCTGGAGTCTGTGGGGCTTGCGTCACCGCACACCCTATCTTTCGCCCTGGTTACCGCAGCCTAGCAGCACGCAGGTGTCGTTACCAAGGCTGAAAGATTGGCTCAAATTACTTTCGTTCGAAATCGAATTGGGTAACTTTGGTTGTTATGTGCCGCCGTTTCGGACAAAAAAATGGCTTGAACGGTTTGCGTTTGCTGAAGCCGCTGGCAACCGTTGGTGGCCAGTATGCGGCGCGGTGTATGTGGTGTCGGCGGTGAAGCGTGTCGCTGGCATGCGCTTAATTACCCCGCGTTGGAAAACAGCCAAACCCTTGCGCAAGGGCGCGCGCCAGACCGCGGGCGCCACCTTACAACAAAAAAACAACTCAACACCCACCAACGAACCCCGTCAACCTTAATCATTTCAGCGATGCAAACAGAAGACACAGTAGAAATCTGGACCGACGGAGCCTGCAAAGGCAACCCGGGCCCGGGCGGTTGGGGCGTTTTATTAAAACGCGGCGCAGTCGAAAAAACGTTGTTTGGCGGTGAACCCTTAACGACCAATAACCGAATGGAAATGATGGCCGTCATCGAGGCCTTGCGGGCGTTGACGCGCCCCTGCAAGGTCACACTGCACATTGACTCTCAGTACGTGATGAAAGGCATGACAGAATGGATTCACGGCTGGAAGCAGCGCGCTTGGCGCACGGCTGATAAAAAACCTGTCAAAAATGCCGACCTGTGGGTGTTACTTGACGGCTTAGTCGCCCAGCACGAGATCACGTGGCGCTGGGTCAAAGGCCATGCCGGCGATCCGGGGAACGAGCGGGCTGACTTGCTGGCGAACCGAGGCGTCGAGGTGGCGCGCACGCGGCTCTAACCTCGCACGATTGGCAGGCGAATATCGTATGATCACTGCTTGCACGTTACTCACTTTTTTTGGTCAAGCCCCTGATGCGCTGGATTATTCTCGATACTGAAACCACCGGCCTAGACCCAGCGTATGGGCATCGTATCATTGAGATTGGTGCAATCGAAGTTGTCAACCGCGGTATTACCGGCCGCGATTTTCATACGTACCTGAACCCCGGCCGAGACAGCGATGCGGGAGCGCTTGAGGTGCACGGCCTGACCAGTGACTTTCTCTCTGACAAGCCTCGGTTTGAAGAGCAGGTGGGCGAGTTATTAGCCTTCATCGAAGGCGCTGAACTCATCATCCACAATGCACCCTTCGACTTAAAGTTTTTAAACGCCGAACTGAGCCGCCTTGGGCGCGAACCTGTTACGAATTTTTGTGCGGGCGTCACCGACTCCCTCGCGCATGCAAAAACCTTGCACCCGGGCAAGCGTAATTCACTTGATGCGCTTTGCGATCGGTATGGTGTGTCCAACGCGCACCGACAACTGCACGGTGCGCTGTTAGATTCACGTCTGCTCGCTGAAGTTTGGCTGGCGATGACGCGCGGTCAAGACAGCTTAATGATTGACAATTTTGAAGCGCCACCAACCGAGGGCGTAGCCGCCAACGAGCAACGTCTTGAAGCCTTGAACCTGCTCGTCATCCTGCCAAGCGCGCAAGACCTGCAGGCCCATGAGCAGTATCTGGCTGCACTCGACAAAGCCGCCAAAGGTGCTTGCGTCTGGCGGCAGTATGTTCAAACTCCGTGAAGCGCTAAGTAGGCTTGTTTAGTTTTGAGCGCTTTCGCTTTAACCTTTAGCTCAACACGCCAAGCGTTTTACGTTTAATCAGGTCAAAATCAATTTGCGCCCCTAAGCCGGGCGCCATTGGTGCGTGAATCATGCCTTGCGCGTCGATTTCAATATCCTGCACTAAGCCATATTTTTGTGATTCGGCCGGAAGCAAGACTTCAAAAAGCTCAGTATTTTTCAGCGCCATGATCACGTGTAAGTTCGCGAAATTATTGAGCGAATTACCACCGTGGTGAACTTCATAATTTAAGTGAAAGGCCTCGGCTAAATGAGCAGTTTTTACGAGCGTGGTAATGCCACCTTTCACTGCGACATCACCGCGTAAAAAATCAGTGGCGCGTTCTTTGATCCAGGGCGCATAAGAATCCAAGCCGCCCGCGGGGTATTCGGTGGCCATGAGTGGAATGCTTAGGTGCTTTTTCAGTTCAAGATAGTTGTAGATATCTGCATCCGCTAACGGATCCTCATACCAATAAAAGCCGAGCGCTTCGATCGCCTGCCCAACACGTAACGCCTCGGGGTAGTCATAGCTCCAGACCGAGTCGAGCATTAAGGTGTAATCGTCGCCCACAGCCTTACGTACCGCCTCGCACACTTTGATATCGTCTCGCCAGATTTGAGGCGGATGAATCTTGTAGGCGGCCATGTTCAACGACTGGTAGTGTTGGGCTTGCTCGGCATAGGCCTCAGGCGCAGCCAATACGGCCGAACTGATGTAAGCCGGGATACGGTCGCGATACGATCCCAATAGTTGGTGGATGGGTAGGCCGGCGATTTTGCCAGCGATATCCCATAAGGCGATATCGACTGCACCAATTGCTCGAGCGGTGGTGGTGCGAACGCGTTTCCAGAGTGCTTGATACAGACGTTCGCGCTCAAGCGGATTTTGTCCCATCAAAATCGGCTTCAAATACTTGATCAGGCTTGCCCCATCCATATCGGCTGGATAAAACGCAGAGCCTAAAAAAGCGTGACCGGTAATCCCCTGATCGGTGGTGATGGTTAATAAGCCCAGTTTGCTGCCGCCCGAAAAGCGACCCGTGTGTGCGCCGTAACTCGTCGCCGGGATATCGTCCCAGCTAAACAGCGTCAGCGATACGTCTTGAATTTTCATTATTTTCTCTTTGAAGCCTCACTGTTCGGGGTTGCGCCCAGTTTTTTATCGCAAGCAGTCTGACGTGTGTAGAAAAGACTTCACTCGAGTGTGATGTTTGCGTCTTGAGCGACCTTGCCCCACTTCGCAACTTCGCTCTTGAGAAGCTGACTAAACTCTTCAGGGGTGCTGGCCACAACTTGAACACCCGAGTCAGTAAAGCGCTTGGTGATGTCGGGCTCGCGAAAGATCGCAGCGAGTTGACGGTTGATTTGATTGACTACAGCCTTGGGCGTTGCCGCAGGGACTTGCATGCCAAACCAAACATTTACTTCAAAGCCTGCAGCGCCCGTCTCAGAAACAGTCGGAACACCAGGTAATAGTGGTGAGGGCTTTAACCCCGTTACGGCAATCGCAAGGACGTTCCCAGCTTTGATTTGCGCCAGAATATTCGGAATGTTGTCGAACAAAACGTCAATCTCGCCCGCCATCAACGCAGCGACTGCGGGCGCGCTGCCTTTGTAAGGCACATGTGTGAGCTTGATACCGGTCATGCTCATTAATAATTCCATGGACAAATGGTTGGATGAGCCCGAACCAGTCGAACCGTAGTTGAGTTTGCCAGGATTCTTTTTGGCATAGGCGATGAGTTCGTGGACGTCTTTAATGCCTAAGCCTTTGCGTGTTGCCAACACATTATTGGCAACACCCGCCAAAATCAGCGCTTGAAAATCATTGAGTGCATCGTAGGGAAGCTTTTTGCCATATAGCGCAGGTAGGGCAGAGAAGGGCAGAGGCGTGACCAAAATCGTGTAGCCATCAGCGGGCGACTTCGCCACATAGTTATTGCCGATGGTGGTGTTGCCACCTGGCTTGTTTTCAACCACCACGGTTTGGTTCCAGAGTTTGGTAAGCTTCTCGCTTGACATGCGAGCCAAAGAATCATTAAACGCACCAGGCGGGTAGGGCACGACGATTTT
>CAMCZQ010000055.1 GCA_945887835.1 Bordetella parapertussis | reverse complement strand
CATGATGACGCCAGAGTGGTCGGCAACCCTTGGCAAGCGGCGGGGCATTCCAGAACTCTATGTTGTGAATCCACAGGGCAAAGTCGTTCAAAAGGACTTTGGTCTGATGGTCGGTGCCGATCTTTTTGAGTTAAAAAAATACGGCCAATAAACAAAGTTTCAGAACAAAAGTAAGCAGTAGGTCGGGCGTCGGGTTGCTGTGAGGCATCTCAGGCGCAGGACTGCATAGCGTTGGGGATATCTGTGTTCCGAGCGCTGGCTGAGTTTACGCGAGCCCTGGATTATTGGCAGCGCCCTTAATGGTTGGCATATTCAGCGGACTTGCTTTGACTGTTTTGATATCTTTCAAGTACGTGGTCATCAAGTCCCATATCGGTTCACCGCCAGCTTGCTTGGCTTCTGCTGAGACAGGGGCCCACCCTGCAACCTTATAGGTGCTGTTTGCATCAATGAGTTTGTCGCCCAAGCGCATGTCAGAAATGCGCTTACCAGCCCCCGCCGTAGGATCAATCGCGTATTGCAATCCACCCACGCGCACCATATCACCACCCTGCTGATAATAGGGATCAGGGTTAAACAGATTGTCGGCGACATCTTCAAGAATCGTCTTGAGCATTTCGCCTTTCATCATTGTGGTGGTGGTGTAGGGGTAGGTAATGGCCGTTTGATCCATCAAGTGTTCGAAGGTGATGGTTTGGCCGGGTAATAAAGATGTGCCCCAGCGAAAGCCTGGAGAGAAAGCAATCGGTGCATCTTTGACTGCCATCAAGCCGTCAAGAATCAGTTGATCAAAGCTGCCGTTAAAGTTACCGCGGCGATAAAGCAGGCCTTCAGTCACGGCAAGTGGTTGAGCCAACTTGGCTTCAAACGGACTGCGTAATTTTTTGATTAAGGCTGTCATGTCTGGATCGGCGGGCAATAAGTCTGAGAACACCGGCATCAACTTGTAGCGCACATCAGAGACCTTGCCGGCCTTCACATCAACATCTAAAACACCTAAAAACTTTCCGTTCGAGCCGGCGTTGGTGACTAAGGTGACGCCCCCTTTGTTACTGACTTTAATCGGAGCAGGGACGCCATCGTGCGTGTGCCCGCCTAGGATCACGTCAATGCCTTGCACGCGAGTTGCCATCTTAAGATCAACATCCATGCCATTATGCGAAAGCAGCACGACGACTTTTGCGCCTTTGCCACGGACCTCGTCGACCACCTTCTGCATGTTTTCTTCTTCGATGCCGAAGGTCCAGTTTTCGACCATATAGCGAGGGTTGGCGATGGGCGTATACGGAAAGGCTTGACCAATAATCGCAACCGACACGCCGTTCATTTCTCTGAGGGTAAAGGCCTCAAAAACAGGATCCCCAAAATCTGTGGTCTTGATGTTTTGCGCTAAAAAAGCAACTTTATTTTTGAAGTCTTTTTCTACGATTTCTTGCACACGTTTTTCGCCTAGGGTCATCTCCCAGTGCGCGGTCATGATGTCAACGCCCATCGCCAGACAAGCGTCCACCATGTCCTGGCCGTTGGTCCACAGCGAGGTGCCCGAGCCTTGCCAGGTGTCGCCGCCATCAAGCAGTAAAGCGCCAGGGCGCGAGGCTTTTAAACGTTTGATGAGTGTTGCCAAGTGAGCAAAGCCGCCGACCTTACCGTAATTTTTTGCCGCTGCTTCAAAGTCAAGATAGGTAAAGGCGTAGGCATCGCGACTGCCCGGTGCGATGCCAAAGGCCTTGAGTAGATACTCGCCCACCAAATGCGGCGCTTTGCCTAACTGGCCACCGAAGCCCAGATTGACATTGGGTTCACGAAAATAAATAGGATTGAGTTGGGCATGACAATCGGTAAAGTGCAGCAAATGTACGTTGCCGAATTTTGGTAAATCGTAAAAGGCATTGGCTGCTGCTTGCGCTGCAGCGGCGCTGGTGCGTAAGGCGAAGCCGCCCGCTGAGGCGACTGCCAGCAACTGCATAAACTCTCTACGATTCATCATGGCCTGCTTCGGTACTGGCTTGAATACTTATTTATTAATAGGAGATTCAGGGTCAAGCAACAGCGCCATGACATCTTTAATTTGTTGTTCGGTGAGTAAGTTGAAATGCGCCATGCGCGGCATATTGCTGCAAGCGTTGTACGCTTTTGAATTGTTGATACGATTCCAGGTGTAGGTCAAAATCGCTTCGCTGGTGCCACGTGTCTTGCCATAGCCTGTCAAAGAGGGCCCGATGTTGCCGTACGAAATTTCTTGTTTGCTGATTTGATGGCAGTTGTAGCAGCCACCCCCATTGGGTGCTTTAGTCGTGTCTGACCAGGTCGCACCTCGGCCGCTTTGTGCAACCGCTTCACCTGCTTTCCAGCTGCCTAAATATTTTCCGTCTGACGGCGGTTTAATTGCCGCCATTGCCTTAGTTTGTTCTTCAATTAATACTTTTTGTGCTGCAGGGGTGTTGCGGACGTCTGGGTCTGAGCAGAGCGCTTGGATAGGATCTTGCTTAAGGCGATCTAGCCCGGCAATCCCTTGCGCTCTAAAGCCACTATCGAGCATAGCCTCAAACTTTGCGTCAACGGTCTGCGCCTGAGCGCCAAGCGAAAGGCAGGACAGCAACATGGCAGTCGTGAAATAACGAACGTATAGAGTGTTCATAACTGAAATTATCCTGAGCTGTGTTGTTTGACTTAGCGTTTGAGGCCAGGTGTTTGAACGAGACCGCCATCACCTTTGTTTGCCATAAAAATTGACAACGCAATTGTGACATCAGAACCATAAATCGGAAACGGCAAACGTTGCTGTCTGAAGCAATCATTCAGGCGGCGTTGCATGGTCCAGAACTCTCCGCTTGAGACGCGATAAGCTGGCCAAGCGCCCCAGCCCAAGGCGGCACCTGCTTGGGTGGTGAGGTCAGGAAGATCTTGCAGGCGAATACGCTGATCTTTGACTGAGTGACACGAGGCGCATGAGAAATCCATCGGCCCCCCCTGAAAGAAAAACATCTTTTTACCTAAGGCCACCATCTCTTTTTCTTTTGGGTGAGTGGCAGGTACGTTAATTTTCATGTCTTTTGAATGGGTCACAACATACGCGACGACCGCCTCAACACTTTTGCGTATGCCTTTGGCGAAGGCACCCCCGATAACTTCGGTTTGTGCGATCCCTTGCAGAGTCTCCATGCAAGTCATTAAGCGCGACTCAAGGTCTTGCACGCGATCGGTATCTTTAAAGTAACGAGGTAACTGAGCCGAGGCGCCATTTACAACTCCAGGGCCCAAGCCAAGATCGCATTTCTCAAGCGTTGCTTTTTTTGGACCGGCAGCTTGTTTCCAGAGTTCTTCACCTGCCATTTCATAAAGCTCAGCAGGGTTGCCCTCAGCAATCATTTCGCGATACTTGGCGATTTCATCGCTTGCACTTTGTGAAAATGCCGGCGCTGTGCTCAGAGCCAGCAAGCTTGCTAAAAAGAAGTGCGCGTATTTTTTTTTCATGATTGGATCCTGAGTCGATGCCGCGTAAACATCAAACTAAAAGTGCTTGCAACAACTGTTTGGTTTTCAATGACCAGTTCGAGAGCGCTACGAAATTTGCAGCTGCAATGAGATGTGCAGCTGCTAGCCTGCTTCAGGTGATTTTTGCTTTATCGCTGCGTTTGTCGCCCGAGTTATCGATCCAATCAACAACGATTTCGTCACCCTTTGCAGCACCCTTGATTTTAAAATTCAAAAAAGGGTCTTTGGATATAGCAGGGCCGAACTCAGCGGTAAACACGGTTTTACCTTTCACTTGAGCAATCACGGTTTGGATAAAAAAAGCAGGGATGGTGGCGCCCGCTGCATCTTTACGTTGACCGGATTCCATGTCGTGCTTCATCAAAACCTTGACGTCGACGATGCCGTCTTTTTCAGCAGCGCGAATGCGCATTGGATCTGCCATGATGATTCCTTTTTAAATATCTTAAATTCGAGTGTTAAATATGTGTTGCGCGATGGGCTTTGCGAAAGCTAGCAAAGCCCTAGCCGCCGCAACCACCGAGCGTGACTTTAATTTCTTTCGTGGCGACATACCACTTGCCATCGGCCTTCACCAAAGCGTGTACGTTTGAGCTTTGGCCCATTTTGACACGCGTGGTCACAAAGGCTTCAGCGCCTTCAGGCAGCATAAACTGCGCGGCAAGATTGCTAGGATTTTTTTCGACCAAAATTGCGATTTGAGTGGCTTTGAGTTTTGTTTCAACACCGACGGGTACGACCGCACCGTTTTCGGCGATATCTGGCGCACGCATGATGATGTCGGCTGACGTCTCTGGTTTTGCGCCACCGATTGCTTTGAGCACGTCGTCGAGGTTCTTGCCTTCAAAGGCAGCTTTGTTCCATTCGGTGGCCTGTGCGCTGGTGATCAGGCCCGTGCTAGCCATCAAGGCAATGACCGAGGTCAGGCGTAAGACGTTTCTACGTTGGTTGTTCATTGCTGCTCCTGTCAATTCTTAAAATAAAGTGTGTTGCGTGTTTGGGTGATTTGAGGTCTAGCTATCGTGCCAAATTTTACGCCGGATTGTGTTCCTTGGCTGAGATAAACCTATTTTCTTAGTTCACGCTCAAAATCCACTTAACCAATGTTGAGGTCTCGATCAGTGAAAGCTGATTCTGAGCCGGCATCGGTATTGCACCCCAGACTCCTGCTCCGCCCTTGAGGACTTTTTCGATCAGTTTTGCTTCGAGATTGGCTTGGCCTTTGTATTTTGCGGCCATTTCTGTCACCGAGGGGCCGACCAGCTTGCCGTTTGTCGCGTGGCAGGCGGTGCAGTTTTGCTTTTTAAACAAATCGGCAGGTAGCATCACTGCGGACGCATTCGTGCTGTTTGTGGTGTTTGGGGTTGCACTTTTAGCTGAGGTTGTCGATGTTGTGGTCGTGGCAGCGATTTGACCAAGAGCTGAACCCGGCAGTTTTGTCAAAGGCGGTTTGGTCGTATCTACGCCTCTGAAGGGCCCGTAGGCGCGGTTTTGTTCGGCCAGGTTTTCGTGCGCATTGCGAGCGTAGTCTGGCAGGCTTGAGGTGATTTTTACGACTTCGACGCAATTGCTCATACAGGCAACCGCTTTCACGTCGGGCGCATCGTCAGTCCGCCACATGCCATGCTCGCGAGTCATGCCATTGCGGTTTGGCATCAACTGTTGCACGTCGGCCATGTTCTTGTTGCTCAGCTCAAAGTCGTCGGGCAAAATTTCTGCCAGATTGAGCATATAGGCTAGAACAGCGTAGGTGTCGTCGGCTGTCAGTGAGCGAGGCGCGTTCCAGGGCATCGCGCGATAAATATAGTCATACAAGCTCGAAATCGTGGCAACTTTCATCAAGGTGCTGCGCTGAGGTTGCTTGGGGTCAGTCAGAGAGGCAACGCGGCCGCGCTTGACGTCTGCTGCAGTGGTACCGCCGACCAAGGGCGTAAAGACCTCGTTTGACTCACCGAACGTGCCATGACAGCTGGCACACTTGCTCTCCCAGATTGGTTGGCCGTCTTGCACTTTTCCTGAGCCCGCGGGCAAGCCTTTAAGGTCTGGGCGCACGTCGATATCCCACGCTTTGACCTCTGCTGCGGTGGCTGTGCGGCCAATGCCGTTGAACTGGTTTGGCGAGGCGCTTTGCGCGGCGCTGTCGCTCGCTGTACAAAAGAGCGTTGCCGCACTGAGCAGCGCGACTGCAGCGAGCTTCACATGATGGATCAATGCGGTTTTGCCGGCTGCAGTCAATACCTTAAAGGCTTTGGTTCGTCGTACGAATCGATCAACTCTCGAGCTGTTGGCTTGAAAATTTGTCACGATCACTCGATCACCCATTAAAAAGTTAGCCAACTTGTACATTGCTGACCTCACCGTTGGTGTCGAGTTTCCAGGATTGAATCGCGTTGTTGTGATAAATCGAGCGTGTGCCACGCACTTCGCGCAGCATATTGATCGGCGGCTGCACGTAACCGGTCGAATCAATCGCGCGTGACTGCAAAATTGCGGGCGCGCCGTCCCAGTCCCAATTGATATTGAAGCGTGTGATGGCCTTTGTCAGGATTGGGCCTTCAAGGCGTGCTTCTCGCCAGTTCTTGCCACCATCCATCGAAACATCCACACGTTTGATGGTGCCCCGTCCAGACCAGGCGATCCCACTGACGTTGTAAAAACCTTTGGTTAAGAGCTGCTGCCCGCCCGAAGGTGTTGTGATCACAGATTTACATTCTTGAATCGAGGTGTATTGCCGATGCAGGCCGCTTGGCATCAAGTCAATGTAGTGCACGGCTTCATCTTTGCTGGCATAGGGCTGATCGCCCACTTCAATCCGACGCAGCCATTTGACAGAGCTCACGCCTTGCGCACCGGGTACGAGTAGCCGAAGGGGGTAGCCGTTTTCAGGTCGCAACATTTCACCGTTCATCGCCCACACTACCAAGACATCGTCCATGGCAGCCTCGATCGGGATGGTGCGCGTCATGCCCGAGCCGTCTGCGCCTTCGGCCAGAATATATTTACCTTGTTTTAGATCGACACCACACAAATCGAGCAGTGTTGCAAGGAGGACGCCGGTAAATTCGCTGCACGAAATCATGCCGTGGGTATATTGCACAGTCGGCACCGCAACGTTGCCCCACTCGAGGCCAGTGTTTGCACCGCACTCAATAAAGTGAATACGTGAAACGCTGGGTAAGCGCATGAGATCTTCCATCGTGAAGATCATTTCGCGTTTGACCAAGCCATTGATCATCAGCCGATGCAGCGCCGGATCTAGCTCATACCACCCTTGGTGATGGCGTTCGAAGTGCAAGCCGCTTGGCGTGATCATCCCAAACAAACCCTGCAAAGGGGTAAACGATACCGACGCCGCCGACACTCTCGTTAAGCCTGGTGATTCTCGTCGTACTAAACCAGACTCGTATTTTGAAGGGACGCCGTAGGGGTTTGCTGCAACGGGCTTGCCCAGCGTGGTGGCCCAAATTTGTTTGTCAAGAATGGCGGGGTCACCAAGCGTCGCCGTGCTTTGTGCTAAGGCACTCGCACCCGTGGCGGTGGCAAGCGCACCCAAAAAACTTGTGCGGATGAAGTTGCGGCGCTGCGCGTCGAGCCCGTTCTGGCTGACCTGGGCTAACAGCTCGCCCTCCAGAAAATATTCTGGTGCTTTGCGCAGGCGGCCGAAGGTCAGGCTTGTTAATTTGTTACTCATGATCTAGCTTCTTGTCGCGCTGAATTGTGAGGGATCACAATTTGGTTTCCCGACGCGTGTACTTGGGGTAAAAAGAGATGTGGAAAGACATGGCAGGTCTCAGGTTGAGCGCAATAGCAAGCAGGGCATATTTGATTCTCGCATCATTGGCAAACTCATACCGAACTCCACCGAAAGTGTTTTTAGTTATAAGTTAATATCTAAAAGTAATTTAAAAGGGCTGCCTAGCGCTACTAGTGAAAACCCTAGTGAGGCGAGCAAGCTCGACAAGCCTCTCAACGTTTAGGTCATTCAGGAGCACCGCATGAACTCAGATCTCGCCAATGACGCAGCCGCATTGCTGGCTACGCGCTCAACCTCACGTCGCCGCTTTATTAAAGCCGCCACTCTCGGCAGTTTGGGCACGGGCTTTGCCAGCGCAGCCCTGCCAGTGTTATCCCAGGCAATTAAAACGGACTTTGCTGGCATTCAGAGCGAAGAGGTGACGATTGATTCAAACGGCACAAATATCGCGGCCTACACTTCTCGGCCAGCGCAGGCGCAGGGGAAATTGCCAATCGTGATCATCGCCAGTGAAATTTTTGGTGTCCACGAGTACATTGCTGACGTGACTCGCCGCTTGGCCAAAGTAGGGTATCTGGCGATTGCCCCCGAGTTTTTTACGCGTGCCGGTGAGCCCACCGAATTGGGCACGGTCGATGAGATCATGTCAAAGATCGTCGCCAAGACTCCTGATCAGCAGGTATTGGGTGACATCGAAGCAGCCTTAAAGTGGGCCGCCGCCAATCACGGCGATCTGACTCGTGTGGGGATAACCGGTTTTTGCTGGGGCGGACGAATCACTTGGCTGGCCTGTCAGAAGCTGTCTTCGATGCGAGCCGGCGTGGCGTGGTACGGCCGTTTAGTCGGCGAAAAAAGCGACAACTTTCCAGAACACCCGCTTGAGCTCGCCGCGCAAACGCGTGCACCGGTCTTGGGGCTCTATGGCGGACAAGATACTGGTATTCCCCTCGCAGATGTCGAAAAAATGAAACTCGCTTTGACTGGCCCGAATGCCACGGCTGAGGCAAAGTCCTCAAAGTTTGAGATCTACCCAGAGGCACCCCATGCGTTTCACGCTGACTATCGACAGACTTACCAAGAGGGGCCAGCAAAGGACGGTTGGCAAAAAGCCTTGGCCTGGTTTAAAGAGAAGGGTGTTTAACGTGCATCGCGTCGCGCGCACCCCGAGGATGACCACCCAAACACATATCGATATAACAAACGATTCGATGTGAGACGTGAACCTTAAGGGCAAACCCTTGTTAGAGTAATGCCTATTGTTGCGCAGGCTCGGTCATAATCTGTTAATCACAAGGTGAAGGTCAGCACAACTGTTCAGTTTTTTGGAGAAAACATGAAAACAATCAACAGACAACGATTTGATTTCAGCACACTAGGGCGCTCGGTCGCGCGTGGTGCGACAGCACTTGCTGTGGTGCTCGCTGCGGCGGGCGCAGCGCAGGCGCAAAACCAAGACGCACTCAAGCTCTATCAGCGCGGCCTGGCAGCTACCTGCGCGAACTGCCATGGCACGGATGGTCAAGGTGTCGTGGGCACCGGCATGCCCATCATCAATCATCTCAGTTCAGCTGAAATTTTGAAAAAAATGACTGATTACAAAAGCGGCGCTGTGACCGGCACCATCATGCATCAGTTAGCCAAAGGCTACACAGATGAGCAGCTGCAGACAATCGCGTCTGTGCTTGGTAAAAAATAAAAAGGGGCACAGCATGAATCGTCGTTTATTTCTTGGACAAAGTTCTGCGTTGTTCGGTGCTGCGCTTGGTATGCCAGGGCTTGCACGCGCCAACCTCAACAAGGCTCAAATCGTCGTGGTGGGTGGTGGGTATGGTGGCGCAACTGCGGCTAAATATTTAAGACTACTTTCGAATAACACTGCGAACGTCACTTTGATCGAGCCCAATGCACAATTTATTTCGTGCCCGATGTCAAACTTAGTAATTGGTGGTTCAAAGACCTTGGCCGATGTCACCGTGTCTTACGACGCTCTGCAAAAAAAGCATGGCGTTAAAGTTGTAAAAGATAGCGTCGCCTCGTTTAACGCTGAAAAGAAAACCGTGCAACTCGCCTCAGGCCAAACTCTTAAATACGACAAGCTTGTGGTGTCGCCAGGCATTAGCCTGATGCTAGACAGCATCGAAGGCTTGGCGCAAGCCAACCAAGCGGGCGTCACTTTGCAAGCCTGGAAAGCGGGCGACGAAACGGTTGCCTTGCATAAACAGCTTGCGTCAATGCAAGATGGTGGCGTCTTTGCTCTTAGTATCCCACTTGCGCCATACCGTTGCCCACCAGGCCCCTACGAGCGCGCCTGCCAGGTTGCCAACTATCTCAAAAAGAATAAGCCAAAGTCAAAGGTCATTATTCTGGATGCGAATCCTGATGTGATCTCAAAGCCCGGCTTATTTAAAAAAGTTTGGGCCGAGCAATACGCAGGCATCCTCGAATATCGCCCACAGTTCAATGTCACCGCGGTAGATGCTAAGACCAAGACGCTTAAGTTTGACGTGCAAGACGACCTTAAGGCCGATGTCTTAAATATTTTGCCTGCGATGCGTGCAGGTGATTTAGCCGTGCAAGGTGGTATTGCCAACGCGAATAAACGTTGGGTGCAAGTCGACTTCAAAACCTTTGAATCCACAGCCGCGAAAGATGTGCACGTATTGGGTGATTCGATTCAGGTCGCACCCTTGATGCCAAAATCTGGTCACATGGCGAATCAGCACGCTAAAGTCGCGGCTGCCGCCATTATTGCGCAACTCAATGGTTGGGAAGCCAACCCTGCGCCGGTGCTGACAAACACCTGCTACAGCTTTGTCAACGACAACCAAGTCGTTCACGTGGCGAGTGTGCATCAGTACGATGCGGCTGAAAAGACGTTTAAAACAGTGGCGGGTTCTGGCGGGGTGTCTACTGGCCCAACCGAGCTTGAAGGCGTATACGCGTGGGGCTGGGCGCGCAATATTTGGGCGGATAGCCTAGGTTAAACGCTTAATTACTTTTAAATCGCGTCAGTTTGACAATCGCAATCGCGATAAACGGCATCGCAAAGCCAAGACAAATTGTGGTGAGTAACAGCGGTCCGAGTTCGGTGTAGTTTGCCGCACTCTGGGCCGCTGCTGTTTTGGTCGCGCGGGTAATTTCAAAAATTTGGTTGAGATATTTGGTGCCGAGCTGGCTGAGCGAGAGCGCGAGATTCGTAAACGAAGCCATCACTGCAAAGTAGGTGGCCTTCAGATTGTCAGGCGCTGAGCGCGCAATCCAGGCAAGCATCGGGATCATTGCCACTTGCCCGAGTGGCGACTCAAGCGCAGTGTCGATGAGCGCGATGACGTGTGCATCCACAACGCCGCCAGTCATTGCGGCCGTCCAATGATGCAGGCCGTGCACCATCCCTAAGGTCGGTAGGGCCAGCAACGTGCCAAAAATGGTGAGTGTACCCACGATATAGACAATCGATTTTTCGGCCATGAAGCGACGAAAAATAAACATGCCTAGTAAAGACAGCACACTACCAATCAACGAGAGGATTGAAAAAAAATGTTGATCAAACTTAAGCTCATCGATCAGCCACCACGTCACACCGGGGCCAGGTGTTGGAATCGCTCTGAAGAAAAAAATCACGAGAGCGGTACCCACAAGGGTTGAACGCATCTGCGGTTCAAGATCACGAGTGAGTCGGCTCATCAAAAAAATGATGATGGTCATTGAGCCAACAAAAATAATTTCTTGACCATACCTGACTTGACTCAAGCCCATGGTGAGCGTGAAAACGACAAAGACCAGGCTACCTAACAGAATAGTCCAGTTGGGTGTGACGAGTTCGATATGTGAGGCGAGGGCGGTTCGCGCCTGCTCTTTGGTGAAACCTTGCTTGATCAAGCGTTGTTTGTCGCGCGCGTGTAGCCAGGCCGCGACGACCACGCCCGCTACCGAGATGAGCGGGATTCCAAGTGCCAGAGTGTAAACCTGTGCATAGCGCGTGAGTTTTTCGGCTTCAGAGAGGTGCTGTACGCCTGAAAAGGCATAGATATTCAGGAGCGCTACGAGCACCGAGCCACCGATAATGGCCACACGCCCCAAGGTTTGCATGGTGGTGTGCATGAGTTTGAGGCGTTCAGGTGCGATGGCCTGACCGTGCTCGTCGATATGAGGGACCGCTTCAACTGTCATGGCGTCAGCGACAGCATCCTGTAGGACATAGCCGATGGGAGCGAGCAAGGCGCTCAGTACGAACCAGACCTCAACGGACAGCAGAGCGGCCATCGCCTCGCGTTCAGACACCAAACCCACCATAATGAGCAAGCTTGCAGCGATGAGGGTAGCACCGACAAAAAGTAACCCGCTTTTGAAACGCCACAACAAATCGACAATATGCCCGAGCCCCATTTTGAGTGACCAGGGGATCACCACCCAAAAACTTAAGGTCGCTAAAAAGGCAGCAGAAAGATTGAGATAGTCTTTAACAAAAAACGTGCCGACGATACCGGTCAGGCTTGAAACGCCTGCGGCGACGTACACCATTAAGGGGGGCAGGTACGACAGCCGCATTTCGCGGCCAAGCTCAAGAATGTTGCGATCGATCCAGCGCGAAAGGCTTAAAAACATGATTTGGCTTAGCGCGAGTAATACGGCTTTTGTCCAGACTGATGGTCGGTCACGTCAATAATCTCGGTGATCTCTGGCGCGGCTCTTTTTACCATGACTTCAAAGCCTTGTTTGAGCGTGGCCTCAGACGAGGCGCAGCCTTGACAGCCACCGCTCATGCGGATGTAGAGCTGACCCTCTCGCAGATCGACAATCGAGATCTCGCCGCCATGGCTGGCGATTGAGCGGTTGACTTCGCGATCGAGGATATCTTGAACAACCTCACGCACGACTTCAGATGAGCGGCCCTGCGCTTGGGCGGCAACCGCGGTGGCAAGTACGGCCGGCGATCCCGATAACAATTTAGTTCGGATGGCGGCACCGATCGCAGCCTTCAAGGTTTGCCACGAAGTATCGGCCGACTTGTTAATAGATACCGTATTGTCGGCAATTAGTACAGAGGCGACCCCCGGCAGTTCAAAGAGCGTTGCCGCCAAGGGGGCGCTTGCCGCTTGCTCTGCACTTGCAAAGAAAAACGGCCCGCCCGCCTGCACAATCGTACTGACTGTAAATTTGCACGTGTCAGGATCTGCGATCGCAGTTTCAGCCTTGATCGTGATCGGAGCATGAACCTGCGTGGCGTGCAGGGCGCTGGTGTTAGACATCTTCAGACCGATTTGCCGCCGCTTCATCGGCAAACTTTCTGAGCCGTGTAAAAGCATGGATGCCGCTGTTGTGACCATCGTTCCAGTCAAAGCCAATGGCATAGTTACCCACGCTCATGATCTTTTGGGGGGCAACATCGGCACGTACGGTTTTTGGATCGAGTAAGGCGCGGCCGCTCATCTCTTCGACACACAGTGCGCATTGGCAGGCTAAGCGCATATCGCGTACGTCAAAGTCTGATTGCAAGCCGTCTTCCCAAAGCACAGTGAGCGTGCGGGCATCGCGCTTGCGCATGCCGATAGGTGTGTCGATTGCGCCGTTCTTGTGCACGTCGTTAGACAACCATTCAGGGGCGCCCGTGTTTGCTTCAAAGTTCCACATAAACGGCTTGAGTACCGTGGCGGTGTTGCGCATGGCTTGAATCAATTGGGCTGCGATTGAGGTGTATACCTGAGCGCTGGCTGATTGCGGCAGGCCCGCCACGATCGGGCGACCCTCATCACCACAGGTGACGACCTCGCTGGCGAGCGGAAGGGCACCTAAAAAGGGTACCTCAAGTTCTTGACTCATTTTTTCGCCACCGCCGTGCCTGAAGATGTCGGTGGTTT
This sequence comes from Bordetella parapertussis, assembly GCA_945887835.1. GTDB lineage: Bacteria > Pseudomonadota > Gammaproteobacteria > Burkholderiales > Burkholderiaceae_B > Zwartia > Zwartia parapertussis_B. The sequence goes on along the minus strand of CAMCZQ010000055.1, from coordinate 6,408 downwards.
CGCCGCAGTGTGGGCAAGTGAAGGTGCGCATGTTTTCGACAATGCCCAAAATCGGCACGTGTACTTTTTGAAACATGCGTAAGCCACGGCGCGCGATCTTTAAACTCACCGCCTGTGGCGTGGTCACAATAACAACGCCTGATAACGGCGTGCTTTGCGCGATGGTGAGTTGGGTGTCGCCCGTGCCTGGCGGCAGATCAAGAATCAAATAATCGAGGTTGCCCCATTCAACACCGGCAGTAAACAGTCGCAAATATTTGGTGACCATCGGGCCACGCAACACCGCAGGTGTGTCGTCGCCGGTGAACATCGCCATCGAGACCACTTTGAGCCCAAAGCGTTGCGCGGGTACCATCTTGCCCTCGGCGGTCATGGCGGGCTGGCCGCTGGTGTTGATACCAAGCATGCCGCAAATGCTGGGGCCTAAAATATCAGCATCGACTAAACCAACGGTGGCGCCAGTTTGTTGCAACGCCAAGGCAAGGTTGGTGCTGACCGTTGACTTGCCAACTCCGCCTTTGCCGCTGCCGACTGCAATGATGTGTCGAATACCGGGCAGTTTTTCAGGGCCTTGAGGCTGAGGTTGACCTTGTGGTTGGCCCTGAGGTTGGCTTAAATCAGTGTGAGTCGCTTGCATAACAAATTAAATCCTTAACGATTGATAGGGCTATGATAAATAACCCAGTAATTTAGTCAAGAATATACCTGAGTAATGGAAGGCTATTGCGGCTCAAGGGTTTTTTGCTTCAACGCCCTTGCTGCGTGCGCGGGGTCAGGTTAAAAACCACTTGAAGCAGATACCAAGTAAGCCGCAAACAGCAATGACGTGAATCACGTTGCGTTTGTATCTAAACAGCGCAACGCCTGCCGCTAGCGCCAGCACGGCAGAGGGCCAATCAAAGACACCGCTAAAGCCGTTGGGCCATAACACGTGATAGCCAAAAAACAGCGCCAAGTTTAGGATGACACCCACCACGGCAGCGGTGATTGCGGTTAAGGGGGCGGTAAACTTTAAGTCATTGTGGGTGGTTTCAATCAAAGGGCCGCCCGCCAGAATAAATAGAAACGACGGTAAAAAAGTAAACCAGGTCACCAGACAGGCTGCGAGCGCACCGGCTAAAAACAGGCTGTCTGGTCCGAAGAGCGCCTTGACGTAGCCGCCAATAAAGGCCACAAAGGCCACCACCATAATCAAGGGCCCAGGGGTTGTTTCACCCAGCGCTAGCCCGTCAATCATTTGTACCGGTGTGGCCCAGCCGAAGGTGTCGACTGCGCCTTGGTAGACGTAAGGCAACACGGCATACGCGCCACCAAACGTTAATAAAGCTGCTTTTGTAAAAAACCAGCTCATCTGAGTGAGTGAGTGATCCCACCCAAAGTGCCAAGTCAGCCACCCCATTGGCACCGCCCAAAGAGCTGCCCCAATCAGAAGCACTTGAAGCAGCCGCGGCCAATTAAACAGTGCATGCGCTGGGGTCGGTGTGTCGTCATCGATTAAGGCGCGACCAGAGGATTGTTCTTTTTTGCCATGCCCGGCGCTTGAGCTGAAGTATGCGGGTGCATAGCGACCCCCCAAAAAGCCAATCAGCGCGGCACCCAACACGATGAAAGGAAACGGCACGTTAAGCGCAAAAATCGCGACAAAGCTCGCGGCAGCGATTGCCCAAAGCCAATTATTTTTGAGCGCCCGCGAGCCGATACGATGTGCGGCCTGAACCACGATGGCGGTCACCGCAGGCTTGATGCCGTAGAACAAACCAGCGATCAGCGGCACTTCGCCGTAAGCGATGTAAAGCCATGACAGCCCGATCAACAGAAATAAAGACGGCAGCACGAACAAAACGCCTGCTACGATGCCGCCACGCGTCTTGTGCATCAACCAGCCGATGTAAGTTGCCAGTTGTTGCGCCTCGGGGCCGGGCAGCACCATGCAATAGTTCAACGCGTGCAGAAAACGCTTTTCAGAGATCCAGCGTCGCCTGACCACAAGCTCTTCGTGCATGATTGCGATTTGACCGGCTGGGCCACCAAAGCTGATGAAACCCAGCTTGAGCCAAAAGCCCACCGCTTGCCAAAAACTAACTTGTGGCGCTGGGTCGTGTGTGGGTGTGCTCAAAGTGAGTTCTTTATAAAGTCGAGGTGGGGCTAGCTAAGCGATGCCTTAAGCGTGGCGCCGCGCTACCCAAAACGTAGCGCCCTCAGCCCCGTAGCGCTCAGAGTGGGGTTCTTCACTTTTCATCTCAAACGTGCCACCTGCAGTGAGGTGTCGGGTCACGCCGCCACAGGTTAACCACATTTCACCTTGGGTCACGAGCGCCTGCACACTAAACGGGTGCGTATGTGTCGGCACGACCGTATCGGCCGCCCAAGTGCGTTCAAGCACTTGGTCAAAGCCGGCTTCGAGGGATTGTTTTTGGAAGGTTTCAAAGTTTAGAGTGTTCATTTTTTTAGGCGTCGCAGTTAGGTAACATTGTCGGCGTTCAACTAGTGTTTACCAATCATAGGGCAGAATCGCTTAGAAAAGCGGCAAAGTTTATTCGTCACGCTCTCAAGCCTGTCGTTGGCGAACTAGTCGACTTTCTGTAGACTCAAAGTATGAAACTTTCGATTCGTCGCTTGTTGTGTCTGTTGTTGCTGGTCGCCATTCCTTTTCAGGGGTTGGCTAGCGCTGCCATGGTCGCCTGCGAGTTCAGCCATAGTGCGTCTGCTACTGGGCACGAGAGTCAGCCTGACGCACACGATACCCAACGCGCACACGATACCCAACACGTACACGATACTCAACATACACAAACAAGCGACACCGCTGGCGATCACACCACGCAACATTCTTGCTGCCCGGCTTGTGTAGTGAGCGCCCTAGACGGTTTAATGGTGTTCAGCCAACCAATTGGCAGTTCTACACAATTTAACTATTCATCTGCTACGCACTTGCCGCCCACTCTGGCCGGCTTAGAACGCCCCCCCCGAAGTCACTTAGGCTAGCGACAGCTTCGTCGTCATTCACAGCGCCTGTTTGTGCGCTGCACGAAGACGCGCCTCGCTCGACTAGCCGGTTTATCCACTTTATGTTTTTGGATATCTAAGCCTGACTGTTCGGGGGTTTTATGTTTTTGATTGTTCTTACCAAAGCGACAGCGATTGCTCGCTCTGTTGCGTCGGTTGTGATTGCTACCACCGCACTTACGTTTTTTTCAGTGTCTGTCGTGACCGCGCAAGTCGTCACCGAACCACGCTTGCCTCAGAGCGCCGCTGAGCAAAGCGTTCAGTTCAAATCGTCTTTTTCTGAGTATGTGCCGTACTCAGAGCAAAGCATTGAATCTTGGCGCGAGGCCAACGATCGGGTAGGCGAAATCGGAGGCTGGCGCGTGTACGCCAGAGAGGCGCAACAAACGCGCGAACAAGCCAAGCCCGAAGCTTCAACATCCCATACGCATCCGCAAACTAAAGAGGGCAAACAATGAATAGCCTTCAAGTGAGCACCGCGTGGTACCCAACACCTAGCGCAGCCCAGCGTACCTTGGCGCAAAATCGCGTGCCTCAACTCGAGCGCAGCGCGACAGCCTTTGTTCAAATTAAGCGTGTATGGCTACTGGCGATCACCGCCGTGGTGGTTCTGCTCTCTGGCTGTACGACGGCTGATTTTGCGCGTTCAGTCAAACAGGCCAATGAGGATATCCCTGGCTTTACTCAGGGTGGACTTGAGTTGGCGCAGACGCAAGAGCAGCGCGAGGCGCGCAAGCAAAGCGCTCAGGCTTTGCTCGAGCGTCCGCTGGCACAGACGCAAGCCGTGCAGTTAGCGTTACTCAACAGCTCTGCCTTACAAGTGTTGTTGGCCGAGAACTGGAGTCTAGCTGCGCAGGCGGCTCAAGGCGGGCGCTTATCGAACCCGGTTTTTATGCTTGAGCGCATGACTTTTACAAACGAGTTTGATGTGGTCCGGATGCTGAGCTTTGGTCTGCTCGATGTCTTGACCTTGCCTGCTCGCTACGGCATCGCCAAAACGCAACTAGAGCTTGTGCAAGTCAAGCTAGCCTCAGACGTGGTCGATGAAATTACCCGCGTCAGGCAAGCGTGGGTGAGGGCGGTCGCGGCGCAACAGACGTTGATTTATGCCAAGCAAGTCAACGAGGTTGCGAAGGTCAGTGCCGAGCTTGCTCGACGTATGCAATCAGTCGGCAACTTCACCAAAATTCAACGAGCCAGGCAGCAGGCCTTTTATGCAGACTCTGCTACGCAGTTGGCGCTTGCCGAGCATGCCGTGACGGTAACCAGAGAGGCATTAGTCAGGGCACTCGGGCTTAATACGCAACAGGCACAGACCTTGAAATTACCCGATCGTCTTGTAACTTTACCTAAAGCCCCAATGAATCCTCAAGAAGTGAGTCAGGCTGCAAGCACCAATCGGCTTGACGTCAAGCTGGCGCAGTCGGGCGTTGAGGTCGCGCTCAAAAAGCAAGGCTTGAATAACGTGACGAGCTTCACGGATATTGAGGTCGGGCTTCGCCAAGCAACTTTGGGCGACGACATCGAAGGTTCAAGAGTTCAAGGCCGTGGCTATGAAGTCAACATCACTTTGCCGATTTTTGATTTTGGCGATATGAAGCGTGATGCCATGAGTGCGCAAACGTTGGCGGCGCTGAGTCGACTTGACGCAGCCTATCAAGTGACTGCGTCGAACTTGCGCGAAACCTACTCGGCGTATCGCACCAATTACGACGTCTCTAAGCACTATCGCCAAGAGGTCGTACCGCTTCGCAAGGTGATTTCAGAAGAAAACATGCTTCGCTACAACGGGATGATTATTGGTGTCTTCGAATTGCTGGCAGATGCAAAAGACACGGTCAATAGCGTGATGGCGTCGATTCAGGCCGATCAACAGTTTTGGTTGGCAGAGGCCGCCTTGCAAGCTGCGTTACTTGGGCGTCCCGGCACGTCAGGTCTGGCGTCCCCAAGTGATCGCCTGAGAGCGCCCGCAATAGGAGGCTCAGGCGATGTCGCACATTAAAAAGCTCAGTCAAAGTATCAAACCCAAGAGGGATATAAGTATGAATGCACGCAGACACTTTATGCAGACAGCAGGGCTCGCCGGTGGTGCGGTCGCCTTAGCAGCAGTCAATCGTGTGGCACTGGCCGCAATTCCAGAACCCGTCATGCAAACGACGCCAAAAACGATGCCACCGCTTACGCCTGAAACGGGTCGACCCTATAACCCCGTTGTGACGTTAAATGGGTGGACGCTACCTTGGCGGATGAATCATGGTGTCAAAGAGTTTCATCTTGTGGCCGAACCCGTTGTACGTGAAATGGCGCCGGGTTTTAAGGCTCACCTCTGGGGCTACAACGGGCAATCGCCGGGCCCCACCATCGAGGTGGTTGAGGGCGATCGGGTGCGAATTTTTGTCACCAATAAATTGCCAGAGCACACGAGTATTCATTGGCATGGCCAACGACTGCCCAACGGGATGGATGGCGTGACTGGGTTAAATCAAAAAGCGATACCGTCGGGTAAAACGTTTGTATACGAATTCGAGGCAAGGCGTCCAGGTACGTTTATGTATCACCCGCATGCCGACGAAATGACACAAATGGCGATGGGGATGATGGGGAGTTGGATTACTCACCCCAAAGCAGATCATCCGTTGATTGAAAAAGTCGATCGTGATTTTATTTTTTTACTGAGCGGCTACGATATTGATCCCGGCAGTTACACGCCAAAAATCATGACGATGCTCGACTTCAATCTCTGGAGCTGGAACAGCCGCATTTTTCCGGGGATTGATTCTTTAAATGTCCGCTTGAACGATCGAGTACGGATTCGCGTGGGTAACCTAACCATGACGAATCACCCGATTCATCTGCATGGACATGAGTTTGAAGTCACCGGAACGGATGGCGGACCCGTGCCCAAAACGGCGCGTTGGCCCGAGGTGACAACAGATATTGCAGTCGGTCAGATGCGCCAGCTTGAGTTTATTGCTGATGAGCCTGGGGATTGGGCGTTTCATTGCCACAAAAGTCATCACACCATGAATGCGATGGGGCATACTCCCCCGACCATGATTGGTGTCGACCACCGCGGTATCGCAAAAAAGATTACACAACTGCTGCCAGATTACATGGTGATGGGCGAGCGCGGCATGGCCGATATGGCCGAAATGGAAATGCCTCTGCCTGACAACACCATCCCCATGATGACGGGGCAGGGGCCCTTTGGGTCAGTCGAAATGGGTGGGATGTTTAGTATTTTGAAAGTACGCGCCGAGCAAGCTGCGGGTGACTATAAAGATCCGGGTTGGTTTAAACACCCCGCCGGTACCGTTGCCTCGCAATACGCAGGCGTGCTCAAGGTGCGCCGCGACCAGAAGTCCGGTGACTACAGCAACCCCGGATGGTTCAAACATCCTG
>CAMCZQ010000054.1 GCA_945887835.1 Bordetella parapertussis | reverse complement strand
CGTACGTCTTTATTTTCGAGTGCCATGTATTGAAATGGCGGGGTGGTGAAAGTTGAAGTTATCTCGGTGCCACCGCTTAACATAGTCTTTAAGCCTTCGGGATGCGGTAAGTTGACCATGAGCGTGTCAAGTTTTTTGTACTGGCCGATTCCCCAAGTCTTTGCCGCGGCCATTTGTAAGTAGGTAGTCTGAACGGAAGATCCAGCGCCGGCCATTGCGATTTTATTATTGCTACCAAAGTCACTGATAGTTTTAATCTTTGGGTCGCGTGTGACGAGTAGGTTTGGCATCGAACTTAAAGCAGCGACGCCGTGCACCTTTGCGTTGTTGCGGGTCTTATCCCAAAGAATGAAGGCGGGTCCGGTCCCACCTGCCGCAAAGTGAAGTCTTCCAGAAAGCATTGCGTCATTGGCCGCAGAGCCACTTGCGAAGCGCGCCCACTCAACCTTGGTATTTGATAAGCCGACGCTTGCTAAGTGTTTTTCAACCAGCTTCATTTGATCCATCACGGCCAGTTGCAAATAGCCAATACCAAATTGACGGGCTAACACGACCTTGTCGACTTCAGCGTATGCGGTAAGCCCCGTGCTTAGGATGATCCATGTGCAAGTCGCGAAAAATATCTGGTTGATTCTTTTCATGTTCCGTTCTCCGAATGGTGTTGAGATACGACGATTGACTAGTATGCGGCGAGTAGTTTGCTTAAAATAATTAAGGCCGAACCCCAAACTTTGCTTTTTGACCAAGTGTGGTTGCTAGGCGGTATTGTGCAGCATCGATAAAACGACAAAGATAAGGGCGTGTCTCGCGAGGGTCAATAATGTCCTCTACGCCAAACGCCTCTGCGGTACGCTGTGGTGAGGCCTTTGCGGTCAGCTCCATCTCGATTTCTCGCTCGCGTGCTTTAGGATCGGCCGCTTCACTGAGTTCACGTCTAAACGCCACCGCGACTCCACCTTCAATAGGTAGTGAGCCCCATTCGGCAGACGGCCAGGCGATTTTAAAGTCGAGACCACTTTTGTCGGTGGCACCCATGCCAGCCATGCCGTAACACTTTCGGATCACAACGGTATACACCGGAACGCTCGCTTGCAGTGCGGCTTGCACGCTGCGCATACCGTCGCGCAACGTACCGGCGGCTTCGGCGTCTCGACCGACCATAAAGCCAGGTACGTCGACTAAAAAGATTAAGGGAATATGAAAGCAGTCGCAGAGATCAATAAAGTGAGTTTGTTTGCGAGCCCCCTTGCCATCGACGGCTCCACCGTAAAACATTGGATTGTTCGCAATGATACCGACGACCTTTCCGTTCATGCGCGCCAGAGTTGTAATGATCGCTTTACCAAAAGTTGGCTGGATTTCAAAGCCTGAGTCGCGATCGATGATCATGTTGATGAGCTTGCGCATGTTGTAAGGTTTGCGTCGATCTTTAGGCACGATTGTCGCGAGCGCCTGGTCACAGCGATCGACTGGGTCATCGCAAGTCACAACGGGAGGAAGCTCCCAGACATTTTGCGGCATGTAACTTAGGTAGCGACGAATCATTGCAAAGCACTCTTGCTCGGATTGTGCAACATTGTCGATCGTGCCAGCCAGATCAACCGCAACAGCGGCTCCGCCGAGTTCTTCTTTAGTTAGTTTTTGTCCAAGCGAGCGCTCAACGACTGGAGGTCCGGCGGCAAACACCTGACTCGTTTGATTAATCATGACAGTCCAGTGCGACAGGATCGCACGTCCGGCCGGCCCACCCGCTGCGGTGCCCATGACGGCTGAGACGACCGGAACTTCACCCAGCAGTTGCACGGATTGCTCAAAGCCATTGACGCCCGGAAATACCGAATGACCCCTGCGCAGGATTGAGGTCACGCTACCGCCTGCACCATCTATTAAATTGACAAGGGGGATACGATATTGGTGAGCCAGATCTTCGATAAAGCCGCCTTGACCGCCTTTCTTTCGATCGCCTGTCCAGCTTGTGCCGCCCCGAACGGTAAAGTCTTCGCCGCCCAAAGCAATGGGTCTGCCGTTAATATTTGCGATGCCCATGATGTAGGGAGCGGGGGTCACGCCGACCAGTACGTTATTTTCGTAGCGACCTTGGCCTGTGAGTTTGCCAATTTCTTGAAATGACGCTTTATCCACTAGGTGTTCGACACGTTCACGAATGGTGAGTCGACCCGCTTCGTGATGCTTGGTCACGGCAGCTGGGCCTCCCATCGCTTGAGCCTGCTCGCGTCTAAACTTTAGCTCTGCAAGTTCTTGGCTCCAGTCGTTACTCGGTTTGGTCGTCGACTCTGTTTTCACGTGGCGATCTCGGCTAAAAAGGGGTGGGTTGATGGCGTCGTGAGTCTGACGATTTTTATCGTTCGATAATTGCGAGCACTTGGCCTTCGTTAACTGCGTCACCCTCGCTGACGCAAATTTCAACTAAGGTGCCACCCTCCTCGGCAACCAAAGGGATCTCCATTTTCATCGACTCAATAATCAAGACAGTGTGCTCTTTATCAAGCTTTTGTCCGCTGGTTGTTTCAATCTTCCAGATGGATCCGGTGACTTCAGACTTTAATTCGTGACGGCTCATGTTGTAGATTCCTGTTGATATTGTGACCAAGACAGACTGCAAGGAGTTAAAAACTAGTTGGCCAGGCACGCATGAGGTGCTGCCCGATACCATTGGTGATTGATAAATGATGCACCTCTAAAGTACGGATGAGGTAATCGCGGGTATGCTCGGGTCGGATGACTGATTGCAAAGCATAAATCGACGCGGCATCCCAAACCTGACTGTCTTTGTTCATGGCAGCAAAGGCTTCAGAAAAGCCAGGGGTCCCTGGCTCTAAGCCGTGAACGACTTTTACACCAAACTGCGGATCCATAAAACTAATTTCAGCAGTTGGCCAGGCAATCACTTCATCCGAGTTGCGACCGCCCCCCATGTTTAAGTAGGCTTGGCCATAGGTTTTTCGCAAGAGCACAGAAATTTTTGGTACGGTCGTGAGCGCCAACGCATTCATAAAATTCATAATCTTGCCTGGTGCGCGATTACGTTCGGCTGTTGTACCAATTAAAAAACCCGGAGTGTCGACAAACATAATCAGCGGAATATTGAAAGAATCACAGAGCACAATGAAGCTTGTGATTTTTTCACAGGCATCGGTATCCATGGCGCCGCCTTTCACCAAGGGATTATTGCCAATGATGCCGACGGTTTGTCCGTTCAAGCGCGCAAGACCCGTCGTGACCACTTTGCCGAAACGAGCTTTGAGTTCAAAAAAACTATCTTTATCGACAATCGTGCGAATGATTTTTCGGACATCGTAGACTTGCGTTCGCCGAGCGGGCAAAAGGTTCACGATGTCTGCCATCTGCGCCCCCGAATCGGGCGGTACCGCGCACACGGGCGCAGTTTCGCGGTGATGGCTCGGCAAATAGCTCAAGAAACTTTTGATCGCGGTTAGGGCCTCTTCATCGGTATCCACAACCATATCGGCAAAGCCTGTGACTTCGGCATGAAGCTTCCAGCCGCCCATCTCTTGGGCGTCGATCTGCTCTCCGGTTGCTAGCTCGGCGAGCAAGGGGCTTGATACCGCCAAGATTGCGCCTTTTCTAATGACGTTAAAGTCTGACAGAACCGAATACCACGACGAAGAACCGTACGAGTACCCCAGTGTGGCTGCGGCCCAAGGTGTCTCGCGTGTGCGTTGATACTGCAAACCGTCATTGCCTAATAAGGCGCCCATGCCTTTGGCACCCATATGATCAGGCATCCGCGCTCCTGAAGATTCGCCCAAAAAAATCATTGGCATGCCACGCTGTGTGGCAACGCGTTTAAGATGAGCGAGTTTTTTTCCGTTCGTCGCACTTGATGATGAGCCCATGACCGTAAAGTCATTGGCCGCGATTGCAGTTTCACGACCGCTGATTTTTCCGAAGCCGGTCACCTTGCCGTCTGCGGGTGTTTTATCGCGATCAGCCCAATTTGAGGCCGAGGTACCAAAAAGACCTGATTCAATAAATGTGTCGGGATCGCAAAGATAGTCGATGCGCTGCCTGGCATTTAATATCCCCGCCTTGGCGCGTTTGCTTAATTTACTTTCGCCCCCCATTGCTTTAGCGCGTGTAACGCGGGCATCGTAATCATCCATCAAATCAGCGAAAGTTGCCTGCGCGGGTTCGGCGATGGTCTTGGTCACAGGCGAGGTCATCCGAGGTCCTTATTCAAGGTGCTGCGAAGGGTCGCAGTACACAATTTTTAACGCGCTGAGTCGTTGAATTTCTGCATCATTGAGTGCGAGCAAAGCGCCCAATACTTGCCGAGTATCTTGTCCAATACGACGTCCTGCATGGCGAATTTCGCCGGGTGTATCAGACAAGCGAGGTACGACCGTAGCCATTGCAATCGTGCCAAGTTTTTCGTCAGGCGCGCGGACGATCGAGCCTCGCGCTTTGTAGTGAGGATCTTTAAAGATATCTGCAATCGTGAATATTCGAGAGGCCGGCACACCGGCGTCTTCAAGTTTTTTTTCAAGTTCGCTTAAAGACAGACTCGCTGTCCAGCGCGCGATGAACTCATCAAGGGCCGCATCGTTTTGACCGCGAGCAGTGGCTAGTGCAAAGCGTGGGTCGCTCGCGAGCTCGGGCTGGCCCATCACTTTGCATAGGCGAGCAAATACGGCTTGACCCATCGCCGTAATGTGTATGAACTCTTCATCAGCAGAAATGTAGAGATTGTTTGGAGTGCTTTCAGGTAACCGCGAGCCCGTTCGATTGGCGATGTGTCCGAGCTTGTCGAAGGCCGGGATCCAGGGCTCCATAAAAGTGAAGGCAGACTCATAGAGTGCTGAGTCGATGACTTGCCCACGCCCAGTATGTTGACGGGCCAAGACAGCCATCGTGACGCCAAAAGCTGAATATAAGCCGGTAATGTAATCAGTCATTGATACCGAAACCCGCGACGGGGGTGAGTCAGGATCGCCCGTCAGATGCCGTAAGCCGCTGAGGGCCTCTCCTATGACGCCGTACCCTGCGCGTTGACTATACGGACCTTGTTGTCCGTAGCCACTAATCCTGACCATAATGAGACCAGGATTTAAGGCGCTAAGCACCTCATAACCTAAGCTCCATTCTTCCATGCGACCGGGTCGAAAATTTTCAACCACAATGTCACTTTTCTCAATCAATTGCTTAACGAGTTGTTGGCCTTGAGGCTGCCTCAGATCAAGCGAGATGAGTTGCTTGTTGCGCAAGAGGCTCGCAGCATAAAGCGATTGACCTTCGAAGCGCTTTCCCATTGTGCGCAGTGGATCGCCCTCGGCGGCTTCGACCTTAATGACCTCTGCACCAAAGTCGCCCAGTAATCGTGCGCAAAAAGGCCCCGCGATTGTTGAACCGAGCTCGATGACGCGCAGTCCGGCGAGGGGGCCGCCTGTTGTTTTGGATGAGGGCGCAGAAAGAGGCATAGCGGGTTCTCTTTAAAGTACGTATTTAATGTATCGAGTTAAAAACGCTTTGGCGTTGCGAATATTGGCTCGACGCAAGCGTTCGGCTTCATCGCAGTCGCCTCGGCACAGTGCCTCGAGTGTGGCGCGATGTTCGATTACGCCGACTTCGCCTCGTCCAGGCAGTAGAACAATGCGGCGAATCAAGACTTGAGTTTTCTCGTAGATATTATCCAAAGCGAGGGTGAGCTCTGGATTATTAGCGGCTTGAATGCAGCGTCGCCTGAATTGATCATAGACCTCGGTATAGGTGTCAAAGTCGCCTTGTTTGACCGCGTCAACGACGGGTCCAGAAAAAGCGGTCAATAAATCACGCCAAGACTCGGGGTCGGTATTTTGACAAGCCAGCCTGCAGCAAAGGCCCTCTAGCACTTCACGCACATCATAAATATGGAAAACCTGAGTGGGATCGAGCCGTGCCACCATTGCGCCGCGGTTGGGTGTGCGTTCGATCAGCCCCCGTTGCTCGAGCGCTAAGAACGCATCACGCACGCGTGTGCGTGGAATCTTAAATTCTTGAGCCAGATCGTATTCGTTGAGCTTGGCGCCAGGCGCGAGTTCGTAGGTGGCGATGCGGTCGCGCAAAATCTGCAAGATATTAGGTGTCAGTGCGGCCGGTGACTGTGCCGCATTTCTGATAGAACCCGATCGTTGCTGGGCAGCCACGGCGGCAGTTTTTGGCTTTGCGGGGACGATCGCTTTAGGCATCAGGTGTGCATCAGAAGAACAATTTTTATTTTTGACTATTTAGTTAACTATATTATTTCAAATTGGTAGATAATTTTTATATTTATATAACTTATTGATTATTATCGTAATTATTTATTAAATTGTTAAAAGTCAGGCATGCATTTTTGATATAAAACTGCAAAATAAGCATTGGGTTGAGGCTGATTTTGGTCGTGCTAGCATCAAAGATTCGTCGCTTAGCTGTTATTTAAAGGTCAAAGGCATGCGCAGCAAATTATTTGTACCCGCCTCGCGCCCTGAGCTGTTTGCGAAAGCGCTATCTAGCGCGGCCGATGCAATATCTTTCGATCTTGAAGATGCTGTCGAAGAAAGCCGTAAGCCAGCTGCGCGCGTGGCCTTACAGAATCTTTTTAAAGAGGATTTGTCGGCAAAGCATAAATTGATTGTGGTGCGGATCAACGCGATTGAGACACCTCATTTTTTAACAGACCTTGACGCCATCGTCTGCGCAGCAACGCAGGTGATTAATATTCCGATGGTTGAGGACCCCGCTACGATCATCGCCGCCGCCTCGGCGCTTGAAAGACTTGAGACTCAACGGGGACTCACCAGACCGATCGGGATTTTGGTCAATATAGAGTCCCCAAAAGGGTTAAGGCGTGCCGCAGAACTAGCGGGTGCGCACTCTCGCGTGGTCGGTTTGCAAATTGGCTTTGGCGACTTGTTCGCGCCCCTTGGGATCGCGTCATGCGAACCGGCTGCTTTGCAAGCTGTGCGCGTCGCCGTACGCTTTGCCGCAGGCGAGGCGGGCGTTCAAGCCTATGATGGCGCGTTTGTTGATATTGCGAATCCCGAAGCCTTCAAGCTTGACGCTCAAGCTGCACAACGCTTAGGCTTTGCGGGTAAGAGCTGTATTCATCCTTCTCAGATCGCGCTGGCCAACGAAGTATTTAGACCAAGCGACGCCGCGATTTCGCACGCTGTGCGCGTGCTCGAGGCCACCAGTCAACAGTTGGCAGCTGGGGTGGGAGCTTTTGTTGTCGATGGCCGCTTGATTGATGGCCCCTTTATTACCGAGGCCGAGCATACGGTGGCGCTTGCTAGGCGCTTAGGGTTGTTGGTTTAGTTCGTGCACGCGCAAACGAGAAGACACTAAACTATCGTCAATACGTCATTCACCGGCAAGCGTGGCTTTTGCGGCCAATTGCCGGGCGCGGCGTAGCCTACTGCAACCAACATTGCCGGAACGTCGTTGGCCGAGAGTTTGAATTCACGCGCGACGTCAGCGGGTACGAAGCCGATCATGGGGCCGCTGACTAAGCCCATGCCTTGCGCAGCCAGCATCAGTGTCATGGCGCCCATTGAGGCCGAACGAATCGCTTCGTCGCGTTGGCGTTGTGGATTATTTTCGTGCCCACCGGCGGCCATCGCGACCCAGCTATCGTGCGTGGCTTGATCGATGAGCCCTGCAGCGACCGACGGTTTGAGGGCGTGCGCGAGCGTCTTATGCGCCTCAAGCGTGCCACAAACAATGAAAGTTACCGAAGCATCGACAACCTTTTGTTGACCATACGAGGCGGCTTTTAAGCGCTCTTTGGCCTCAGGGGATTGCACGGCGATGAATTTCCAGTTCTGAAAATTGAAGGCGGTGGGCGCACAGGTGGCGAGCCGAACCAACTCTTGAATTTGTGAAGCACTGAGTGTTTTTGTCGGATCAAATTGGTTAGCTGAAATGCGTTGTTCGATTACGTTTTGAATAGATTGGGTCATGTTGTCATTTTAAAAAAAAGGAAAAAGTACTACACCTTCAAGGCTTGCGCGAGTAACTGAGCGGTGTGCACGGCCTTAAGCTCAGCACCATCGTGAATCTGATGCCGACAGCTTGTGCCGTCTGCGACGACAACGGTGCTCGCTGCGCGGTTACGCACTGCAGGCAACAGGGCGAGCTCAGCCATTTGCAAAGAGGCCTGATGGTGCTCTGCTTCATAGCCAAAACTTCCGGCCATGCCGCAGCAAGAGGATTCAATCGTCGAGACTTTGAGCTCGGGTATCCAGCTTAAAACGGTTTGAACAGGGGTCAGTGCATCAAACGCTTTCTGATGACAATGGCCGTGCAGTAAGGCGTTGTTGTAGTCAACGGGCTCAAGCTTGACCTTAAAACGTCCGGCTTTTTGTTCACGAACTAAAAACTCTTCAAATAAAAACGCTTGCTTAGCGAGTTGTTGCGCTTGCTCGCCGTAACCATATTGCAAAAATTCGTCACGTAGCGTAAGCAAGCACGAGGGTTCAAGACCAACAATTGCCACGCCTTGTTCGACAAAGGGCCTTAAGGTGTCAAGCGTGCGCTTGGCCTCGGCCTTGGCTTGCTCGATTAAGCCTGCAGATAAGAAGGTGCGCCCGCAGCACAAAGGGCGTTCTCCCGCCCGTACGTTGAAGTGAACGGTATAGCCCGCAGCTTCTAGCACGCGCTGTGCGGCGTACGCATTCTCGGCTTCAAGATAATTACTAAAGGTGTCGACAAACAGCAAAACGTTTTTATTTCCGGCGATAGGTAAAACTGTACTGACTTTTGAGCTATTTAAAAAAGGTGTCTTGAAATGCGGCAATGAGCGTTGTGTCGCAAAACCCAACGCTCGTTTAGCCAACGCGCCTAGTACCGGAAGCGCTTGGGCAAGGTTTAATAAAGTACCAAAGCGACTCGCCCAAGGTGCATAGTGCGGCATAAATGCGATTAAACGATCGCGTAGTGTGATGCCGTGCGCTTTGCCCCAGGCGGCACGCGCCTCGATTTTCATCTTGGCCATATCGACGCCCGTTGGGCAGTCGCGCTTACAGCCTTTGCAAGAGACACAGAGATCCAACGCCTCTTTAACTTCTATGCTTGCTAAGCCGGCAGTACCAATTTGCCCTGAAAGTGCCTGGCGTAAGGTATTGGCGCGCCCCCGAGTCACGTGTTGTTCGTCTTTCGTGATGCGATAGCTCGGGCACATGGTGCCCGCATCGAACTTACGGCAATGCCCATTGTTATTGCACATCTCGACGGCAGAGGCTAAGCCGTTGGTCAGGTCTACACCCGTACCGGCTTGGGTTTCAGCGCCTGTTAAGGGGTCGCGTAAAACGTTCCAGTTTGACCAGTCGAGGCCGGTTTGAAGCGCTGGCACTTGATAGTCAGGTGCATAGCGAAAATAATTTCGATCATCCATTTTGGGCGGATGAATCATCTTATCGGGATTGAAACGATTATCGGGATCAAACAGCGTTTTGATTTCGGCGAAGGCTTGATGAATGCGCGGACCATATTGCCAGGCAACCCATTCGCCGCGGCACAGACCGTCGCCATGCTCGCCTGAAAACGCACCTTTGTATTCGCGCACCAACGCCGAGGTTTCTTCAGCGATCGCACGCATTTTAATTGCGCCATCGCGGCGCATATCTAAAATTGGTCGTACGTGCAGCGTACCAACACTCGCGTGGGCATACCAAGTGCCTTCGGTACCATAGCGATGAAAGACCTCGGTCAAACGCTCGGTGTATTGCGCCAGGTGCTCGAGAGGGACCGCGCAGTCTTCAACAAACGAGACCGGTTTACCATCGCCCTTCATGCTCATCATGATATTCAAACCGGCTTTGCGTACATCCCATAAAGACTTTTGCGCGCTTGCCTCGGGCATTTTGACAACGCTATTGGGCAAGCCATGATCGCCCAAAAGTGTCTCAAGTGCCTCAAGTTTTTTGAGTAACGCGTTTTGCTCTTCGCCGGCAAATTCGACTAATAAAATGGCGGCAGGTTGTCCAAGCAGTGCTTTCTCAACAACGGGCCTGAAAGCGGGGTTAGACATCGCTAGGTCGATCATGGTGCGATCGACTAACTCGACCGCCGTCGGGCTGAGTTTGACGATGTGCTGCGCCGAATCCATCGCTTGATAAAAGCTCTGAAAGTTCACCACGCCCAACACTTTGTGAACGGGCAGGGGGCAGAGTTTAAGGGTGATTTGGCGGCTGTACGCTAACGTTCCTTCAGAGCCAACTAAAAGATGCGCCAAGTTGGCGATGCCATCGTCGGTGTAGGCGCGCGGATTTTGGCAGTCAAATAAGTCGATGTTGTAACCCGCGACGCGACGCAAGACCTTTGGAATGCGCTCGGCTAACTCGGCGCGTTCGCGCGTGGCAATCGTTTTGAGTGTTTCAAGAATACTTTGTAATCGAGCACCAGAGACGGGTTCGCTTAAAGAGCCAAAGCGCGCTTGGGTTCCGTCCGCTAGCACCGCATCGACCGCCAGCACGTTGTGCACCATGTTGCCATATTCGATCGAGCGCGAGCCACAAGAATTATTGCCAGTCATTCCACCAATCGTGCATTGCGCACCCGTCGAGACATCGACCGGGAACCATAAGCCGTGCGGCTTGAGCCAAGCATTTAAGTGGTCAAGCACCATGCCCGGCTCGACGGTGATTGTTTGCGCGGTAGCGTCAAAGGCAATGACATTGCAAAGCCATTTGCTGTTATCAATGATCAGCGCATCGCCAACGGTCTGCCCGCACTGACTGGTGCCAGCGCCGCGCGACAGTACCGCAATTTTTTTCTCACGTGCGATGTCAAGTGCGCGCAGCACATCGGCTTGATCGCGTGGCACAACCACCCCAATTGGGGTGATTTGATAAATCGAAGCGTCGGTTGAGTACCGTGCGCGCGAGCCCGCGTCAAACAAGACATCGCCACGCAACTCTTTACGCAACAATTGAGCGAGGGGCGAACCAGTGCTAGCCGTCGAGGGTAAAAAGTGCAGAGGCTTAGCCACCCCTGTTGTTACAAGTAGACTCATTGTTTTCTCTGCGAAACCGTGTCGTTGAGAGCGAGGACGACCTTATGCTCCGTGGGAAAAATAATCCATGCCGGCTTGCACGCCACTGCCGGCAAGCTTGACGCCCGATAGCTTTAAGCCCATCTCGACCCCCGCTAGCGTGGCCAGCAGCGTGAGGTCGTTGCTGTCGCCCAGGTGCCCGATTCTGAACATGCGGCCTTTGACTTTACCCAAGCCCGTGCCGAGTGACAAGTCAAAACGGCGGTGAATCAATTTGCGAATTTCGTCGGCGTCCACGCCAACAGGTGTGATGACGCCGGTCAAAATCGGCGAGTAGACGCTTGGGTCTGCGCACTGAATCGGCAAGCCCCAGGCGTTCACCGCGGCGCGCACGCCTGCTGCCCACCGTTGATGGCGCGCCAAAATATTTTCAAACCCTTCTTCGGCGAACATATCAATCGCCTCTGACAGGCCATACAGAAGATTGGTGTTCGGGGTCGAGGGCCAGTAGCCACCTT
The DNA here is from genome assembly GCA_945887835.1 of Bordetella parapertussis. Taxonomy (GTDB): domain Bacteria; phylum Pseudomonadota; class Gammaproteobacteria; order Burkholderiales; family Burkholderiaceae_B; genus Zwartia; species Zwartia parapertussis_B. The sequence goes on along the minus strand of CAMCZQ010000054.1, from coordinate 8,023 downwards.
GGTTCATCTCAATGACTTCATCCCAGGCCCAAAACGAACGCGGCATTTTGGCGGTTTTTGAGGTCTCAAGCGCGCGCACTGACAAGGCGTTAAAGCTCAAGCCCGGCGGCAGCATTAAGCCCTTTTGCGAGGCAGAAATCGAGACGTCTATCCCCCACTCATCGTGCCGATAATCCGCGCTGCCCAACCCCGAAATGGTGTCAACCATCAGTAAGGCTGGATGCTTGGCATCGTCCAGGGCTTTTCTGACGGCGACGATGTCTGAGGTCACGCCGGTTGAGGTCTCGTTGTGGACGACACACACAGCTTTGATGCTGTGCTCGCGGTCTTGCACAAGGCGGTCGTGAATTTGATTCGCCTGAACGCCTCGGCGCCAGCCCGCTAAGTTGGGAAATTGATCGTCATGGCCTTCGAACGCTAAGACTTCGGTTTTAAGTCCCATGCGGGTGGCGAGTCGATTCCACAGAAAGGCGAAGTGGCCAGTTTCGTACATTAAAACGTGATCGCCTGGACTTAAGGTGTTGGCTAGAGCGGCCTCCCAGGCGCCGGTGCCCGACGCGGGATAAATGATAACGGGCTGTTTGGTCTTGAAAATAGTCTGCATGCCTTCAAGGGCTTTGCGGCCTAGGCCTGCAAATTCTGGGCCGCGGTGATCGATTGTTGGCAGGCTAATGGCGCGCAGCACACGGTCTGGTACGGGACTGGGACCCGGGATTTGTAAAAAATGGCGACCAGTAGGGTGAAAGTTAAGCTTAATCATCAATGCTCCAAGCGATTCATAGGGCAAATTACCACAATCAGCCGAGCTTTGATGGCAAAGCTGACTTGCGTTGCGGGTCGTTTGGGCGACCAAGCTAGGCGAGACACTGAGCGAATCGACAAGCAAAAGGTGGTATCTTGTCTCTTATATTGTGTGAGTGACTGGAGAGCAAAGTCAGGCGCCAATAAACAAAAAGACAAAAAAGGCACGTGCGCGGCCGGTGAGACAACGATTTATTCGCTTGAGAGTTTTTAAATTATTGGTGGTGACGACCGTTGTGGGGTCGTTGTCGGCATGCGCGCCCTTGCCACCAGAAGATGCGCGCTTTGTCGAAAAAACGAGTCAAAATTTCTCTACGGCAATCACTTTTGCTGCGTTGCCGTCGCTCTGGCCAACTGAAGACTGGTGGTCGACGTATCGCGACGAACAGTTCAATCAGTTGATACGCGAGGCATTAAAAGATTCGCCCGATCTGGCGCTAGCACAGGCACGAGTGCAGCGGGCTCAGGCCTTGGCTGAGGTAGCTGGGGCACCGTTGTTGCCCCAGCTAACGGGCTCGGGTGCCTTGACCTCTCAGCGTCTCAGTTACAACTACCTGACGCCTGAGTCTGCGGTGACGCGCGGCTGGAATCAGTTTGGGCAGGCTGCGCTCAACCTGAACTGGGAGATCGATTTTTGGGGTAAGTATCGCGCTGGACTGGCGGCAGCGACCTCAGAAGTTCAAGCCAAGCTTGCCGAGCAGGCGCAGGCTGCACTGATACTCACCACTGCGACCGCGACGGCTTACGCAGAGCTCGCCCGTTTGTTTGCCCAGCAAGACGCAACACTGCGTTCCGTTGAAGTGCGGGAAAAAACCGCCAGTTTATTTGCCGAGCGGTTTAAGCACGGCCTAGAGACGCGCGGTGGGGTGCGCGAGGCTGACGCGAAAGGCGCGCAGTCAAAGACTGATCTGTTGCTGCTTACCGAGCAAATTGGCTTGCAGCGTAATCGTTTGGCAGCCCTGGTTGGAGCAGGGCCAGACCGCGGAGTATCAATACTGCGTCCCAGCGTGACGCTTGACGCTGCTGTGGGTCTGCCCAAGCATCTAGCGGCCGATTTATTGGGCCGACGGCCAGACGTGGCGGCAGCCAGAGTGCAGGCCCAGGCACAGGCCTCGCGTATCGAGCAAAAACAAGCCGATTTTTATCCGAACATCAATCTGGCGGGCTTTCTTGGTTTGCAGTCGCTTGGGCTCGAACGTCTTGGTCAGGGCGGTTCGTTGTTCGGCAGCGTGGGCCCCGCCTTGACCTTGCCTATTTTTACTGGCGGTCGTTTGCAGGGCGAATTAAAAAGTGCACGCGCCAGTTATGATGAAGCGGTGGCTAATTACAACCGTACCTTAGTGCAGGCGTTTCAGGATGTGGCCGACGCCGCGACGAGTCTGAAGGCCTTGTCTGGTCAGTTAGAGCAGGCCGAGGCAGGCCTTGAAGCAGCGCTAGAGGCCTTTCAAATTGCTGCTAATCGCTATCGCGGTGGCTTGGCAAATTATCTTGAAGTATTGATCTCTGAGGACACCATGCTCTTGAGCTTGCGAAGCGTGACCGACCTTAGGGCGCGTCGTTTTTCTTTATCGATCGCCTTGGTACGCGCCTTGGGTGGCGGCTACCAGTCTTCAAATTTGAACCCTTTGTTACCGCCTCGAACATGACAGATCAAACCATCGACGAAAAATTTGCAAAGGGTCTTGCTGCTCGTACCGTAGAGCGCAAAAAATGGCTGCTTAGATTACTGTTGCTTGTGATCGTAGTTGGCGCTTGCTGGCTGATTTATTGGTTTGTTTATTCTTCGCGCTTTATCTCGACAGACAATGCCTATACGGCGGTTGAGATTTCGCAGGTGACCTCATCGGTTGAGGGTACCGTGAAGGCTGTGAATGTGACCGACACGCAAGCTGTTCAGGCGGGTGATATTTTAGTGATGCTTGACGATGCCGATACGCGCTTGGCATTGTTAGCGGCGCAGGCCGATCTTGGTCGCGCCATTCGTCGGGTTGAGAGTTATTTTGCGAACGATCAGGCGCTTGGTGCGCAGGTACTTGCCCGAGAGGCTGAGGTTCAGCGCGCACAGGCGCAACTCGATGCCTCTGAGGCAGATGGTAATCGAGCCACGATTGATTTACGTCGGCGTAAGGCGCTCGAGAAATCGGGTTCTGTCTCGGGCGAAGAATTGACGCGTGCTGAAAACGCCGCGAGTACGGCGAGTGCTAATCTTTCTGCGGCGCGCGCTAATCTAGCGCTTGCGCGGGCCAATCTCGAGGTCGCGCGGGGCGCGAGGTTAATGAATCAGGCCTTGATTGTTGACGCCACGCTTGAAAATAATCCTGAAGTGGTATTTGCGCGTGCAAAAGTCGAGCAGGCGCAACTGAACCAGACGCGTACGACCATTCGCGCCCCAGTCGGTGGAGTCATTGCCAAGCGGCAAGTACAGGTTGGTCAACGCGTTCACACGACAACACAGATGCTGTCGGTTGTGCCAACGCAATTCATGCACGTCAATGCAAATTTTAAAGAAGTACAGTTGCCAAAGGTCAAGATTGGTCAACGGGTTGCGTTGAGATCTGATCTGTATGGTGACGACGTGGTGTTTAAGGGCACTGTTGAAGGTTTTTCTGGTGGGACGGGTTCTGCGTTTGCCATCATTCCCGCCCAAAACGCGACCGGTAATTGGATTAAGGTCGTGCAACGTGTTCCAGTGCGCATCAAGTTAGATTCTGACGAATTAAAAAGATATCCCTTAACGGTTGGCTTGTCGATGACGGTTAGTATCGATACCTCAACGCGGTAGCACTCGTGACTGCGACCTCTGCGCGCGACCCAGACGTAGCCCCGCTTGAGGGCCGCATGCTTTGGATGGCTGCGATTGTGATTGCTGGCGCGAATTTTATGGCCGTGCTTGATCTGACGATTGCCAACGTCTCGGTGCCGAATATTGCCGGAAGCCTGGCTGCAACAACGAGCCAAGGGACTTGGATCATTACCTCCTACGCGGTGGCCGAGGCAATTATCTTGCCGCTTACTGGGTGGCTTGCCGCCCGCTTTGGCTTGGTGCGCACATTTATTTGGGCGATGGGTTTGTTTGCTGTATTTTCTATCTTATGCGGCTTGTCGACCTCGTTAGGAATGCTCGTCGCGGCGCGTGTATTGCAGGGGTTGGCGGGTGGTCCGTTAATGCCGTTGTCGCAAACACTTTTGTTACGTATTTTCCCGAAAGAAAAGGCTGGTACGGCGATTACACTTTGGTCGATGACGACTTTGATCGCACCGATCTCAGGCCCCGTCGTGGGTGGGTGGATTTGTGAAAACTGGTCGTGGTCATGGATTTTCTTTATTAATTTACCGCTTGGCTGTGTGTCGGTTTATTTTGCGATGAAGTTGTTGTTGCGTTACGAATTGCCCCTCAAACGCCTGCCCATCGATGCAGTGGGTTTGGTGTTATTGGTGATCTGGGTGGGTGCGCTTCAGATTTTGCTTGATGTCGGTAAAGAGCACGATTGGTTTGCCTCAACTGAAATGACTGCGTTAGCTATCACCTCTGCCGTTGGTTTTGCAGCGTTTTTAATCTGGGAGTTGACCGCCGAGCATCCGATCGTTGATCTGAAGGTGTTTCGACACCGAGGTTTCACCGTCGCGGTCATTGCGATGAGTATTGGCTATTCATCTTTCTTGGTGTTGAATGTATTGACTCCGTTGTGGTTGCAACTGAATATGGACTACACCGCCGGGCAGGCGGGTAGAACGATCGGTTGGACTGGTGTTTTTTCTTTGTGTATGGCTCCGCTCGTGGCACGTCTGGCTTTAAAAATTGATCGACGAAAACTTGTCTTTGGAGGCTTGCTTTGGCTGTCAGGTGTGACGGCGTTGCGGTTCACGGGAAGCACAGACTTAACCTATTGGCAGATCGTTTTTCCTCTGATGGTGATGGGACTGGGTATGCCGTTTTTCTTTATTTCGGCCTCTGGTATGGCACTTGCCAGCGTCAGCGTCGAAGACACAGCCTCTGCTGCGGGGTTGCTCAATTTTTCACGTGCTTTAGTGGGTGCCTTTGCTGTCTCGGTGATGGCAACGGTTTGGGATGATCACTCAACTGTCAACCATGCCGAGTTTGTCGGTTTAGTAGATGGCGACGGTGGTTTGTTGCGCCTACTTTCAGAAAATGGTCTTTCGACCGAAATGAGTCAAGCAATGCTTGACCGATTGATTCACAGTCAAAGTGTCATGATCGCTACGAACGAAATCATGATGGTGGTTGCTGGCACCTTTTTTATCGGCGCTTGCGTGATTTGGCTGGCCCCTCGTCCGCGTTCTTGGCACGGTACCTCCGAGGGCAAGCCGGTTGCTTCAAAAGATGCTTCTGTTTGACAGTTTGACGGTTTAAGTTGAACCTCTGGCTCTATACTTGGTCAGAGTCGTATCTTCAACAGCTTTGACGAGGTCTGCCAATGAACATCCAAGAACGTGACATGTTGAACGCTTTTCTTGCCCAACTGACGCAAGCCCAAGTTGGCGCCAAAGACGCCGACGCCGATTTGCTCATTTCCCAAGCGCTGTCAAAACAGCCAAGTGCGGGCTATTTGCTTGTGCAAAGGGCGATGCAGCTAGATTTTGTTTTACAACAATCTCAGGCAAAGGTTGCTGAGTTGCAGGCGCAGCTCGAACGACAGCAGCCCGCTGCACAAACCAGCTTTTTAGGCGATGCGCATGCGTGGGGTCGTGCGCCCTCAACGCCGGCGGCCGGAGCTGGCATGACGTCTGCTCAGGCCAGGGCGCCGATGACGGCTGGTCCCGTGGCCAACGCCGCAGCGCCCGCAACGGCGGCGGCTGCTGCGCCCGCGCCGGCCGCGGCAGCGCCGTGGGGCTCGAGCATAATGGGTACGGTAGCCACGACAGCGGCAGGGGTTGTGGCGGGTTCTTTTCTATACTCAGGCATTCAAAGCTTGATGGGTAACCAACATTCGGGTGGGGCCTTTGGTTCAGGCAAGGGGCACGACAATCAACAACCGACAAGCCACACCGAGAACAACACGGTTGTGAATAATTATTACGCCAACGAACCGGCGCCGACTTCGGCCTATGATCCGCCAGCACTGTCAGGCGGCTACGACGTTGCCGATTCCGGTGACGACTTTGGCGGGTCTGACGATACGGCTTAGCGTTCGCGGCACCTCTTGACTGAGGTGCCGCCGCCTCTGCACAACATAAAGATTGACACAGGGGGCAAGATGTCGCAAATAAAAAAAACGCAACGCTTTGGTTTGTTACTACCATCATCTAACACGACTCAAGAGCCCGAGTTCATCCAGGCTTTGCCTGCGTCGGTGTCTTTGCACTGCGCGCGCTTATCGTTAAGCCAAATCGACCCAGAATCGACCATCAAAATCGTTGCCGAACTCGAAACCGAGACCCGCAAGCTAAGCGATGCGCGTGTCGATGCCGTGGTGCTGTCGGCTACGGCTCCGTCTACCCGCATGGGCAAGGGTTATGACCAAGATATTTGTCAGCGTATTGAAAAAGCCTGTGGCAAGCCCGCTACCACGGCGGCGACAGCGATGTTGCAGGCTTTTCAGGTTTTAGGCATTAAACGGATTGTGTTGGCGGCACCCTGGAGTGCTGGCACCAATCAAACGGTTGCTGCCTTCATTGAGGCACACGGCGTGAGCGTGTTGCACCAAGAGGCCATGGGCATCGTCAGTAATCTTGAAGTCGGCGATCTCGATGCGCAAACGGCCTATGCCTGTGGTCGTCAAGCTGATCGCCCAGAGGCCGACGCTATATTTTTAGCCTGCGGTAATTGGATGACAATGGATATCATCCAGGCGCTTGAGCGTGCGACAGGTAAGCCGGTGCTCAGTACAAATAGTTGCGCTCTTTGGGCGATGCTAAATATTTTGGGCGGTCATCAGTCCCTGCCCGGGTACGGCACTCTGCTGGGCGAGCATCTGGTCGCTTGAGAACGTCAACACTGGATAGCTATGATCGTCAAAATCACTGACTTACCTCTTTGTCGTTCGTCTTTGTCTTGCGTTGCCTCGGTGCGGGCCGCGCTGATCGCGTTGACAGTGTTAACAGTGCTCGCAGTGCCAGCCCAAGCCGCAGGCACGATTCGTTTTTATGCCATCGTCGCCGCAGGCGGTAGCGTAGACGCGATGGCCCGTATTGTCGGAGAAAAATTTGGTCCACTGGTCGATGCGACAGTCGTGGTTGAAAACAAACCAGGCGGCGGTGGCAATCTTGCAACGCAAACGGTGGCACGCGCTGCACCAGACGGATCATCTCTTTTAGTGAGTGGCAACAACCACACGTCTAATCTGTCGCTTTACAAAGAGACTGGCTACCAACTGGAAGATTTAATACCGGTGGCCGAGCTCATGCGTGGCCCGGCCGTGATCGTGGTGGCTACTCAATCGCCATATCAATCCTTTGATCAGTTGCTGGCAGACGCTAAAAAGCGACCCAAAGAAATTTCTTTTGGAACTGCGGGTATCGGTACCGCCAGTCATTTCGCAGCCGAGTACACTTTTTTTACAGCGCAAACTGAAATGATTTCGGTGCCCTATCGCGGCTCAGGGCCCTCGCTCACCGACTTGTTAGGTGGGCAGATTCCTGTCGCGGTGTCGTCTCTTGTGGCGGCGATGCCGTTGATTAAAGCGGGCAAGCTACGCGCGTTGGCGGTCACCTCGCTTAAACGCTGGCCAGGTGCAGAAGGGATTCCAACTGTTGCCGAGTTTGGTATGCCTGGCTTTGAACACTTATCTTGGATCGGTTTATTTGCACCCAAAGGGACACCTGCAGCAACGATCGAGCGATATAGCCAGGCGGTTAAAAAAGTGTTGACCGATCCCGACGTGCAGCGCAGAGTCGCCGGTTTAGGAGGCATCGTAGGCGAGTTAGATGCGACAGAGTTTAAAAAATTTGTCGACCAAGACTACGTGACTGTGCAGCAGATCGTCAAGAGTGTCGGCATGAAGCCAGATTGAGCGTTTAAGTGGGTCGTTGCAACTCGATACCGGTTCGCGTTTTGAATGCGGCAAGATCTTCGGTTGTATCAATGTCAAGAATAAAATGATCGTTGTCGGTTGGATACGGATCAACGCGTTCTGGGTGCTCCTGAATAAAGCCCTTGCAGGTCACACTTGCCGGGGCAGCGACGATTGTCGACACAACGTCTTTAGAGATCGCGACCGGGTTGCCGCGTTGCCCGTTCACGAGCGGATAACGAATGTCTGTC
>CAMCZQ010000053.1 GCA_945887835.1 Bordetella parapertussis | reverse complement strand
GGCTGATGTAATGCCTCTGGTACGAGCCAGCTATTTTGGTAAAGCTTTTTTTGTTCGGGCGTCTCAAGTGCAAACGCACGCGGCAACAGCCCAGCATCAGCATTACCGCTAAAAACAAAATGAGCGGCCTGACCAATGTTTTCGCCCATCACCAAGCGTGATTGCACCTTGGGTAGCAAAGCCATTGCCTCAAGTGTGTGTCTAGCGGCTAGCCCGTAGGGTGCCAAATCAGGATTCGCCATCGCCAGTTTTTTAAACTGCGCTTGCCGCAGAATTTGTTCTGCCGAAGTGCCTGAACCAGGGGCTTGGCTCACAAACACGAGGCGGCCACGGGCGTAGTCAAACAAGCTGTCTTTGACAGCGAAGCCTTCGTTGACCAGGCGCTCAGAGGTCTGCCGATCAGCCGATAAGAACACATCAAAGGGTGCGGCTTGTCGGATCTGGGCGTAAAGCTTACCGGTTGAGGCCGCACTCACCAAGATCTTGTAAGGGGTTTGCTCTGAAAATTTAAGCACTAGGACTTGTACGGTATTGACAAAATTGCTGGCAACGGCAACGCGAGCGTCTTGCGCGACGACTTTTGGTACAAAAAATGAAATAAATATAAATACAATCAATGGCTTACAAATTTTTATCCCCTAAAAATCGTTCTCATGGCACGCACATCCAGAATCTTTCACTCAAAGCTTCCTGAGCCACTTAAATATCTTAGAGCAACAGATAACCTGATAGCAGTCGGGGTCGGCAAGCACCAAGAGCTAAATTAAGAGTACAGTAATTCTACGGATTGAGATGCAAGACCCACCTGTAAAATTTCACATATGATTCAGACGCCCGCACCACTCATCGATCGCTTTGGACGAAGCATCGAGTACCTGCGCCTTTCGGTGACGGATCGCTGTGACATGAAGTGCACCTATTGTCTGCCCAAAAGTTTCAAGGGCTATCAAGAGCCAAAAAATTGGCTCACTTTTGATGAAATTGAGCGTGTCGTGGGCGCCTTCGCTCGCTTGGGCACCTCGCGAGTACGCCTGACCGGTGGTGAACCGCTGCTACGCCGCAATTTGCCGCAACTCGCTGCGCGCCTGAGTGCCCTGCCCGGCATTCGTGATTTATCACTATCGACCAACGGTACGCAATTACCTAAACACGCCGAGGCACTCCGTGCGGCGGGCGTGTCACGTTTGAACATCAGCCTAGATAGCCTCACACGCGAGTGCGTCACCCAGATCACTGGGCGCGATTCGATTGACGACGTCATGGCTGGCTTAGCCGCAGCTGAGGCCGCTGGATTTTCGCCGATTAAACTGAATATGGTCGTGATGCCTGGCGTCAACGAACATGAAGTCGAAGCCATGACCGAGTTCTGTATCAACCGCGGCTTTATTTTGCGCTTGATCGAAACCATGCCCATGGGCAGCACCGGTCTGAAATCAAGCTACGCCCCCTTGGGGCCGATTCTTGATCGCCTGCGCGAGCGTTTTGACCTCATCCCTGAGATTAAAGAAATGGGCGGCGGGCCCGCACGTTACTGGCGCACCAAAGATGGTCGTGGTCAGATTGGTTTGATTACCCCTATTAGTCAACACTTCTGTGCCACCTGTAATCGCGTGCGTCTATCAGTCGATGGCACCCTGTATTTGTGCTTAGGCCAAGAAGAAAAACTCGAGATTCGCCCCCTGTTACGCGCTGGCATCAGCGACGAAGATCTTGAGCAAGCCCTGCGTGAAGCGATTGAGCTCAAACCCGAGCGTCACGAGTTTCTCGAAGCGCCCACTAAGATCATTCGCTTTATGTCGCAAACAGGCGGCTAAACGTCCCCGCGAGTCACCGTACACTAGCGGGATTCGTCACCGTGTGTCTTGAGTTATGAAACCCAGAGCCAATCTACTGAATTTTGAAGAGGCGCGCGAGCGTCTGCTTGCTGCTGCTGCACCCTTATCCAGCATCGAAACCCTTCCACTGCTACAAGCCCAAGGCCGAGTGCTTGCCCAAGCAGTCACTTCGCCCTTGAATGTACCGGGCTTTGATAACTCAGCGATGGATGGCTATGCCTTGAACGTTGCTGATCTCAACGCCCTACCCGATGCCTTCGCGGTGGTGCAGCGTATCGCGGCAGGGCAAACCGGCACCGCTCTGGCGGCCAACACCTCTGCGCGCATTTTTACTGGCGCACCGATCCCTGAAGGTGCCAATGTTGTTGTACCGCAAGAGAACACCCAAGACGAAAACGGCGCAATCAAACTGACCCAAACGATTCAGTTGCATCAGCATATTCGTCGCAAAGGTGAAGACATCACTGAAGGCGGCCCTGTACTTGCTGCTGGGCAGCGCTTGGGTGCACAACACCTAGCCATGCTCGCCTCAATCGGGGTCGCAAGCGTTTCTGTGTTTGCCTGGCTAAAAGTGGGCGTATTTTTTACCGGTGACGAACTGACCGAGCCGGGCCAACCCTTGGCACCCGGTGCCATCTATAACAGCAATCGTTACGCCATCAATGGTCTGCTCAAGCAACTTGGCTGTGCCATTACCGATTACGGCATTGTGCGCGACTCTGCTAAGGCAACGCGTGAGGCGTTGCATCGCGCGGCCTCTGAGAACGATGTGATCATTACCTGTGGTGGCGTTTCCGTTGGCGAAGAAGATCACGTGAAGGGTGCGGTGCAGGCCCTGGGTTCGCTTGATCTCTGGCAAATTTCAATGAAACCAGGCAAACCGTTGGCGTACGGCAAGGTCGGCGCTGCCGACTTTATCGGCCTGCCCGGCAACCCTGTCAGTGCATTTGTGACCTTTTTGCTGATGGCGCGCCCGTTTTTGCTTAAACGCATGGGCGCACAAGAGGCCCCGTTGCGTTATCTCACGGCAACAGCCGACTTTAGCTGGCCGCGCCCCGACAAGCGTCGTGAATTTTTACGCGTCAAACTCGAGCAAGACGCAAGCGGACAACCCGCCCTACAGCTTTGGCCGAATCAGGGTTCAGGCGTGATGAGCAGCTTGGCCTGGGCCGATGGCCTGGTTGACCTCGCCCCCGAAACCGTCATCACAAAAGGCGATACAGTACGGTATCTTTCGTTGTCTGAACTTTTAAATTAATCAACCGCCATGCACCTCAAGGTTTTGTACTTTGCCCAATTACGCGAAAAATTTGGCCTCGCTGAAGAAGCCGTGCATGCGCCCGACAGCGTACAAACAATCGACGATCTGATGCAGCATCTGGCAACGCGCGGTGGCGTTTGGCAAGACACCTTGGGCGGCCAATATGCGTTTAGAGTCGCGATGAACCAAGAGATAGTGTCGCAACAGGCTGCGCTCGTTGAGGGTGCTGAGGTTGCGATTTTTAGACCTGTGACGGGTGGCTGAATCATGAGCGCCCGTTTATCTGTTGCCGTGCAAACTGAAGACTTTGATCTTCAGCACGAGCATCAACAGTTGGTGCAACAGGATCATGGCGTTGGTGCTGTGGTGGCCTTTATTGGGTTGGTGCGCGATCTGAATCTGGCCGACGATGTGGTGGCGCTTGAGCTTGAGCACTACCCCGGCATGACCGAAAAATCGCTCATGAACATTGTGCAACAAGCCGAAAGCCGCTGGTCATTGCAAGCCGCGCGCGTGGTGCATCGCGTCGGTAAGATGTACCCTGGCGATCAAATTGTACTGGTGCTCACGGCCAGTGCGCACCGCGGTGATGCCTATGAGGCCAACACCTTCATCATGGATTATTTGAAAACCGAGGCACCCTTTTGGAAAAAAGAATGGACGCCCGAGGGCCCCCGCTGGATTGAAGCGCGCGACAGTGATGATCACGCCGCCGCGCGTTGGAGCAAACAACACCCCACTCCTTAAATTGATAATCAGCGCATGACGCTTTCTGCGGCAAAGTCGACTCGCAACGCGTAAAGCAGCAATATTCCCAGGCACCTTCAAGCAGTCAGATTTTCGAACAACTCTACCGCGACCCAAGTGAAGCATGATGAGCGAACCTAGTTACACCGAACAGAAAACTGTTGGCACACCGTACGACGCACTCATCCTTGCCGGCGGCAGAGGTAGCCGCCTTGAGGGGCGCGACAAAGGCTGGGTCATGCACCAAGGGCTGCCGTTAATCGAGCATGCCTTGGCTTGCCTTGCTGCACAGACGACCATCCCTACGCGTGTGCTGATTAGTGCCAATCGCAATATCGACGCCTACAAACAAACTGGGCGTACTGTCGTGACTGACGAGCGTGAAAATTTTGCCGGCCCGCTCGCAGGTGTTGAAGCTGGGCTCATGCGCTGCAAAAGAAACAACTTATTAGTCATACCCTGCGACACGCCTTTATTACCACCTGATCTCTACGAACGCCTTGAACGAGCATTAACAGAAAACTCGAGCGCCCTTGCCGCCTATGCAGTCACCCACGACGGCCCGCAGCCTCTCTGTTGTCTACTGCGCCCTGCTGCCGCGGGCTGGCTAGCAAAATATCTCGATGAACAAAAAGCCTCTGCGATTAAATGGCTTGAGCAATTAGGCGCGCAAGCCGTTCACTTTGAAAACGCAGAGGCATTTAGTAACCTCAACACAATGGAGATGTTTCAATCTCTAAAAACAAAAGGTCAGGCATGACAGCAAACCTCTCTCATTTTGACGCGGCAGGTCAGGCATGACAGCAGACCTCACTCACTTTGATGCAGCAGGGCAAGCCCACATGGTTGATGTCTCAGCCAAAGCCGAAACGCATCGCCGCGCTTTAGCCCAAGGCCGTATCACCATGCTGCCAGCCACCTTTGCCAAGTTAGCAGCAGGCAATGCGGCCAAGGGCGATGTGTTAGGCGTGGCTCGCTTGGCGGGCATCATGGGCGCCAAGCAAACAGGCTCGCTCATCCCGCTGTGTCATCCGATTCCGTTGACGCGCGTCACTGTAGAGTTTTTCAGCGATGTCGCAAGCTCTTCTGTCACCTGCACGGCTACGGCAGAAACCGTCGGACGCACCGGTGTCGAAATGGAAGCCCTCACCGCAGCCACCATCAGCCTACTCACCATCTACGACATGTTGAAGGCGGTTGACCGTGGCATGGTGATTGACGCCGTTAAGTTGCTTGAAAAACACGGAGGCAAATCAGGCAGCTGGGTTGGGTGATAGTAGCCACTAACTTCTGGGCTTTAAATCTACTGCTGCACAAGGTATAAAAACGCTCTTGTCCTAATTCTGTCCCACTGAGGATTGAATCATGGCAACTTTACGTAACCGCAACGGCAAATGGCAAGCTAGGGTCGTTCGCAAAGGTCACATACCAGTGACGAAAACCTTTCAAGCCAAGCAAGACGCTGAGCGTTGGGCAAGGCAAGTCGAATCAGACATGGAAAAAGGGAGCTTTTCAAGCCCTATACTTGCTGAGAGGACCACTTTTAAGGAGGTGGTCGAGCGTTACTTCAAAGAAGTGACGCCAACCATGCGTAGCCTGTCAGAAGACACCTTTCGGCTCAGAAAGCTATCAAAACACCCTTTGTGCAAGCTCAACATGGCGGCACTGACGTCAACTCGCATTGCTGAATACCGTGACGAAAGGCTTAAAACGGTGTCAATGTGACCGACATTGCTAAAGACTCTCGCGCCTCAAGATTTTTTTCGCCCTTCTTTGTTCTACATCAACTCCTCCACACTTGATTCTCGTCGCTGCCCACAATTCCCGACTAAGTTGAGTCATATCGACTTAGGAATGGGCTCATGTGGTTTAAGACGTTGGATATTCTTGGTAAAACACTCATACCGATTGTGCAGGGCGGCATGGGGGTTGGGGTCTCGGCTCACCGCTTGGCTGGTGCTGTTGCCCGTGAAAATGGTGTTGGCACAATCGCCAGTATCGATTTGCGTCATCACCATCCCGACCTTGAAGAACAAACCGAGCATTGCCGCAATCGCGAACAGATCGATCAAGCTAATTTGATTGCCCTTGATCGTGAGATCAAAGCTGCCAAGCAGCTCGCACAAGGCCACGGCGCTATCGCTGTCAATGTCATGAAGGCGGTACGACAACACCCCGCTTTGGTGCAACAAGCTTGCGAAAGCGGGGCCGACGTTTTAGTGATGGGTGCTGGCCTGCCACTCGATTTGCCTGAGATGGTGGCTGATTTTCCGAAGATGGGTTTGGTGCCTATTTTGTCTGAAAGCCGTGGCGTGGCGATTGTGATGAAAAAATGGCTTAAAAAAGGGCGCTGCCCAGATGCCATTGTGATTGAGCATCCCGGTCATGCTGGCGGCCATCTGGGCGCTAATAAGGTTGAAGATCTGCACGCACCACGCTTTGAATTTGATTTGGTACTGAACGATTGCCAAGCCCTTTTTACTGAGCTTGGACTAGGCAAAGATGCGCCGCCTTTAATCTTGGCTGGTGGCATTGACTCGCACGAAAAAGTTCGTCATTGGTTGGGCGCTGGAGCAAGTGCCGTGCAACTTGGCACCGCCTTTGCCGTCACGCAAGAGGGCGACGCGCACGATGAGTTCAAGCGCGTGCTGATCAACGCAACCCCTGCAAACATGGTCGAATTCATTAGCGTGGCTGGGCTGCCCGCCCGCGCGGTGTCGACCCACTGGTTGAAGCAATATCAGCGCCACGAGCCCCGCATGCAAGCCTGCGCAAAGGCTGACTCGCGCCGTTGTGCTCAGCGCATGGACTGCCTGACTCAATGCGGCCTGCGCGATGGTTTAGCGAAGATTGGTCAGTTTTGTATTGATTTGAAATTGGTATCGGCCTTAAAAGGCGATGTGCAGAAAGGTTTGTTTTTCAGAGGTGCAGGAACACTTCCGTTTGGTAAAGCGGTGCGCTCGGTACGCGAACTGATTGAGTACTTGCTGTATGGCACCTTTCCTGCAGCGCTTGATTTCACCACAACGTGTTTCAAAAATATGCACCTAGCCGCAGAACTAGAACCGAAAGCATTACTTCATTCTCCAATCGTTGCTTCAGCTTGAATACCCTCATGCCCCATCAACACACCCACCTCGCTGACGTTGAATTTGATCCCGAGCTAATCGCCCGCCACAATGGTAGTGGTCCGCGTTACACCTCGTACCCCACTGCGGATCGCTTTACCGAGAGTCCTATTGCCGCGCAGTACGTTACCGCCCTGCATCACCGCCAACAGGCGCGGCCAGGCGCTGCACTCTCTTTGTATGTGCATCTGCCTTTTTGCGATACGGTTTGCTATTACTGCGCCTGCAACAAAATCGCCACAAAAGACCGCAGGCGCGCCGATGTCTATCTCGACTACCTCGAGCTCGAAATCACCCTAGTACGTGCCGAGTTTTCAGTCGCGCCTGCAGTCACACAACTGCACTTAGGCGGCGGCACACCTACCTTTTTGACCAACGCGCAACTTAGTCGCCTCATGCAAATGCTCAAACAAGCATTCGACTTCACGCTTGACGCAGAATGTTCAATTGAAGTTGATCCACGTAGACTCAATGACGGCACACTCGAATTGCTGGCGGCTCATGGCTTTAATCGCATGAGCATTGGCGTGCAGGATCTTGATCCCGCGGTACAACAAGCAGTTAATCGGCTGCAACCTGCGGCGCTCACACAAGCTGTTTTGGAAAAAGGTCGCGCTCTTGGCTATCGCTCGATCAATTTGGATTTGATTTACGGCTTACCCAAACAATCTGTTCGCACGATGCAAGCCACGCTCAGCACAGTCTTAACGTGGCGTCCTGAGCGTATCGCGCTATACAGCTACGCGCATTTGCCTGAACGCTTCATCCCACAGCGACGCATCGAAAGCGCTGATATGCCTAATGCGACAGAAAAGCTCGCGATGCTTAAGCTCGCTGTGACCACATTGCTTGAGGCAGGCTATGTCTACATCGGGATGGATCACTTCGCTCTACCCGAAGACGACCTTGCGCTGGCTCTTGAGCAAGGTACCTTGCAACGCAATTTTCAAGGCTACTCCACACAAGCGGACTGCGATCTGATTGCGCTTGGGGTGTCGGCGATTAGCCGCATCGGTGACACCTACGCACAAAATTATCGAGACTTGCCTGCTTATTACAACGCGCTTGATCAGCAACAACTGCCGCTTGCAAAGGGCTTAGTCATGACGCGTGATGACGAACTCAGACGCGCAGCCATCCATGATTTACTGTGTCAGTCAACGCTCGACATACCAAGCTTTGAACAAGCCTGGGGGATTGAGTTTGCCAACTATTTTTCGCTTGAACTTGCACAGCTGCAACCACTCGAACGTGATGGCTTGGTTGAGCTCACAGACGACTCCATCGATATCACCCCGCGCGGCCGCTTTTTGGCTCGCGTCGTTGCGATGGGTTTTGATCGTCACTTGCGCGAAGCGACATCTAGCGCAAAATTTTCGCGAGTGATTTAACCAAATATACATTTCTAGGTGCATCCGACAGCTTCGCACCATGGCCTCCGCCTGCGGAGGCCTTTTTTTGCTCGTCTTCAAAGCCTCTGTGCGTCGACGACTCGCTCATAGTGAGTCAGCCAGAAGCCTAACAACGTTGTCGTTTGATCTGTGTCAACAGTTTCAAAAGTAGTGTTTTGCATAAAGCCATAAACACAATATGTAGTGTTAGGATTCATCAAATAACACAATATGAGGTGTGCGATGCAGATTCAAGCCCAGTTACCCAAGCAAACAATCGTCGACGTAGAAAGCTCGATGGAAGAGTATCTCGACCGACGCGACTGGCGCGTCAACGCCAACGCCAATCAGGGCTATAGCTTAGGCGGGCTGATCTTAAATGTTGCCGGCAAGGTCACCGCCAATTACTGGCTGTCACACGTATACAGCCCTGAGGCGGGCCGTGCGCATCGAGAGGGCGATCTGCATATCCACGATCTCGATATGCTGTCTGGCTACTGTGCCGGTTGGTCATTGCGGCAATTGTTGTTTGAAGGCTTCAACGGCGTACCCGGTAAAGTTGAAGCCAAGCCGGCACGGCACATGTCAGCCGCGATCGGACAAATCGTTAACTTTTTAGGCACGCTGCAAAACGAGTGGGCGGGGGCCCAAGCCTTTAGCTCGTTTGACACCTACATGGCTGCCTTTGTGCGAAAAGATCAGATGACCTACGTGCAGGTCAGGCAATGCATTCAAGAGTTGATTTACAACCTGAACGTCCCCAGTCGCTGGGGCACCCAAACACCCTTCACCAACCTAACGTTTGACTGGGTCTGCCCACAAGACCTGCGCGAACTGGTGCCGTACATCGGCGGCGAAGAGATGCCTTTTTGCTATGGCGAGTTGCAAGCAGAAATGGACTTGATTAATCGCGCCTACATCGAGGTAATGATGGCAGGAGACGCGCTCGGGCGCGTATTCACCTTTCCCATCCCAACCTACAACATCACCAATGACTTTGACTGGGATCACCCCAACACGGATCTGCTGTTTGAAATGACGGCAAAATATGGCTTGCCCTATTTTCAGAATTTTTTAAATTCAGATCTAGAGCCCCACATGGTGCGCTCAATGTGCTGCCGCTTACAACTTGATCTGCGCGAATTGCTCAAGCGCGGCAATGGCTTGTTTGGCTCAGCCGAGCAAACTGGCAGCATCGGCGTCGTCACAATCAATTGCGCGCGACTTGGCTACGTACATGCCGGCGACAAACTTGCCTTGTTTGCCCAACTCGATGCACTGCTTGATCTTGGCCGCGACGTACTTGAAAAAAAACGTGTCGTGGTTCAGCACTATATCGATGAAGGGCTCTACCCTTACACCAAACGCTACTTGGGCACGCTACGCAATCACTTCAGCACCTTAGGGGTCAATGGCATCAACGAGATGATTCGTAATTTCAGTCACGATCAACACGACATCACAACCCCTACGGGCCATACCCTCGCGCTCGAACTGCTCGATCACGTCAGAGCGCGAATGACTGAATTTCAAGAAGCGACAGGACACTTGTACAACCTTGAGGCGACTCCCGCTGAGGGCACCACCTATCGCTTCGCCCGAGAAGACAAGAAGCGCTGGCCAGAGATCAGTCAGGCCGGCACACCTGAACAGCCCTATTACACCAACTCGAGTCAGTTACCTGTTGGCTTTACCGACGATCCGTTCGCTGCGTTAGAGATGCAGGAAGCCTTGCAGTCGCGCTACACCGGCGGCACGGTGCTGCACCTGTACATGAACGAAGCCATTTCATCGGCCCAGGCGTGTAAACAATTGGTGCACCGCGCGCTGGCAGGGTTTCGGCTCCCTTACATCACCATCACACCGACGTTTTCGATATGTCCTAAACATGGGTATTTATCAGGTCATCACGAGTTTTGTCCGAAGTGCGACGAGGTCTTGTTGAACGAGCAGCGCCTTGAAGCAAACGCCTAACGATTCATCTGATGAGCAACGATCCATTCACTGCTCAAGGTTTCGCCTACTGCTCGATGACACGTCTTTCGCTCAATTGTTCATTTACTGCTGAATTATTCACCCACAACTTAAGCTGGAGTCCCCCTCATGACCAATCTTTCTGAAGTGATTCATTTTCAACAACCCGTTATTGTGCTGGATCAAGCGCGCCGTACCCAGTGCGAAGTCTGGACCCGTGTTATGGGCTATCACCGCCCTGTGACCTCCTTTAATACTGGCAAGCAGGGAGAATTTAATGAACGACTGTTTTTTAACGAGCCTCAGTCAAGCTAAGCGCACCCCAAGCATTGGGGGCTTCGTCCCCTTCTCAACGGTTGACTGGCCAGGCAAACTTGCAGCTGTCGTCTTTATTGCTGGCTGTCCTTGGTCTTGCCATTACTGCCATAACCCCCATCTTCAACAACGGGGAGCAACTCAGTCGTGGGAAAGCATCCTACAGATACTAGAAAAGCGTGTCGGCCTACTCGATGGAGTGGTGTTTTCAGGTGGCGAGCCTTTCAACGACCCACTTTGTACGCAACTGATACGCCAGACTAAAGAGCTGGGCTTTAAGGTTGCCGTCCACACAGCAGGCATCTACCCACTGCGCCTGCTTGAGGCTCTGCCCAGCCTGGACTGGGTTGGCTTAGACATCAAAACAACACCACAGGGCTATACTGCCCTGACAGGGCGCCAGAAAAGCGCAGAGCCAGTGCAACAGTGCCTAGAAGCGTTAATCGCCTGGGCCGGAGCGTTTGAGTGCCGCACAACCTGGCACCCCGCTTGGTTAACAGAAACCGCTTTACTTGATTTGGCGCAAAGTCTCGCGGCGCAAGGTGTGAGGAAATATGCTGTTCAGCGTTCTCGCAGCGTACTGCATTCTTTGCCAGTCGCTGAAGTCAGCCTCTTAGCACGCACAGCGCTACAAGGCCTGTTTGAAACATTTTCTTATAGGTGAGCCTTTATGACCAAACAACTTGATGTCTGCGAACTGTTGGCTCGCGCGCCACTCTTTGCCTCACTCAGCCGCAATTGGTGTGAAATTTTGGCGAATTCGGCGCACGTTCACCGTCTTCTTAAAAATCAATTTTTGTACCGACGCGGCGACGCAGCCACTGGCGTTTATCTCGTTGCCGTCGGGCAAATCAAAGCCTCGATCCCCGTTGCGCGAAGCCGTCATGGCAAGGTCATTGAGATGTTTGGCGCGGGCGATTCATTTGGTGAAACGCTCATGCTGTTAAATCACCCACACATTGTTGACGCACAAGCGCTTGATGACAGCGTCGTCATCTGGCTAGATAAGCGAGATATCGAGCAAATTCTTTCGCTCGAGGCCGAATTTTCACTGAAGATGCTAAAAAGTGTTTCGCTTCGTTTTGAAACTCTTTTACACGATATCGAGACAGTCAGTACACACAGCGCCAGCGAACGCGTTGCCGACTATCTATTAAAACAACCCAGACAAGGTACGCAAACACAGCTGAAGTTCAGTAAATGTCTGATCGCTTCGCGCTTGGGCTTACAGGCCGAGAGCTTGTCGCGCGCCTTACAACGCCTTACTAAGGATCACCTCATTTCAGTTCAAGGCTCGCAAGTCGAGATCTTGAATGAGCAGGGCTTATTACAGCTCAATCAATCTCATCACTGAGGCGACTTAGAATCTGACAAGCCATGTTCAACCGCGTAAATGGCTGCTTGAACTCGGTTGTTCACACCGAGTTTTTTCAAAATACTCTGCAAATGTATCTTGACTGTGCTCTCGGCTACATCCAGTTTTCGTGCAATTTCTTTATTGGATAAGCCAAGCGCGAGTTGAGCCAGCATTTCCCCTTCGCGGGGTGTGAGCTTTTTTATCTCGCTTGCCGCTAACGGTTCGGGCTTACGGAAACTTGCCACGAGCTTAGCCGTCATCTCAGGTGAGATCACAGCATCAGATTGCATCACCTTACGTAACGACTCAAGCAAATAGTCGGCATCAATATTCTTAAGTAGATAGCCGGCGGCACCCTTTTTAAACGCCAAGGCCAAATCGTCTGCATCCTCGGACACCGTCAACAACACGACGTGACAGGCAGGGCGCTCTTGCAAGATCAACCCAAGCGCATCTAGCCCAGAGAGCCCAGGCATATGCAAATCTAGCAAGACAATGTCAGGCTTAAGCTCTTTGGCACGCTTGACCCCCTCAAGCCCATCCGCGGCCTCGCCAATCACTTCAAAATCATGATTACGTTGTAACAATAAGCGAATACCGCTACGAAACAACGTGTGATCATCCACCAGCAGAATCCGAATGGGAGTGACCATCGTTAAGCTGCCACGCGCTCGTGGTGTGCCAGGTGCAACCGCACGCACGTGCCGCTTGCATCACTTGAAACAGTCAACTCAGCGCCTAGCCGAGTCGCGCGCTCTTGCATAATTGTTAACCCGACATGCTGCTCAGGCTCAACGCTTGAGGCTGACAAATCAAAGCCACAGCCATCGTCTTGCACACTCAATTCAAAATCTTGTGCATTATTCAGGACGATCGTCACTGTTTTCGCCTTTGCATGCTTGCGAATATTTGACAACGCTTCTTGCACGATAAAGAGTAACTGCAACTGCTGCTCGGCCGGCAAAGGTGCGCCTTGCCCGCCTGCTTGAATCGAAACCGGAATCATCGTCTGGCGCGTAAAACGCTCGGCCACATGATGTAAGGCCTGATTTAAATCGTCCGCCTCAAGTTTGATTCTGAAATTGAGTAGTAACTCACGAACATCATCGTAGCTTTCACGCAGCCCTGTTTTGATCATCTGCATACTTTCAGCGACTTCACCGTCAGCTTTACGCTTCAATGACTCTTCGAGCATTTGTACCTGTAGCTTCAAAAAATTCAGTCCCTGTGCGATCGAGTCATGTAGGCCTTGCGCCACCAGATTGCGCTCTTGAGCCACGGCAAGCTCTCGGGTGCGCGCTAGCAGCCGTTGATTTTCAACCGCAGCACCTAGGTGTTGACCAACCGAGTCAAATAAGCGTCGATCATCGCCAGAGAACTCGCGCGGTTCAGCGAAGTGCAAGGTGTAACTTCCCAAAGTCGCAGCACCACTCGTAATTTGTGCGATCGCAATTGAATTAAAGCCTTCTTCGCGACACAAATAACGTTGCTCGACCGGCAATTTACGAAAATCATGTATCTGGGTTTCACCAAGTACCGATGCCTCGCCACACAAACAATCGCCCGCATGTACGCACTGCTCTTCTTGAACAAAGTTGAGAGAGAGACCTTGATGTACCGTCAAGTGCAGATTGTTTTGTCGCCGATCTAGAATACGCACGGTGCCACCATCAGCACCAAAATACTCAATCAATTTTTTTAAAAATCCAGCGCAACGCTGTTCAAGCTCGCCGGGCTGGCTCAGATATGACGAAAAGTCATACAGCGTACTGAGCGCACGATTTTGTTGCGCGAGCTGCAAGGTTTTTTGTGAAACACGGTCTTCAAGATCCGTATACAACGCTTTGAGTTGAGCGGCCATGTCGTTAAAACCCGAAGCAAGCTCGCCAAATTCGTCACGCCCCTCAACAGGCACTTGCACCGAGAAATTTTTAGCAGTCATTTGTACGATACCTGCCTGTAAGGCCTGCACTGGCCGAATCACCCAGCCGTACAACAGATAAATAAGGGCTACGCTTCCCACTAACATCAAGACGATCAGTGCGAGCTGAGAACCGCGTAAGTAGGTCGTGGTGCGACTATTTTCGCTTTCGATGCGCGACACCAACTGATCGGTTTGCTCAACAAACTGAGGCAGCTCTTGCAGGTAGACATTTACAGCTTGTTGCTGCGCTGTGACATCCTGAGTCACCGCAAGCAAGGCTGGTAGTAACGCACTGTTCCAAAGCATTGTCACGCGCGCGAATTGCTCTTGTACAGCATGGCTACCTGGCATACGTAGTGGTCGTTGCGGATCACCTTCGCGCAAGTTCGCAAGTGTCTGTGTGAGGGCTTGTTGTTGACGACGCAGCACCTCAAGGTCTGGTGTAGCCTGAGCGCGCAATTGGCTCAGGGTCAGGCCGAGTCGCACCGACTGTACTCGCAAACTGCCGGTGTCGTTGATGGCTGCAGCAGCTCCTTCAAGTGCCCAAGATAACCACAAGGTGCCCAGCACCATCGCCAACCCAAACACTAGACCGGCAAGCGACACAGACACGAGGCGCACACCAAGTTTGTGATTTCGTCCAAGCGAGGGAGGCCAAGTCATTGCCAAACGTAGACCTCCTTAGAGACATTTAAATTAGGCCTGTCCCCCAACAAGGGTTTGACCCCTTCCTGAAGACATGCGCCTTGTGGGCACAACGTTGACTCATTTTCGATTAAGCGTGTACTTCGGACATACCGTTGACCCATTATCACCGATGCTAGCGCCAAAGGAGATAAATCAGCCCTCTATAGTCCGAAAGAACTAGGTGACCCCTCTCTCATGCCTGACTGTTCCCCATCCAGCGGCCAATAGGCGACGGCCTCGCCAGCCCATAGTCTTTGTCTTATCGCCTTTAGAACAGTTAATGCACACGATGAGCTCTCACACCCGCACCTCCACGAAGGTACTCACCTCTAGCACCTTCGCCTTCACGATTTGCTTTGCCGTCTGGATGATGTTTGCTGTCATCGGCATCCCAATCAAAAAGCAACTAGGGCTTAACGAGACTGAGTTTGGCCTGCTCGCTGCCATGCCCGTGCTGACGGGATCGCTGATTCGCGTACCCCTCGGGATCTGGACCGATCGCTTTGGCGGACGCATCGTATTTTTTCTGCTGATGCTAAGCACAGTGGCACCGATCTGGTTGATGTCTTACGCCACCGAGTACTGGCACTTTTTAGCGATCGGTTGCTTTGTCGGTTTAGCTGGCGGTTCGTTTTCAGTTGGCACGCCATATGTCGCGCGCTGGTTTCCTAAAAATCGCCAAGGTCTGGCCATGGGGATCTTTGGCGCAGGAAACTCGGGCTCTGCACTCACCAAATTTGTAGCACCAGCACTCATCGCCTCGGCAGCCGGTTCCTGGACGATCGTCCCGCAAGTGTATTCAATCGCGATGCTAATTACCGCTGTGTTGTTCTGGATATTCTCAAGCACGAATCCCGCTCACAACATATCTTCCGGAGCCACCTTTTCACAGCAACTCGTGATGCTGAAAAATCCTAGGGTCTGGCGCTATTGCCAGTACTACTCGGTCGTGTTTGGGGGCTATGTGGCGCTGGCATTATGGATGACAAAGTATTACGTCGGTGAATACGGCTTTGATATGCAACAAGCAGCACTGCTCGCTGCAGTTTTTTCACTACCGGGCGGCGTACTGCGTGCGTTCGGCGGCTGGGTCTCAGACCGCTATGGCGCTTATCACACCACGTGGTGGGTGATGTGGGTGTGTTGGGTGGCCTTCTTTTTGCTCAGCTATCCGCAAACCAATTTCACAGTCCTGACGGTGAATGGCCCGCGCGACTTCTTTATAGGTCTGACCCCAACCCTCTTCACCGCCTTGCTCTTTATTGTTGGCATCGCAATGGCCATTGGCAAAGCCTCGGTCTTTAAGTTTATTTCGGATGAGTTTCCAGACAACATTGGTGCGGTCTCGGGCGTGGTTGGTCTGGCTGGCGGGCTCGGCGGTTTCGTATTGCCAATTATGTTTGGGGCCATGGTGGATATCACGGGTGTGCGTTCGTCGAGTTTCATGTTGCTCTATGGCACCGTTTGCGTATCCCTGGTCTGGATGCACTTCAGTTTTAGGAAGGAAAGCGTTCGCTCAACGGGTCTCGAGCCAACCAAAGCTCGCTCAGCCCCTGCGCTGTTACTTCACTCATAACTTCACACTCGTGATCGGAGTTCAACATGTCTTCACGCTATGTTCTTACCCGCTGGGAACCCGAACAACCAGAGTTCTGGAAAACAGGAGGGCATCGCATTGCTTGGCGCAATCTCTGGCTCTCGATTCCGGCACTCATGTTGGCCTTCAGTGTTTGGATGCTGTGGTCAGTGGTGGTGGTGAATCTGAACAAAGCAGGTTTTCATTTCAGTAAAAACCAAATGTTTTGGCTGACTGCCTTACCCGCCTTATCCGGTGCGACGCTGCGCATTTTTTATTCCTTTCTCATCCCAATCTTTGGCGGACGCCGTTGGACTGCCCTATCAACGGCAAGCCTGTTAATCCCGGCACTAGGGATGGGATTTGCGCTGCGCGATACGAGTACCAGCTACCCAACTCTTTTAGTGCTGGCCTTACTGTGCGGACTCGGCGGTGGCAACTTTAGCTCTTCGATGGCAAACATTAGTTTCTTTTTTCCAAAGTCTCAAAAAGGGCTTGCCACGGGCCTGAATGCCGGCATTGGCAACCTAGGGGTCTCGGTCGTACAGTTCGTGACACCCCTGATCATCTCTCTTGGTGCCTTCGGTGCCTTTGGTGGTGCGGGTCACGACTATACGACCAACGGCGCTGCGCAGACACTTTGGTTGCAAAACGCGGGCTTCATCTGGGTGCCGTTTATTTTGCTCGCTTCAGTTGCTGCGTGGTTTGGCATGAACGACATCGCAGATGCAAAAGCTTCGTTTGTTGATCAGGCTGTGATCTTCAAACGCAAACATAACTGGTTGATGTGCTGGTTATATCTGGGTACGTTTGGCTCCTTCATTGGATTCTCAGCCGGTCTGGCCTTGTTGACACAGTCACAATTTCCAAACGTCAATCCAACAAAGTATGCCTTTCTTGGGCCCCTCGTGGGTGCCATGGTGCGTCCAGTGGGCGGCTGGGTATCTGACAAAGTGGGCGGAGCTCGCGTCACCCTCTGGACCTTCATCGGGATGATGCTTGCCGTGCTTGGGGTGATGTATTTTTTACCTAGCCAAGGCAGCGCCGGCAACTTCACAGGTTTTCTGACGCTATTCATTATTTTGTTTGCGCTCACCGGGATTGGTAACGGGTCGACCTTTCGCATGATCCCGGTGATTTTTTTGAACGATCGTCAACACTGTGCAAAGTCAGATCCAGCGTCTCAAAAGCAAGCAATGATTGATGGCAGCAAAGAGGCTGCAGCGGTTTTGGGATTTTCAGGTGCGATTGGTGCGTATGGCGGCTTCTTTATCCCCAAAAGCTTTGGTACGTCAATCGATCTGACCGGCACCCCACACGCAGCCCTGTTCTGCTTTGTGCTGTTTTATTTCAGCTGCGTCGCAGTGACTTGGGTTTGGTACGCGCGCAGCAAAGCACCAATGCCGTGTTAGCAGCGAGGTTAGCCCGCGTCTGGACTGTGCTGTCTGCTAACCACATTCAACATAAATACTAACCGCAGCTAGTTGAAAAAATTCGGTTTCAACCAAAAAGTGTTTCACCAGTTTTAAAAAAACCGTATTGCAACACGCACTTGAAGCCGTCAAAACCTAAGACGTCGCATTTTTGGAGCTCAGTCATGAGTCATTTTTTTTATCGCTTAAACTTTTTTTCTAGAACGACAAGTACGTTTTCAGACAACCACGGTGCCGTGGTCAACGAAGACCGCAAGTGGGAGAACGCTTACCGGCAGCGCTGGCAGCACGACAAAATCGTGCGTTCAACTCACGGAGTGAATTGCACCGGCTCTTGTTCATGGAAGGTCTATGTCAAAAGCGGCTTGATCACTTGGGAGACCCAACAGACGGACTACCCACGCACGCGCCCCGACCTACCAAATCATGAGCCACGCGGCTGTCCTCGTGGGGCTTCGTATAGTTGGTATGTGTACTCAGCCCAACGCGTCAAACACCCCATGATGCGCGGACGCCTGATGGAGATGTGGCGCGAGGCCCGCCTGACCATGAACCCTATCGCAGCCTGGGCACACATCAGCCAAAACCCTGAACACGCCAAGCGCTACAAAAGCGTTCGCGGTTTAGGAGGCTTTGTGCGTGCAGACTGGGATACCGTCACTGAGATGATTGCAGCAGCCAACGCTTACACCATTAAAGAGTTTGGCCCCGATCGCGTGATTGGCTTTTCACCTATCCCAGCCATGTCAATGGTGTCTTACGCAGCGGGTTCGCGTTATCTGAGCCTGATCGGTGGGGTGTGCCTGAGCTTTTATGACTGGTACTGCGATTTGCCACCCGCGAGCCCACAGGTATGGGGTGAACAAACCGACGTGCCTGAATCGGCCGATTGGTACAACTCAACGTACTTGATGGTGTGGGGTTCAAACGTGCCGCAAACGCGCACGCCCGATGCGCACTTTTATACTGAGGTTCGCTATAAGGGCACCAAGACCGTCGCCATTTCAAGTGACTATGGCGAGATGGTTAAGTTTGGCGATATCTGGCTGGCACCCAAACAAGGTACCGACGCTGCCTTAGCCATGGCCATGGGTCATGTGATTCTCAAAGAGTTTCACCTGAGCGGCAAGTCTGAATACTTTAGCAACTATGCCAGGCAATACACCGATATGCCTATGCTGGTGTTATTAAAAGAGCATAACGGTCAATGGGCACCCGATCATTTCTTACGCGCTTCACACTTAACCAACAATCACGGCGAAACCAATAACCCTGAATGGAAGACTCTACTGCTTGATGCGTTGAGCGGCGAATTGGTCGTGCCAAATGGAGCGATTGGTTTACGCTGGGGCGAAGGCAAGGTTAACGAAGGTGCACAAGTTGGGCGCTGGAATCTTGAGAAAAAAGATGCCGCCTCAGGCCGAGAGGTTGAGCCTACGCTTACGCTACTTGAACATCACGATGAAGTCGTCGGTGTCGCGTTTCCGTACTTTGGCGGCGAGCACGACGATCTGTTAGTGCGTAACGTGCCCGTCAAAACGCTTACCCTTGCCGATGGCAGCCTCGCACGGGTTGCCACCGTCTATGACTTGCAAATGGCGAACTACGGCATTGACCGAGGCTTAGGCGGCGGCAACGTCGCCTCAAGCTACGACCAAGACATCCCGTACACGCCAGCCTGGCAACAAAAGCACACCACCGTTAAACCAGAGTTGGTGATTCAAGTGGCGCGTGAGTTCGCACAAAACGCCCATGACACCGAGGGTAAATCGATGATTATCGTTGGTGCCGCGCTCAACCATTGGTACCACATGGATATGACGTATCGCGGCATCATCAACCTATTGATGATGTGCGGCTGCGTTGGAAAAAGTGGCGGTGGCTGGGCGCATTATGTCGGGCAAGAGAAATTGCGGCCACAG
>CAMCZQ010000052.1 GCA_945887835.1 Bordetella parapertussis | reverse complement strand
CAGTTTGGCTCTTGATATTGATGCATCGGCAGACAATTTCTCCATTGGTTCTAGAGAAAACGGTTTCCGTTGGGGCGCCGATGAATCCAGTGCGACAAAACAGTTCGATTTGTGTCGCCTCAATCGCGCTACCATCCATCGCCATGGCATAAAGATCGGGTAGTTCAGACCACGTCCCAAAGACGGTCAGTCCGTAAATCTGGCCAGCTTCATCCAAGCGCAGTTCCCGCTGAATGTTACGAGCGACATCCTCGTAGCGCACCACATTGAGGGTCGGCGCCTGAGCCTGCTCTTGCTTGGTCAGTACCCGCTCAAGATTACATAGGGTCTCGCCCACCACAATAGAGGCAATCAGCCTGGTGCCACCGCGCAGATCATAAAGTGTATTAAACGCATCATGGCCTAGGTACTGGCCCGTGTACTGCGTCACGAAACCACGGCGAGGCAAGATATAGACACTCTCTAAAACCTGTAAATGATCTCGTAAAGGCTTGGAGGACTCTGTCAGCTCACGGAAATAGCTCGCATCAATCTCATAGAGCCGCAGTGTGCCTTCAGCTATCACCGTGGCGGCTCGAGGCGCATTCCGAATGAGTGCTAACTCTCCAATCGTTTGACCAGCTGTCAAATAGGTCACAAGAATTTCAGCTGTGTCCTTGTGTTGATAGACAGCAGCCTTGCCAGACAGGATCACGTAAACATGGTGAGCATCGTCCCCTTCGCGAAAGAGCACTTGCCCAGAAGTCAACACCCGTTCACGTCCTGACTGGCTGGGGCCGCCATCAAGACTCATAAATTTGAGCAAAGTAGATTCGCGAGCTATATTTTCATAGAGCTGCTTGGTACCTAAAAGTGCAAATTTTTCCCGCACCCCAGTTTGAGTTGAAATAGCGGCAAGAAACTCTAATTCTGGCAATCGAAGGGCAACCACTGGAGTTTGAGCACGCGCACAAGCATTTCGCTTATTTCCAGTAATCAGGGCTTGCTCACCGAATAACTCTCCAGCTTGAACCGTATGCAGAAATAGATGCTGTCCGTCTGGACGTTCTTTATAGATTTGGACCTTTCCCTCAACGACCACCCACGCTGCGTCCGAAGCATCACCCTCACGGAGGATGACCTCACCAGATGCAAAATTTACTATGACGGCTTTCGCTCCCAGAGCATCAATAACAGAGTGCTCTAATGAATTTAAAAAAATTACATTCTTCAGTACGTCTGGCTGAGTATGAGCATTCATTTAAATTGACCTGCTCCAATAATTTAGAACGAGGAAGGTGAGCCTAAGGCTGACCCCCAATAATTAGCCTGTAAGGCTTTGGGAGCCAATCAAACCCTTTATTAATTTCCGTCTGATTACTTCAAGTCCAAACGCAAGAGAACTTAGAAAGCTTAGGTACCTTAAAAAGACAAGACGACTTTCAATACTTCGCACCGAATCAGGTTGTGAGCGATTATTAGTCGCAAACTCTCGTTGACAATTCCTATATAACAAACGTCATATGCTATAAATCTTAGTATAGGTCTTATCTGACCTAGTGAATTAAGTGTTTTTCCTTTGAATTTTTTGGGGATCTGCCGAAAATTGTGAACTCTATAATTGATAAAGCTCTACCTAATGGCATTCGCCTTGGTCGATGTCTTATTTTTTCATTTATTTTTTGTGTACTACCATTTTTTATTTTGATCCTTTGGTATACCTTTTCAACCAATGAAAAGATGGCCGATAAAATTTCAATCAATGCGGTTTCGATTTTACAGAAACAAACGGATTCAAAGCTGTCTGAAACATTTGCAGCAGCTTCCGCGCTAACAGCTTCTATTTCGCAGCTCGCCTCTGACGACCCTGAATTCTTTAGAGGAAATAAATGGGCTAAATATTTATTGTCTAATCTGCATGCTTCCTACGCCGTCTCAAGTCTTGATTTAGGATTTGAAGATGGCTCATTTCGTTCGGTAAAACGTATCAATATCGGTGAGTTTGTTTTTGACCGGCCAGTACCTGATTCGACAACGTATGCTGTCCGATGGATTGATCGGCAATTTAATGAACCCTATAAATTCCATTATGTCTTTTATGATCAAAACAATAATGAGGTGGGGGCTACTTCAAGCGATCATTTGTATATTCCAAAGGAAAGAACTGGGTACAAAGACGCCTCCATGGCTAGAGATCTGATTATTACCGACCCCGAAGTTCATGACAGTGGTACGGCTAAGTTTTCAATTGCTAAGCCATTTTTCTTGCACAAAGATATTGTTGGTGTTTTTGCAATTGACATTGAACTTACCACGATTGATGATTTTTTACGTACGCAATTAATCAGAAATGGGGCGATTAGTTTATTGGTTGATAAGCACGGATTTATTTTGGCAAATTCAGATAAGCCTAGAGATTCAAGAATCATCGATAGCAAGTTGTCGTTAAGTCAAGTTCATACGATATCTTCAAAATTACCATCGCTTGCCTTGTTACAAAAACCAAATAATAGCCAGTTACCATTTTTCTTTAAAGACGATAAAACGAATGTTTATATTGCAACGATCTCTGAGATTGCTGCGGTGAAGCATAAAAACTGGTCCATTTTGATGGTCATACCCGTCATGGCAGTTGTTGGGCCGCTTCATGATACGAATCGTAAAATTTTATTGCTGGGCACTTTCGCTGTTTTATTACAAATCACTATCATTTTCTTTTTGGCTCGCTTAATTTCTAAACCCCTAGAGCGTATTACTCTAGAGGTACAGGCAATCATTCGTTTGGATCCATCAAAGTCCTTTAAGACTCATAAAATAATTACTGAAATTTCCTCACTTGCGAATGCAATTATTAAACTAAAAAGTACAATCAATGCCTTTATTTTGTACGTGCCGAGGACTCTGGTCAATGATCTGTTAAGTTCTGGAAAAGATCTTGAAATAGGCGGAGAAAGTCGTTACTTAACAATATTATTTTCTGACTTAAAAGACTTCTCCGCCCTTGCTGAAAAGACACCCTCCCGTGAGTTCCTGCAACGAGTATCGTCCTATTTAGGATTGATGACCTATGCGATTAAGGAAGAGGGTGGGACGCTAGATAAGTTCATCGGTGACGGAGTCATGGCTTTTTGGGGTGCACCGCTTCTAGATCAGCACCATGCTTATCATGCATGCGTTGCTGCGGTTAAGGGTAAACGAAGATTGGTCACACTCAATGAGCAGCTTAAATCTGAAAATAAACCTCCCTTATCGGCTCGGATAGGGATCCATTCTGATGCAGTGCTTGTTGGAAACATTGGCTCAGAAGAGCGGCTGAGCTACACCGTTGTCGGAGATGGCGTCAATATTGCTTCTCGATTAGAGGGGATTAATAAGGAATTCGGTACTGCTATCTGCATCAGCCATTCTTTGTTTAAGGAGGCTGGGGAACGCTTATGGGTTAGACCTATTGACCTAATTTCGGTTAAAGGACGCAGCGGTGCATTTTTAATTTATGAGCTCGTTGCTATTCGCGATGGTGACGATGAGACTTTAGCTTCAGTGACTGAGCAAGAGCTATGCAATCTTACAAAAGATGCTTATGAGCATTACGCAATAGGAAAATATTTATTGGCGAAGCAGATCTACCAAACCATGGTTGATCGATTAGACGATGATTTATCTAAAGTCATGATCAAAAAATGCGATTTGAATTTACACCCGTTACCGCCGATCGAAAAATGACCCTGGGGGGTGGAAAGGTTGGCCCGATAAAACCAGACAGAGCAATACGGATCGCGAGGCCTCGGCTTCTTCACCCAACCCTAGCGCGCGTACACGACCCCTGCCCCACCTCTTGGGTCAGCACCGCCTCGCATACGCCCACCAATGGTTGAAATCACGTGCGCCCGCGACATGCTTGGCTCAAAGCTATGCGCGCTTTGGTGAACGATATGTCCTAACGCACGTAACTCTTTGATGACCGAGCGCGGCACGGTGGCCTCGGTGTGTATCCCCAGACCCTCGCAGTGAATGCGCGGCACCGTGACCGCTTCGACCGGTGACATCCCAAAATCCACCACGTTCAAAATCGCTTGCAAGGTGGCGCTAATGATCACACTCCCCCCCGGCGCACCAGCTAACAACACAGGCTTGCCGTCCTTGAGCAACATAGTGGGTACCATCCCTGTGGTACGCGCTTTACCTGGGGCCATCGAATTCTTTTTATTCGGGACCGGATCAAACAGCTTCATCGAGTTGTTGTAGTTAAAACCTAAGCCTGGGCTGACGACGCCGGCGGCTGTGCCAAGCGTATGGGTCATCGATACTGCATTGCCTTCGGCATCCATGACACACACATGCGTGGTGCATCCCGGTGGCGCCTCTTCTTGGCCACCTGCATACTGACCCGACTGAATACGTTCAGCCCAATAGGCCGCACGCTTTTTAGAAATCAGCATCTCGGTGGGGACGTCTGCAAAACGTGGGTCGCCTAAATACGCGTTGCGATCAACGTGGGCGGCAGCCATCGCGCGCGCCACTAAATCAATATGCCGTGCCGAGCCATGATCGAGGGCGCTCAAATCAAAATGCTCAAGAATTTGCAACATTTCAATCAGGGTTGCGCCGCTGCCCGGCGGCGGATTAGAGCGCACCTCATAACCCCGGTAAGACCCCACCAAGGGCGCGCTCTCTGCGGGTTGATAGTCAGCCAAGTCTTGGCGGGTCACGAAGGCGCCATTGGCTTCTAGGTCACGGGCGACTTCATCGCCGAGTGCACCTTGATGAAACTCGCGCCAACCTCCTGTAGCGAGTCGCTCTAGTGTGCGTGCATAGTCAGGCAGGCGCATCACATCGCCAGTCTTGAACAAACGGCCCTCGGGATGCAAATACACACGCGCGCATTCGGCGGTTTTGCGAATACGTGTGAGCCCATCCGGAATACCGGGCTGGGCGTAACCGCTCCAGACACTTGCCAGGTTTGGTGTGACTAAGATGCCCTCGTCGGCTTGCTCAATCGCCGGTGCGATCAAATCGGCCCAAGGCATCGAGCCAAGCTTTTCATGAAACAAACCGAGTCCCGCAGGCGTACCCGGGGTCATGATGGCCGTATAGCCGATCTCGCTTCGAAAATCATCAAACAAACTATAGCCAGAAATCGGTGTTCGACCCTTGCAGTCCTTTTCCCACATATCCGGGCGCACGTTAGAGCCCGCGCGGTTATAAAAATCGATCATCCCGCTTGTGCCCGTCGCTGCATGAAAGTAGTGCAAGGTCCCCATGCCGCCCAGACCGCACATAAAAGGGTCATTGACCATTTGCGAGAAGGCCGTTGCCAACGCAGCATCAAAAGCGTTACCACCCTTTTCAAGGATCTCTGCCCCCACTTCGGCAGCACGCGGCTGCGGACACACGACAACACCCTTCATGCTGTTTCCCCCTATTACCTTGAGCAAGTCCCATTGACTGACAAATCGCAGCTAGCTCACTCACGACAGTCTAAACCCTTGGGACCCTCGAGCCAAGTCGGGCGATTTCAAACCCGTCAGCAGCAGCAAAAGCGATTCGCTTGTTGCTGAATGGTCATCGTTGAAGAACGATGCGCCCGTTGCCGTATGGTGATCGCTAAAGAGCTTGCTTGCCGATGATTGCAAAACGGATTTTTGAGCAAAAGAAGTCAATCAACGCTAAAGAAAAACGTCCATTTCTCTTTCTCACCCACCACCTCGCCTTTGGCATCGCGGGTGATCGGGACAGCTGACAACCATTCAGTGGGGCGTGATAGTTCTGTCATCTAAAGTAAACTAGACTTGATTTTTTATGACCACTGGAGAATCACATGCGTGTTGTTTTGTCAGCCATATTCGCTGCTGCCCTTTCTACATTGGCCCCCGTTACCCAGGCGATGGACGCCCGTTTCAAAGATACAAACGGTGACTTGGTAGCAGATGCGCCTATAAAAGCATCCGAGTTCGTTGACCCGGCGACGCTAGTATTTGCTTACACCCCTGTCGAAGACCCCGCCGTTTACGCCAAGGTCTGGGATAGCTTTATCGCGCACTTGGCAAAAACAACCGGCAAGAAAGTGCAGTTTTTCCCGGTGCAAAGCAACGCTGCCCAACTAGAGGCCATGCGCGCCGGCCGCCTTCACGTCGCGGGCTTCAACACGGGCTCTAACCCAATCGCCGTCAATTGCTCTGGTTTTGTGCCCTTCGCCATGATGGCGTCTAAAGACAACCGTTACGGCTACGAGATGGAAATCATCACCCATCCCGGCAGCGGCATCGAGAAGATTGAGGATCTCAAAGGCAAGCGCTTGGCGTTCACCTCTGAAACCTCCAACTCCGGATACAAAGCGCCTGCTGCACTGCTGCGTGATAAGTACAAGATGGAGAGCGGCAAAGACTATACGCCCGTGTTTAGCGGCAAGCACGACAACTCGATTTTAGGCGTTGCCAACAAAGACTACCCGGCAGCGGCCATTGCCAACTCTGTCAAAGATCGGATGATCGCGCGCGGCGTCATCAAGGCGGATCAGACCAAGGTCATTTACAAGTCCCAAACCTTCCCGACGACGGGGTATGGGCACGTCTACAACCTCAAGCCCGAACTGGCAGAGAAAGTCAAAGAGGCTTTCTTTAGCTTCAAGTGGGAAGGAACGGCATTAGCTGCAGAGTTCAGCAAGAGTGAGCCGCCACAAGAAAAGTTCATGCCCATCACTTACAAGCAACACTGGCAAGTCGTGCGCGACATCGATCAGGCGATGAACGTCAGCTACGCCTGCAAATAAGGAATTGTCTCAATGCTTGAGTTGCGCCAACTAGAAAAACGCTACCCTACAGGTGACCTTGCACTTAAAGGTGTGAGTCTTCGCGTCGGGGCGGGTGAGGTGCTGGGGCTGATCGGCCCATCAGGGGCGGGCAAGTCCACACTCATTCGTTGCGTGAACCGTCTGGTGCAGCCGAGCGGCGGGCAGATTGAGCTAGAGGGGCAAGACTTGAGCGCGCTGGGTTCGGCTGGCCTGCGCCAGGCACGCCGCCAAATCGGCATGATTTTTCAAGAGTACGCTCTGATCGAACGCCTGACCGTGATGGAAAACCTGCTATCGGGCCGCTTGGGCTACACCGGGTTCTGGGCCAGCTGGTTTCGACGCTTTGAGGGTGATGACATCGCGCAGGCCTACTCACTGCTAGAACGTGTAGGGTTGAGTGGCATGGAGAACAAGCGCGCCGATGCGCTTTCGGGTGGGCAGCGCCAGCGCGTAGGTATTGCGCGGGCCTTAATGCAAAGCCCAAAGCTGCTGCTGGTGGATGAGCCAACGGCCAGCCTCGACCCAAAGACCTCGCGCCAAATTATGCGTCTGATTCTTGAGCTGTGCCAAGAGCGCGGACTTGCGGCGATCGTGAACATTCACGATGTGGTGTTAGCAACCGAGTTCCTGCCAAGGATTGTCGGTCTGCGCGCCGGCATTGTTGTGTATGACGGCCTGGCAGCCAACATTGATAAGACGGTATTGACCAATATTTATGGCGACGAGGATTGGACCGCCATCACGCAAAGCATGCAAGCCACGGCCAGAGGTGACTCTGATGACGGCGAGCAAGAAAGCCGCAAGCGAGACAACAGCGTTTTGACGTTGGCTGATTCTGTATGACCGCTGCGGTGACTGCCTCTGCGGCACTGCCACGCCAGTGGCGGCGCCCCCAATTCATTACCAACCCTCGCGTCCGCTGGGCGCTGTATGCCGGTGCAGCTCTTTATCTCGTTTTGGGTATCGGCTCGCTAGAGGTCAACTGGGCGCGCGCCATCCAGGGGCTAGAGCGCGGCTGGGTGTTCGTACTTGGCTTTCTGAATCCAAATTTCACCAGCCGCTGGGACGAGATCGTCATTGGTTTTCAAGAAAGCCTAACGATGACGATCACCTCCACTGCACTGGGCGTCGCGTTGTCGATTCCAGTTGCCGTGGGCGCTGCCCGAAACCTTGCGCCAACTTGGGTTTATCTCATCTGCCGCAGTTTTATAGCCTTGTCTCGTACGCTCAATGAAATCATCGTCGCCATCTTTCTGGTAGCCATGTTCGGGTTTGGGCCCTTCGCCGGATTTTTAACCTTGACGTTTGCCACCATAGGCTTCATGGCCAAACTGATGGCTGAGGACATCGAAGAGATTGAAGCGTCCCAGCTTGAGGCCCTTCGTGCCACGGGCGCCGGATATCTGCAGGTGCTCGACTTTGCGGTATTGTCACAGGTGATGCCGCGATTAGTCGGCCTTTCGCTGTATCGGCTCGATATCAACTTTAGAGAATCAGCCGTGATTGGCATCGTGGGCGCCGGCGGCATTGGTGCGACGCTCAACACCGCGATGGACCGCTACGAATTTGATACAGCCGCCGCCATCATCTTGGTCATCATTGCGATCGTGATGGTGGCTGAGTACACCTCAGGCTGGCTCAGAAAGCGCATCCAATGAGCTCGAAGACACCCTCTGTGCCAGTGTGGCGCAAACGCACCTCGCGCAATGAGCTGATTCTGTTCGCAGTTTGGGTGCTCACACTCGCCTTTGTGTCCTGGGCTTTCCAGGTGATGACGAACGACACGATTTGGGCCTTCGTTTCAGACGCACCCAAACAAATGCAAGATATCGGTTCACGCATGATGCCGCCTGCCTGGAGCTTTGTGCACGAGCTCTGGTGGCCGCTGTGGGAAACCATCAATATCGCGACCCTTGGGACACTGCTCGGGCTAGTCATGGCGGTGCCGGTCGCTTTTATGGCGGCGCGCAACACGACGCCAAGTACAACACTTGTGCGTCCTGTGGCCTTGCTGCTGATTGTCGGTTCACGCTCGATCAATTCACTGATCTGGGCTTTGCTACTGGTGGCCATACTAGGCCCTGGGGTGCTCGCAGGCATCTTAGCCATTGCCCTGCGCTCGATCGGCTTCATTGGAAAATTGCTATACGAGGCGATCGAAGAGATCGACGCCGCGCAAGTAGAGGCCATCGAGGCCACCGGTGCGAGCTCGGCTCAAACGATGGCTTGGGGCGTGGTGCCACAAGTTGCACCCACGCTGGCGGGCATCAGCGTCTTTCGCTGGGACATCAACATCCGAGAATCCACCGTGTTGGGTTTGGTGGGCGCAGGCGGACTCGGTGTCAAGCTAGAGTCCGCGCTCAACACCCTCGCCTGGCCCAAAGTCACCATGCTGCTTCTGGTCATTTTTGCCACGGTGGCGGTCAGTGAGTGGGTGACGGCCAAGGTACGAGAGCGCTTGATCTGATGAGACCACATGGGATCTAACGGCACATGATTAATCAAGGTGATATCAGAGCCCAAAAAGCTGTGAGCAGTGCGATGAGCACTTTTGAAAGATTTCTGACTGTTTGGGTCTTTCTCTGTATTGTCGCGGGTATTGCGCTGGGTCAGCTTTTCCCAGGCGTGTTTCAGTCGATCTCCCAAGTTGAAATCGCACAGGTCAATCTGCCGGTTGGTTTTTTAATTTGGGTAATGATCATCCCGATGCTTGTTAAGGTGAACTTTTCGTCGTTAGGCGAATTACGTCAGCATAGTCGAGGTATTGGGGTCACGCTCTTTGTGAACTGGCTCGTCAAGCCCTTCTCGATGGCCTTTCTAGGATGGCTGTTCATCCGTCATTTATTCGCCGACCTTTTGCCGCCAGATCAGCTCGATAGTTACATCGCTGGCCTCATTCTCTTGGCCGCAGCACCCTGCACGGCAATGGTGTTTGTCTGGAGCCGTCTCACAGGTGGCGATCCACTATTTACGCTTTCACAAGTCGCACTAAACGATTCAATCATGGTTGTTGCGTTTGCGCCGCTGGTTGCGCTCTTGCTTGGCATTTCTGCCATCACCGTGCCTTGGGACACCCTGTTGACTTCGGTTGTTCTTTATATTTTGGTGCCGGTGATTCTGGCTCAGCTTTGGCGTAAGGCCTTACTCAAAAAAGGCGAGGCTGCGTTCGATGCTGCAATGGTAAAGATCGGGCCTTGGTCCATCGCAGCTTTATTAGCCACTTTAGTCTTGTTGTTTGCGTTTCAGGGCGAGGCCATCCTTAAACAACCACTGGTGATTGCGCTTCTCGCCGTACCCATCCTCATACAAGTCGTTTTTAATTCAGCGCTGGCGTACTGGCTAAATCGTGTCGTTGGAGAAAAACACAGCGTCGCGTGCCCGTCTGCGTTGATTGGTGCCTCTAATTTTTTCGAGCTTGCCGTCGCGGCAGCAATTAGTTTGTTTGGATTTCAGTCGGGTGCCGCCCTGGCAACCGTCGTGGGTGTGCTGATAGAAGTGCCCGTCATGCTGGCCGTAGTCTACGTCGTGAACAATTCTAAGCAATGGTATGAAAGAACTTGATTTGCCTGATCTGTAGCCACCCGATGCACTGTGCGGGGCTCATAGCAGATCGAATCTCTTCATCACAGGTTCGAAACTTAAGTTTTGGCGGTGTGATGGGGATTTGAATGACACAAGGATAGATACTCCTTGTCTTGATCGGGGTACCCCACGCATGAAGTGTCTTTTAAAAGAACGTTTCATTTATTTTCTGTGATCGTCCGCTAACGACCCAAAGCAGACACCAAAAAAACACCTCGAAGATGGTTTTAGGAATTCTTGGTGGCCCGGGGCAAATCAAGCCCTAGCTATGGTTCCCTCACTCTGGAGCGAAGCACTATTGTCACCCATCAAGTCGAACCGGACGACTGATCTTGCGGCTCAATCAACCAAATTAACAGCAATAGTCGCTGTGGACATGAGTTTGGCACCTGGCTCACCCAGGATGAAAAGACTGCCTTAATTGAGTATCTCAAAACACTTTAATTCAGTTAGCTTGGGTAAATAAAACTTTGAACCAATATGAACATTGAACTTTATGAAGTTGTTGTGCAAGATGTCTCTGATGACGCACTAGAGCTGGTTGCGGGTGCTGCGCAGGGGGGTTCTTTTTTTTATGCATGTGACTTGATACCCACTAACCGCTGGGTGTTAGCTATTGCTGATCGGTAACCCACACTCACGCATAAGATCAAGGCAGCTCTGTAGATTGTCGAGCCATTTGTATTTGACATTTGATATCACTATTGATACCATTTATAAATGAGTACAGTTGAAAAAATTCTCGAACAAATGCGCACTGAGCCTGCCAATGTGCGCTTTTCCGAGCTACAACGTGTGTGCGAAACCTATTTTGGAAAACCCAGGCAAAACGGCAGTAGTCACGCCATCTACAAAACGCCATGGCCTGGAAATCCGAGGGTCAATATTCAGAACAACAAAGGAAAGGCAAAGGCTTATCAAGTTCGACAAGTCCTTCTTGCCATTGAGCGTTTAGGAGCTAAGCCATGAATATCAATCACTACACCTACCGAGTCACCTGGTCTGCCGAGGACAACGAGCACGTTGGTTTGTGCACAGAGTTTCCCTCGCTCTCCTGGCTTGCAGCTTCCCCTGAAAAAGCACTTTCCGGCATCCGCCGAGTCGTTGGCGAAGTGGTTGCCGAAATGACCGCCTGTGGTGAACCCATCCCAGAAGCGCTTGCTGAAAAGAACTACAGCGGCCGCTTCATGGTTCGAGTGCCATCGCTCGTGCATCGTCGCCTCGCTACCGAGGCAGCCGATCTGGGGGTGAGCATCAACCGCTTAGTTTCGGCTAAATTGGCTCTCTCTTAACAACCAACGCTCAAGGAAAGCCCCAACGAACTGGAATCAGTTCGAACGACTTGGAATCAGTTCGAAATAGTTTTGGCGGACAGAGGGTCAACTGGGTGCTTAGTAACTTCTTGATAGTTATTGAGTCACCTTGGCAGGCCTTGATCACATTAACCGACTGATCTGCCTAATAAAAATCGGCAATAAGTACCCCAACCCGTGACCACATAAATACAAGACGTTACTTTGCAAGCCTATAACTCTCAACGCTAATCACACCTACTGTGTGGGGAAGCGTGGGGAAGCCCAAAGGACACGTTCATGAAGACTGGATTCACCGACCCTTACGTTAAAAACCTGACCAAGCCAGGCCGATACACCGACGCCACGACCCACGGCCTAAACCTCAATATTAAGAACAACGGGCGCAAATACTGGGTATTTCGTTACCTGTATGCCGAAAAACGCTCAGACCTCGCCTTAGGCGTATACCCCGACATCAGCCTTAAGGAGGCTCGCAAACGAGCGACACAATCGCGTAGCAGTGTGTTGCAAGGACAGCGACCCGTAGCAACGTGGAAAACCGCTGCCATAT
Source organism: Bordetella parapertussis (assembly GCA_945887835.1). Lineage (GTDB taxonomy): Bacteria > Pseudomonadota > Gammaproteobacteria > Burkholderiales > Burkholderiaceae_B > Zwartia > Zwartia parapertussis_B. The sequence goes on along the minus strand of CAMCZQ010000052.1, from coordinate 7,457 downwards.
TGCAAACAAGCACCACGCCGCTATTCAAAGAGTTTGCCTCAGAATGCATTGCGACCAAGAGAGCCGAGTGGTCGAACCCCAAACACACCGACCAATGGACCAATACTATTCAGAAATACGCCAATCCAATCATTGGCAACTTGCCGCTTGATCTAATCGACACTGACCATATCCTGCGGGTCCTAACCCCCATTTGGCATACCAAAACAGAAACAGCATCGCGGGTGAGAGGTCGTATTGAATGGATACTGGCATCTGCGACTACACGGCGGCTCAGGTCTGGATTAAACCCAGCCACTTGGCGAGGACATCTTGAAACCATCCTGCCCAAGCCCAGCAAGATTGCTACCGTTACCCACCACGCGGCACTCTCATACGCCGATGTGCCCAACTTTCTGGTGAAGCTCAGGAACAAGGACGGTGTCGCTGCATTGGCACTTGAGTTCTTAATCTTGAACGTAAATAGAACTGGTGAGGTACTTGGTGCATTCAGGTCTGAAGTCGCGGCCGATGGTTTGTGGGTTATCCCAGCTGGCCGCATGAAGGCGGGCAAGGAGCATCGCGTACCGTTAGGCCAGCGGTCCCTAGACATCCTGACAGTCGCAAGGTCACTTGACCCCAGCAGTAAATACCTGTTTTCGAAAGAGGGTAAGCCCTTGTCGTCGATGGCAATGAGTATGCTGTTGCGACGCATAAAGGCTGACGTCACCGTGCACGGGTTTCGTTCAAGCTTCCGAGATTGGGTCGCCGAGGAGACTGATCACAGCCCTGAAGTTGCTGAAATGGCACTTGCCCACACAATTCGCAATCAGGTCGAGGCAGCTTATCGGCGGGGCGATTTATTATTGAGGCGAAAAGCGCTCATGGGCGATTGGCAAACCTATTGCTTGACGGGGTTGCCGGGGAGTGTGGCGAACGTCGAGCAAAGCTTGGCTGCATAGAATCAAATCGATAAATTCTGTAAAAAGCTTTCATCACGAGGCATTCGGACGAACTGAGAAAGCTGATTATTAAAGGACCATTATGTCGAAGCCCGGGATCTATAGAAGTGGCCAACACACTCCGACAAAAAGTGCCAATCGTCAGAGTTCTTCCATACAAGATGAAGTTAAAGCATTGCTTGGTTGGCTTAGCATGGACATGGCAGTATTTAAACGGAAGATCGAGTCGCATCACAAGCGAAGCCACTGTGGCGTTCCCGTTGGGGTACAGAATCTCATAACCCCATATTGCCAGCTGATATTAGAGTTCCTTGACACATACAAAGTAAAGTCGGGCCGCGTTGTTAAAAGCGCAGAATTATCTGTCGAGGCGTTACGTCAGAATTTAATGCAATTTGACAGCGAGTACACAAAACTACAACAACACGTGCAGATAGCGCCCAGGCTACACGCACTCATATGCGAGCTGAACGGCGCGGTACTTTGGTTTGTGAAGCAGTATGTAATGGTCATCAATTCTTACCCTGTGACAACACCAGTTCCAATAAATGGCACACAACAAGACTGGGCCGATTTCATCAAAGCCGAAACCATTGCTTTGAGGGGCTTAGGCGCTAATAAGATCATGCGCAATCGACCAAAAAATTGGGCTGTGCGAGAGGCCTTTCGAACCCTGACTTTAAAGCATCAACAGGTGCATGGATTGAATAAATTTATGCCCTTTAAATCATTCAGTCGTGCCCTCGTTAGCATCAATAAACAGCAAGGTAACCATCAATATAAAGTGTTAGAGTTCAGTGAAAAATCGTATTACCACTTAAAAAAAGCATGGAAAGACAAGACATTCGATAACGTCGTTTAAAAAAATCGGCAATAAGTACTTTAAAAATTTACGCCCAAATACCTATAGGTTTCACTGAATCCATCTTCAATTTTTACAGGAGAACGAAGATGGAAGTTCAAGAAACGACGCAATGGTCAAACGACCAGCTACTTCGCATAGAAGCTGCCTCACAGCTAACCACGTTATCAAAAAGCTGCATAAATCTTTGGGTGGCACAGGGCAAATTCCCGAAGCCTGCCACCCTATCGAAAACCGTTAAGGTCTGGAGATTAGGTGAGCTGAGGTCGTGGATGACCGACATGTTTCAAGGTGAAGGATCAATCATCGGTGAAACTTCGGTCGAGCACTTAAACCGCACAGGAAAAGGAGGACAGTGATGCCTGCTTTCAACCATAACGCGCACACACATAATCTACCCTGGGGCTACCGATACTGCCCAAACTGTTCATCATCTTTTCAGGTCCGTCCAGAATCAGTTCGATTCTTTGCCCGTTACGAGGGTGATGCAATTCTGTTCATGCTTTGCGGCAGTTGTGCCAAAAAGTATGACCAGATGAGTCAAAAGCACAGGCAGATCGTTCAAGATGATTGCTTTGAGAGCATCCAAAATAGCGACTCGCTTTCAGAGATGTGGGCCTGCACAACATACCTGGCCGTCAATATGAATTTTGGTGACTACGCAGCTGCCGTCGAGCATGGCATTCACGGCATGGACAGGACCAGTTACGAAGCACTCATTCGCGCGGACGATGGTTGCATGTTCGTCAATGGAGTGCCAATCCCTTGGCAGAGGTTGCCGAAAAAAGAAGCCCTACAACGCGCAGTCGATGCGCAATCTACCAAATTAAATAAGGATATTCAAAATGATTAACGCCAATAGCGCCAACAATCCAGCCCCCGCAGCCAATAGCTCAAGCGACAACTCGCAGCCGTTTGCACCTCAAGTTGCATCAGCAGAATTCGATATTGCAAGCCTACGACTATCGAGTAATTTTGGTGCAACACTGGGGGTTAAAAAAATATTGAACCTTGTCCCTGTCGGAAGGCCAACGCCAACACAATTTTTTCGCACACACACTGACGATGCAATGCAGTTCAACGCAATACTGCTTGCACCCAAGGGGTCTCAGGAAAATTATCTGGTAACCCCTCAAGTGGCCGGGCACATACCAGAGCTCGTTAAGTCAGTAACGCTCATGTTAGTCATAGACCGGCAAAATAATTTGCGTTTGGTTCCTGTTCCGCTCCCAGGGCCTGAAGGGCAGCGCAACCCTTGGCATCAAACACTGCTTGATGCGTTAACTCTTGCCCAAAACAATTGGCTAAGAATCAATGCCAACCAAGGCAATGGCGGGTATGACGTATTCCAAGCCCAAGTGGAATTGCCAGATCCCGAGTGGCCCGACCACACCATCAATGAAATTATAAAAATTGCATTTCGTGGGCGAATCATCAACGACTTAGTGCATCCTGTCGTGCAGGGTTTGCTGGGGAGAGTGTGATGCTATTGCCAAAACACCCCAACGGTATATGGCTGATTGACTTCGAGTTTCACCCCGAAAGGGGTGTTGAAGGCAACCGCCCTTACCCCGTATGCCTTGTCGCGCGCGAGTTCGTTGCTGGCATCACGACACGCTACTGGCGGGACGACCTTCAGCAAATGAGTCACGCGCCATTCCCGACTGACGAGAAATCATTATGCGTTGCCTACTTCGCATCTGCTGAGATCGATTGCTTCCTTAGCCTGGGTTGGCCCAAGCCCGCAAACTTGCTCGACCTGTATGTTGAGTTTCGAAATCTAACCAATGGCAACCCACTCGCCTTTGGTGCAGGACTGCTGGGGGCTATGCAATATTTCGACCTGCCTTTCTTAGAGTCTGATCAAAAAACCACCATGCGCGACCTCATATTGGCACGAGGCCCCTGGTCAGACAAGGATCAGGAAAAGATTCTGGAGTATTGCGAATCCGACGTCATCGCTTTAAGCAAGTTGTTGCCGAAAATGCTACCCCACATCGACCTCCCGCGAGCATTGCTTCGGGGGCGCTACATGAAAGCGGTCTCCTCCATGCAAGACACGGGTGTACCTATTGACAAAGAAACGCTGCTCAAATTGACATCGCACTGGGGCAGCGTACAGGACCACTTAATCGCCGAAATTGATCAAGCTTATGGGGTTTTCGATGGGCGCACATTCAAGCGCGATCGCTGGGAAAGCTATTTGATCCGCAACTCAGTGCCATGGCCCCGGCTAGCAAGCGGTACTTTGGATCTGTCTGACGACGCCTTCCGTCAGCAATCCCGGATTCACCCGTGCGTCGCCCCAATGCGAGAGCTGCGAGCCGCTTTATCTGAACTGCGACTTACCGGGTTAAAAGTCGGTGACGACAACAGGAACAGGTGTCTCCTGTCACCGTTTAGGGCCAGGACAAGCCGAAATCAACCATCCAACACTGGTTTCATTTTTGGGCCGTCCGTTTGGCTGCGAGGCTTGATCAAACCAGAGCCAGGCTACGGGCTAGCTTATATTGACTGGAGCCAACAGGAGTTCGGAATCGCGGCCGCCTTGTCAGGCGATGAAATAATGATGCAGGCATACTTAAGTGGTGATCCCTACCTCGCCTTTGCCAAACAAGCGAGAGCGGTCCCAGAAGCCGCCACCAAAGCCACGCATAAAGCCGAACGTGAACAGTTCAAACAGTGCGTCCTGGCCGTGCAGTACGGGATGGGTGAGGAAAGCCTTGCTGCCAAAATCAGCCAACCGGTTGCAAGAGCACGCCAGCTGCTTAGCTTACACAAACAGACGTATAAAACCTTTTGGAAATGGTCTGATAGCGCGGTTGATGAGGCTCTGCTCAATGGCCGGCTGTGGTCAGTGTTTGATTGGCAAATACTGGTTACTCAAAACATCAACGCCAGAAGTCTACGCAACTTTCCGATGCAGGCCAACGGCGCTGAAATGCTCCGTGTTGCCTGCATACTAATGGTTGATGCTGGCATCCGCGTGTGTGCGCCTGTGCATGACGCCCTGCTCATTGAAGCGCCTTTAGATCAACTGGATCGCGCTGTGGCGGAAGCACAAGAAATTATGCGAAAGGCCAGCAGCATCGTACTCAATGGATTCGAGTTGGGCAGTGAGGCCAAGTTGATTGTCTACCCCGACCGATACATGGATGAACGCGGAACTCGAATGTGGGAAGCGGTCATGGGTATCGTACAGGGGCAAATTGAACCCATGGCAGCTAGCCAGTAACCCCATGGCAGCCAGCTACCCCCGTATATTCTTATATATATCTATCTTTTAAATAATATGAAGACGTATCAAAACTCTGCAATGCTGAAGATCCCTGAAAAACGCATCAGGTTAGACAGGAACACAGGTGAGTGGCAAGACAACCCCGTCAAAAAGAAATTTTTAAAGGGGCCCGTACCATTAGACTGGTTAACCGCTGCCACCCAATTACCCGGCAAAGCAATCAACGTTGGTATCGCACTTTGGTGGCTGGCAGGTATGTCGAAAACAGGCGAATTGAAACTTACTCGTCAAGCTCAGCTTGCCTTTAACATATCCAAAGACGCTCAGCGGGATGGTTTAAGACGCTTACAACAGGCTGGACTGATTGAGCTAACGACACGACCAGGACAGCGCCATACCGTTCGAATTGTTAAAGAATTCGCTTTGCATGGGTCAAGCGAATAATGTCGAAATCTCTGTCCTTTCGACTGGTTTATTCATATGTAAGGAACTGTCATGCCTTTACCTTGTTTGATAAAGTTTGGTGCAAAACGATGCCAGTGCCTCTGCAAACGCACTAAAAAGCTCTGCAAGAACCCCGCGGCGTTTGGCATGAGGACATGCAGAATGCACGGTGCACATCTCCCATGCACCCCTATAAGTGGTAACAAACACCCTAACTATCGGCACGGCAACGCGACCAAACAGGTTCGCCACGAACATAGCATTGCCATGGCCCGCATTTACGCTCTCGAGTCGATCGGGTACAAGATCGGTCTGTTTACAGGTCCGCGGTTTGTCGGTCGCAGACCCAAGGCCTAAATTCCATGCTGCCCCCATGAGTGCCACCACCCGAATTCATTCAAGCGAACATGCCATATACTGAAACACGGACCATTTATAAGGTTGTTGCCATGGGGACATGGATCGTTAGACTGATTTTATTCGCAGCAACATTATTAGGTGCGATGACGACAGCAATGGCGCAGAGCGCTACAGCGGAAATTACTGTGCTTAATCTGGGGACCAGAGAGGTGAAGAAGTATCAAGCTGGGGGCACACGCTTTAACATTCCGCTTGCAGGCGTACCAGGGTGGATGCAATGCACTGTCCTACCGGTGAAAGAATTTCTGTTTTATGGCAACAAAAGAATGCGTGTTGACATGTATTGTTTTACCGCTGCAGGCGCTGGTATCAGCACAGGATGCACTTCAGGTTCTGGAAGCCTAGACGTCAGCACATACAGCTTGGTAAGCCCAGGGACCAAGATCTTGCCAAATGGAGACAGTGATGCGCCTGGCGGTGTAGACATAACAATGTCATGTAAATATCTTTAATTTGACGACCTCAGTCATTTTGCCGATCACCTGCGCCACCCTGGCATGACTAATTAACGCCACAGGCTGACCTAAATCACCAATGCTACATACCGCCTATTACGAAGCTGCCGTTAAAGACTTCTGCACAGCTGAGCCCAATGCGGTACTGGGCGAGCTTGCTACTCGACATGGCTTTGCACTGGAATCACAGCAAAAATTTCTAGCGGTCAGATGGACTCATTTTACGTACTGCGAGTGAGTTACCGAATACTGGCTGGTGCTAAAGCCCTAGTGATACTTGCCTCACCACGACCATAAATAGCTGGGTTATAGCCTGCAACCGTGTCTGTTCTTGCTGTGTTTAATAACTGGTTTGCCACTGCTGTTGGACTCGCTGTTGTGAATTTACTTCCTAAAATAGCAGCGTAACCAGCGACTATCGGAGCTGCGAACGAAGTACCCGCTGGTATTCCCGCACTTGTGTCGACGCCCACCACTAGAAAGTTTTTTTGAAAAACTGGGCTAGCACTGGCTGTGTTTGAGTAGCTAGCCATTGAGGCAGGCTTAGATGTCGTGCCGTTTGTCGAAAGCGCACCAACTATTATCGCAGACGGTTGACCCGCTAATGGGACAGACATGATGTCGATTTTTCCTCGCTCGGACCCGCTTGTAACGACACCGCCCATAGGCACTGCATCGTTGCCAGCAGCGAACGTAACGACCGCTTGCCCTTTCTGCGCATATCCAATAATTGCCGCCGTGGAAGCAACTAGCGGACCAGTACCTGTTGGGGAGTACAAGCCATAAGACATGTTAAAAATATTTAACTTATTAGGAGTAATTCCCACGATCGCCTGCCCACCGTATTGATGACCAACTACGCTTGCAGAAGGAGCGGTTGTAGCGGCAAACCATGATACCCAAGAGCCATGGTTAAACCCATCTTCTGTTGTAAAGCCGTCATGAATATTAATGACCGTGTTTTGACCTTTGTAGCCTTGCGCCCAAGCCGCCCACACTTCGGGGCTTTGATATTGGTAAGCTTGTTGAGCAAAAGCCGCTGATGCCGAGGTAATGAGAGCGGCTAGTGCCAGAGTTTTAAAAGTGAGCTGTTTCAT
>CAMCZQ010000051.1 GCA_945887835.1 Bordetella parapertussis | reverse complement strand
ACATCTTTTTTTGGATCGCGAGCCATTCGTGACCAAGCGATATTCAAATGTTGGTGGACCGTGAATTTCATCATTTCGGCGGCTTGGTCGATTAACAAAACCTCGCTGGTGGTCCAGTTTTGTACTGAAGGACTCAATACGGTAAAAATGCCAACTCGTCGTCCTTCGTCGTTTGAAATAAGGTCCAATTGACTGTTACGCTGAGCCGAGTCAGCAGGCACGCGCCGTGCCGCAAGTATCCAGGCGACTAAAACAAAAACTACTTGACCACGTTGACCCGACCGTCCCGCAGCCTTCATGACTTCAGTTTCAATGAGTTTTCCTGCCCAGCGGTAAATGCCGTTGCGCAAGCCCCGCTCAGTATTGGTAGCCTCATTGACTCGCGCAACGAGGTCCTTCATTTTTAGGTTCTCGATCTTTTCGCCCACTGCTGCTAAACCTAGAGTTACTAACGCCTCTAGTAAGTCGTCAGAGCGTGACAATAATGCGCTTATTACAAATCTTGGCTTTAGTGGAACGCAATCTTTGCCCCCCATCAGCTTAAGTTGCTCTAGTATTTCTCTAAAAAGGTACTCGTGTGTAGCGGCTAGCATGTCGCGAATTTCATAGGCGAGCCAAGCGTCAGACCAGTTCATGAGCTGCTGATTAGGAAACCCAGATTTACAGGTTGCAGCCTCCATAAATTCAAATTCACTGGGAATGCGAGCGACTTCATCTGTTAGCGAAAACAGACTGGCGTAGGTTGATATGCGATGTAACTCGGTGCTCCGCGGTCGCGCCGGAATCAAAGCGTCGCCAAGCAGTATGCGTTCGGTTTCAGAAATTGTATTCATCGCTAGCGCATTACCCAGCGCCTGTAGGTCCGTCTTGGTTGCTATAGTTGGTGGATTGGATGAAGTGAGATCCTGAGCGAAAGTTAGAAAAACGAGAGTTTCGTCAAGAGCCTTCGCAAGAGGCAGACCTCGCTCTTCGCTCAGCCTCGGAGCCCCATCAACGCTAAGTTGAAAAAGACCTAGCTGTACGGCGGCTGAAAGGTAAATGCCCAGCGCCGGAGTTTGCGCTACCGGACTTAGTACGACCGAATCATTGTCCGATGCATTTAGTCGACGTTGTGAGGCTATCGGACCGACTAGTCTGCCGATTCGACCATTTGCAATTAAGTTGCCCATGACAAGAGCAGCTTCCGCACGTTGCGCAAACGCAGAAAAATCTTTGTACCGATCCGGTAGTCGTGCCTCGGCGTAGCGAAAGAGTAGCCAACACGAAAACGATAGATATCGGATCGTGGGTGTGACAGAGGTCACGCCGTTTAATAAGCTTGCGCCGATAGCTTGAACCGGCTGACGCAGACCAAGCAAATCGAGGCCCTCAGCGAGCTCGGCATCACTTTCGACCCAGGAGGGGGCAGGGATTTCTAGCATCGTTTGGCCTATGCTTTAAAAGCGTTGGAATACAACGCTGATCTATTTTCTAAATCAACAGCAAAGCAGCCTCTTTCTTAGCCCGAGTCATCGCGACATAAAGGAGCTTTCGATTACTCGCTGTATCCAATGGATCACCCAAATACTCAGATGGGCTGATCACAATAACTTGGTCAAACTCCAGTCCTTTAGCGCGATGCATCGTGGCGAAGTACACCGTTTCGTGGCTTTTGCTCATATTGTGATTTGCGTCGATCACTGCCGTTTTTAGACCCGCCTTAGCAAATACCTTTGAGGCTGCGTCTCGGATATTTGTGGAGTACGCAATGACGCAAATGGAGGTGGTTGTCTGCTCATTGACCTGAGTCAGCCATTGACGGCTCAATTCAACGGCCTTGTCAGTCGCCTGCTCAATGCCTTTTAGTTCGATGACCAGGGGAGACGGGCCGTGCGATAGTGATTTGTAGCGTTTTGTTTCGTCGTGGCCATCGTCTAAGTCGTCAATCTCGCAACCCTCTAATAATGCGACGGCTTGTCTCCGAATTTCATCAGTTGTGCGATAGTTTAAATATAACTTTCTGGATCGGCCGCGTATATCAATGCCGCATTTGCTCATGGCTGCACGATTGCGTGTGTAAATGCGTTGATGTCCGTCGCCCACGAAAAATAAATCGTTTTTGTCCATCGGGATGATGGCGCGTAACAGCTTAAGCGCTTGAGGTCCCAAGTCTTGGGTTTCATCCACCACCACAGCACTGTAGGCGGGCATTTTTTTGCCAGATTCAAGTTCTTTGATTAAAAATCCGGCGACTTCCCTGTAGGCGTCGTCCACTTCTTTGAGCTTGCGAGATGCTAATTGACCGCGGTACTCTTCAAAAACTAGCCATACCTTGTCTCTCTTGGAGCGGCTAAGTATCCCACCACGTCCTGTGCGACGAGCTATACGGTAAGCGTCCAAAGAGGTGAGGCCTTGGGCCAACACCACCTGCTCGAGCTCTTGCTCGTAAAAGTCGTCTGTCAGGCCGAGGCTGCCGTCTTTTGTGGCGAGCGCAGCTTGCCAAGCCTGTGCGGCGGCATCAGTGCTTCGACTATACACAATGCGATGCTCTAATTTGTTAAAGCGCATGTAATTATGCACCCAAGCATCCAAGTTGCGCACCTCGATTTTCGCCATGATTTCTTTGCTGCACATGGATTTGAGGTTATCTTCAATATCGATGGCTAAATTTTTTGTGAACGTAGTCACTAAAACTTTCTGACCATCCTGTGTTCTGTGTTCAGCCAGCCACTTGGCGCGGTGCATCGCTAATACGGTTTTTCCGGTGCCTGCACCTCCCAAGACTCGCACCGGGCCACTGCGATCTCCGATGGCAAGCTTATGTTGTGTTGGGTGAAGAAAAATACGCCATTGCGCCAGAGGTGCATTCATGATGGCTTGCATGGCTTGGTCGTCTTCTACCACCACAAACCTAGACAAAGATTCTGGCTTATCCAGCGCCGTCACAAAATCTTCGGTATTAATGTTTTGGTCTACCCTTGTCTCACGCCCTGTCAGCACTTGACTGACCGTGTCACCCGCGGAAACTAAAAATAAGCCCTCGTATGCTTCAACAGGCAAAATGCTTTGAATATTTTCTAGATCAGTCTCAGATGTAATTTTTCGAACGGTTGCGATCATCTCTTGCGGTACGCCTATGCTCATCAATTCGATATCGCTGAGTGCCCAGAATATAGATGTTTTTTCTACCGGCTTAGCGACTTTCGTTGGCTGCACGACCGCAATTAAGGCGGCATCAACTTTCTGTTCCGCTACGACTTCGACTACAACCAGTTGCATAGCTCCAGTCACTGGGTTGATGGCTAACTTCCGGTTCTCAGCCCAGCGATATGCTGCGTCGTGGCGATCAACATGCAAAAGTACGTAGACGTCGCCTACGTCGGGTTTAAACACAATGCCACGCCAGTCTTGGTCAATTCGCACTGACTTCAAATTAGATTCTGTAGCAGCATGAATTTTTTCGTAATTGATGCTCGGGCTCTTGGGATCAGTCTGAAATAAAATAGCCCACTTCATGACTTTAGAGTGAATGTTTGCAGGCAGCTTAGATAGCTGCATTAAAAAATCTTGCGCGAGCGCGACTTTAGGTTTCAGACTCATATCGATTCCATACGGTTTGATGCGTTTACAAGTTTGTCCAAGACTACGCTATGCCAGTCTTGCGCTTGAATATGAACGCCATCTTCATCTAACAACTCCACTTGCCAGCCAGCGGCTTGCCATACTGAGGTCAAGTCGTCCTGATCGGCTCGCAACACAACCAACAGTTCTGCAGGCCAAGCCAGCTCTGCATCGGCTAACACGTGGCCTTTAGCATCGACCACTTCATGGCCTACCAGTGGGGGAGAGATGTTCGCTGCTGCCATGAGCTGCAAACCGGCTACCAACGTTGAAATACTTTGCGATAGCACTTCCTGCCACTCTTGCGCCAATGCTACTTGGTTTGGCTGCGCTGGAGCGACAGCGTGGGTGCCAGTGTCGACCAACGCGTCCAAATCTTTGGCTTGCAAGCCGGCTAAGCTGGTCATGCGAAAACCGGGCAGCGTTTGTAATGTGTTGAACAACTGCAACCATCTGCGCCAATCCAAACGATGTTGTTTGCTATCGCTAATTTTTATATCGTCTATTAGTACTATGCCTGGCGCCTCGCCTGTCACTGCTTGCGATTGCACATAAGACAATGGCCACCATGCGAGCACCATCGGCTTTACATCCGTTTGAGACAAACAGGGCGCGTAGCCGCCACCCATCGACTGCATCGCTTCTGGAAGAAGCGGCGACCATTGAGCTATACCCGAATCCACCGATTGCTTTTCTTCAGGGTTATGCGCAATCATTAAAAAACTCAGCCACATCGCATTTTTTTGCAGTTGTGTCGCGGCAGGATCCTCGCTTGCGGACGTAGGTGTAGCTAAAAAATGAAGGAGTTGTGAGATTGCGTTTTGGGTGAACGCTCCTTGCTGCGCTCTAGGAAATACGACGGTACTTTTTTCTCCACTGTGACGGGTGAGCGCCACGAGTGGGGACTCTAGGTCGCAAGTAGGCTTACCTGCCAAAGCTGCGGTCACATCATCGTGAGTGACAGACCACACCCAAAATCTTCCGCTCGCCACTAAGGCGCTGCGCTTGAGTGCATCTTCGCGGATACTGTGTTGGTGGTGCTCCCATCCGTCGCAAAATATCGCAATCGGTTTGCGTTGCCCGCCACTCGCCCAAGGCCAAATGATGAAGTCAGGTTTTGAAGCCACGAATACACCATCGGAAGCATCGACATTACGCTGCGGTTCGATGCGATAGCGCTGCCCGGCCAAGTCCAGCATGAATCCCGATTTACCATTGACAATGTCTTGCAAGAGCTTGACTGGTGGTAAACCGCCCACTCCGCTTAAGCGCTTGAATGACTCAATGAACCGACTCTCGAGCACCGAATCAAATTCAGGATTGATATAAATATCAGAAATTGTTTTGACGCGTTCTAACTGTCCCAACGAATCGACCAACTCGGTCAATACGTCTTTGGAGCGGTCTCTGGACACTTGCAACATGTCCCGACCTAATCGGTATTGGTATACGCAGCGGTAACAGCCGTCCTTTTCTGGGTCTTGGTTACAGCTGCATTGAGTGACGGTATCAAGTGCCATGCGCAGCACATCGGCTAAGGTCGAGGCGTCGCTGGCCAATAACTGATGCAAGTAACCAGTACCCCCAGGCACAGAGTCGTAGAGCATCACGAAGAATTTGCGTGGTCCGCCATCCTTGCTTGGTTCGTCTTGTAGCACCAGACGCAAATGATCAACCTTGCCGCCAAAGCGATTTTTTAAGCCTAGCTGCAATGCCGCCATAAAAGACTGAATGACTTGATCATCCACACCGGTACGGGTGTAAGGCACCAAAATTCTCAAGGCCTCAGACTCAAATTCTCGGTATAGATACAAGCAGTCTAAAAGGTTTTCAGGCTTTTCATCACCCTTTTTGATGCAGTCGAAAATATGTAATTGACCGGGCGGATCGTTTCTATTTTTAGGAGGCTTTTGGACCTTTCCGCAGTGTCTACATAGTTGGAAACCAGGTCTGGAGTTTTCCTTATCTGCCACCTTGAAGGATTCGCCAGGCTTAGATAGCTCGCCAAAATTGACATCTCTAAACGTAACTTTGGAAACAAATTCAAAGCCAAACGGCAAGCCGCCTGTTTTGATCTGCCAGGCTTCACGAATGTCTTGCTGCTCAAAGTCAGCCATCAGCTGGCGTACATAAAACTTGGGCTCGCGGTCATCGGCGCTGTCATCAATGCGCACTTTAGTGTCATCGCTATTAGCGATGGCTTGCTTAAAGCGCAGCAACGTTCGTTTCTGCGCCTCATCTGCCCACATCGGGTCTTGGCAACGCGGGCACACTGGTGAATCATCAACTTTCTTCACGAGGTTTTGCATGTGGTGGCACGAGGGGCAAAAGCGCCATTCCTCGGTGCTGGCCAAGCTCATGTTGATTTGATCGACTTCCACACGACGCTGATTAGCGTAGAACCGATTTTCAGGGGCAAACTCTGACAAGGCTGAGCTGGCAGAGCGTTCGTACTTTAAGGCGGGCAAAGCGATGTATCGCCCTTCGCCACTTTCGTCCTTAGCTTTTTCGCGCCATAGCATCGACATTAATTCGACGCCAGCTTCAGGAAAAGCGTAGTTGGGAATCAAACCCGCATCGGTGAGGGTACCCAGCAGGTCTCGACGATTAATTTCTGCAATCAAGGCCAGCATTTTTTCACGCTCGCGCTTGTAGTTTTCAATCTCTTCTTTGGTAGCTTCATCGCTTGGGCGTTGCTGCGCTTGTCGAATCGAAGTATCAATGGTTGTTTTGCGATCCTTGTATGTTCTTCTTTCCTTGACTAAGCCTTCTAAGGTTTTCAATAGTTTTTGTCGCAAGCCATCGGCTTCGCCCTGGCCTTGCATATAGTCTTGCAAGCGCTGGCGCACAGCATCATCAATATCTTGTCCTAGCAAAGCGATAAACGAGTCCAACAGACGCAGTTCATTGGTGACCACATGAGTTGTGAAATTGTAGGGAAACCGATCTTGATTGTTGCCTTCCACCGCATCCAAGGCTACCGATGTTTTGTCTGGAAACGCAGTCATGGATTTCAAACCACTCACCCAATCATCCATACAAAACGCGAACAACTGCCTGCGTAACACCTCGGCAGCCTTTAAAAACACACCGGGTGGTGCCACCGCACCGGCCAACATTTCCATAGTATCTTCAAAGAAATACAAGTCGTGCGGACTAGCACCATCGGCCAAGGTTGTACTCAAAGCGTTACCGTCACGGCGACCAGCACGGCCCATACGTTGTAAATAGCTGGCTTGGTTAGGCGGCACCGAACACATTAGCACTGACGATAAATCACCAATGTCTACGCCCATCTCCAACGTTGGCGTGGCGGATAAGAGGTTTTCATACCAAGGCTGAGGGTTTTTGGACTTAAACCGGCCCTCAATGTCTTCTCGCACTTTGCGCTCTAACAGGCCCGTGTGTTCAGCAGCGATCACTCGTTTTAAATCGCCTCTGCTAAAGCGTTGAGCCATCCAACTGCCGGCCTCTGCCGTGTCTTCATAAAGCTCATCGGTGGCATCCAAACAGGGCATGCCCACTAGGGCTTGAGCATCGTCTTTGCTTACGGTTAAGCGTCGTTTGCCCTGAGGTGTGATAAGAAACACGACATCGGTAGTAAGCACCAGCACATCTGGGTTAATCGCCAGCGTGCTTCCTTGGTGGTGTTCGGTTTTGATTAAGACGCCGTCTTTCACCAACGCGTCTGCGGCGGCTAAAAATAATTCGCCCGCCATACCCTTACCCATCAAAATTTGGCGACCTAGGGCAGCTTCTGCCCAACGGTCATACCAACTAGGGTGGCTAGCATGGCTAATCGATTCAAAGTCGCGTTGTTTACCTAAAGTCACGAACTGTGGGCGCGGAGTGCGCTCTCCCATCGTGGGCATCCACTCTTTGCGACCGCCTGATTTTTGCAAACCATACACATTACCGTCACCGGCGTAATCCACCAATTCAGGGTGCATCACCGCACCTTTACTGCGCATGTGGGCTAATACACCCCACAACCACTGCGCCAAGGTTTGTTCGTCTAGGCCGTGCGCACCGAACTGCTCTTTAAAAAGCGGTAGCAGGGTTTCCAATACAGGCCGCAACCGGGTCAAAGGCACGGTCAAAGCCGCTTTTCCAATCCGTTCTAGGGTGCGGCCGCGGTGGCTGAGATATGTCATTTCGCTGTAGGCTTGCCACAGCAAACGTTTTTTTACGCGCTCAGGCAATCGGCTCCTGGCTGGCAACGCACCCTTTTGCAACAGCTCCACCGACCAATCGTTTAGCCAAGTCATGTTCGGCCCAATGAACTCAGCCACCAGTTGTTCTGGGGGCATATTCAAAACTGAGCCAGGTGTATCAAACAACTGCTCGGTTTGTTGCAGAAACGTGGTCCACGACAGGGCGGGTGCGACCACAGTGTCTATCGTCTTAGACAGAGCCGTGCGAATATTGTTTAAATACGTGCGTGCCCCAAAAAAACCCGCTCTGTGCGCTGCGTCTTGCACCGAGTCTGAAAAGGCAATTAGCTTTTTATCGTCATTGAAGGGGCTCGCCCACGAGTGCTCAACTACTTGTGCGCCTAAAGTGGCGTTACGAGCACCAACCAGCAACAAACGATCGCGTTGACCACAAGCAGGACAGGTGTCGTCATGCCTAGTGTGTTGAACACTGCCCAACGAAAAGCTGCGCTGCGCCGTGACTTTAAATACGGACAACAATTCTTCTTGGCCACACGCCTGACAAGCATCTTTGTTTTGTTGCAAATTGCCGCAGTCCACGCACGCCCATTGGTTGATCCCTTCCACTTGGTTGCGCTTCACACTGGCACTTGCATACAACCGAGCAGATTCTGGACGACCTGCAAACCAAGTGTTATAAATCTCGTCAAGCTTAGTGGATAGCTTGTTGCTTGAGGGCACCAAGCGCGACAGCCAACCGGTAGTTCGGCACTCCGTACATTGCACGAGTGGTAAGTAGACCCCATCAGGATTCGCTGACACATCGGCGCTGCTACGCAACGTGACGTTGTTCGGCTCGCTCGAAAGCTTAGCTACCATGCGACGCAACTCGCGCAGCCACAACTGGACGCGCAAGTTCACCAACTGCCGACCTTTGGCGCCACCCGGAATACGAGCCCAGGCTACCAACGCCAGCAATGCGTCGACTAATTCCCGCACCAAGGGTTTGGAGGTTTCAGGCAGACTTTTTTGCATCAGGTCTAACACATCAGCATAAGCCACTACTCCACCTTTGAGATGTTTGAGCAGGTTCACAAACAGCTGGTGGCTTCTAAGTAACATGCCTAAATGGATGCGCCATTCAAGGTCGTTGACATCCTCTGGCGGTGGTGCATCAGGAAAGAACAAACCAAACCATGCAGCAACAGCTTGGTCGGGTGCGTTTAAGTCGACATTTTGTAAACGCTCGCGCAGGCGTTCAGGCTGTTGGTACATGAAGTCAACTGTGGCGTCTTCTAAAAAAGCCCCAACTGTTTGACGGTTTTCGGTGATGACTGAATCCGGCGGAAAGGGCGCACCGAATATTTGTCTGGCGTACTCGCGTAATGGCGCCGTGTCTGAGCTATTGCCCAAGGTGGCTGAGGTTCCCGCATAAATCAGGTGGTCAGTTGGGGCTTGCAAGCGAGCTTTTAAGCGGCGCAGCAACATGGCCAAATCGGTGCCCTGTGCGCCATCAAAGGTGTGCAACTCGTCAACCACCACATACCGTAGCGTTTGCGGGCTGTTCTTTTCCCAAAGCTTGCGGTCTTTAGGGCGTAACATCAAGTAGTCCAGCATTTTGTAGTTAGTCAGCAAAATGTCTGGCGGATTTTTGCGCAGCGTATCGCGATCGGTGATGACACTTTCTGGCGTCATGCGCGTGCCCATCCCAGACTCAGCAACATTGCCACCAACGTACATGCCCACCCTCAGGTTCTTAAAAGCAGGGATATTGGCGACGAGCTCGGCAAAACGTCGCGCTTGGTCACTCGCCAAAGCGTTCATGGGGTAAATGACTAGTGCTTTAATGCCTTCTTCTTTGGCAACCACTGCGCGGGCGCAATGATCAAGAACAGGGTAAACAAAACACTCGGTTTTGCCGCTGCCCGTGCCAGTAGCCACTAGCGTGCTGGCTGCGCTGTGAAGAGAGGATAGACGCTGCCACGCGGCTTCTTGATGACTGTACCCAGGGTTATCCGTTTCAAAGGTGCTGAAAAACTTCTTGCCTGCTGCGCCTTGGGTAAACGGCAATCCCACTTGCAGGTAGGGGCCCTTGAGCCAACCTGAAGGTTCCGCGACAAAACGTTGCATCACGCCATGCATGAACGCGTCTGAGGCCTCGAAGCTGTGGAGCAAAAACTGTTCAAGGCCTTTTTGGATATCGCGGGCTAAAAGTGATGGAAGCATGTAATTGGCAACTTACGCTAATTGACTTTGGTTTTGAAAAAATTCCCATGCCACCCGATAGTCCTCTTCTCTATTCGCTCGAGCGAACGGAGCTTTGAAAGTACGGGTTACTTGGCGGGGGCCGCCGGGCAGGGTGTCGTCGGTGATGGTCATGGTGACAGTAGTGCCGTCAGGAACAAGGAACTGACCATCTTTGTACAGGTCTTCCCATCCGTGGTTGCCGTCTTTGGTTTTGCCGTCTGGGGTGGTGATGCTAGTTTTGGGTGTGGTGCGGCTGCCTTTGCGAGGCAGACCTACGCCAACTAAGCCTTTGCTGTTAGTGAAAACAATGCGTCCGCTCACGTCATACCATGTATCGCGCTCGTAGCCTTGCATCACCGGAAACTGCACGCGGTAGATCAGCAGCAGTTCATCAAGTGTGAGACTTAGGGCCTGGGCCACAAGCACATCTATTTCCACCAAGGCCATGCGTCTGGAATAGTCGCTACGCAATGCGCAAGTGCGAGTCCAGTCGCTAGTCAGGTCTTGCCAAAAATCTTGCGGCAATCGTGGGTTGTCGGGTTGGCTCCATTGTTGATCGGTGAATGCTAAGCCAAAGACATCTTCCCACAAAGAGGCGTAGTGTGTAGTGAGGCAATTGAGAACAAGGTATCGGCTGGATAAGTCATGAGATAAGCTTAAGTGTGGTAATTGCAACCAGATGCCATGCAGGTTGCTGCGCCCAGTAGACTTGATATACCAGTCAGAAATTAAGGCGCTAGATATGCACCCTGCCATAACAAGATCTTCATTTCTTTTGAAAGCTGTTGATTGAACACCGTTTATATGCGCTGATTCTGGTGGAATTAGTACGCCTGTGAGTGTGCGCTCCATAGAGGTAGAAATCATAGCTCTGAAAGCAACTCGATAGAAATCCGTCACCGGCTTGGAATCAGCACCCCCTGTCTCCACCCAACTCACGCGTGGTGTTCTGCGCCGATATTCAGCCCTGTCAGTCATTGGCAGGTAGTTCGCTCGAGGCAGGTAGTCATTAGGTAAGGTTTCGAGGTCGGGCTTTTCGTACGCTCTGTGGGTGTTGCAAACTTTCATCGGTGTTTGGTGAAAAGGATTGCTCACGAAGAAATGTGGCCCCGATAACACCCAGTCGCGTGGGGTTTTGGCAAAACCAGCATCGCTGTTTGAGCGACGACTGATAGTTACGTCCTTTTGTTGCATGGTTTCATGCCACATTTCAGTGGAGGTATAGTCTTGCCCTAAATCTGCTAGGCGCCGAGGATAGGCTGCCAATTTTCCCAATACGCTATTTAATGCGCCAGCATGCAAGGCAGGCAGGCGAGCGCGTTTGGGCGGTGTGCCAGGTTCATCGTAAAGCTTGGCAAAAGTGTTTAAAGCAGCTTCATTTACTTCGACAATCCGGTCAAAATGACCCGCGGTACTCCATTCGTCATCACTGTTTTTCTGTCCCTCAGGTAATCCTTGACCATCATGTCGGTAACAGGCATCTACGGTTTGCGGGGCATATAGATTTGCCAGCAAATTAAATGCCACTTTAATACGTGTTTCGCCATAGATATTTATGCCGAACTTGTTCCGGTTACCAATTGGGAATAGTTTGAATTCATTTTGAAATTGGAAGTGGCTCCTCAGCCGTGAGTACAGTGACTCTCGCATAGCGCCGCCTTTGGGGTCATCATAGGTGCCCTCGGGGTGAAGCAGGCCAGTCACTCCGAGCTTGCTGTTTAAGTCCCAGGCTAGCGGCAAGAAACATTTGTACAAATTGGTTTGTACCCCTTTAAGTAGCGGATAGTTTTGCACCGCATTCAAAAATTTTTGCGTGGACTGCGCTTCTTCGAGCTCGGCCGTCCATGCATCTTGTAAACCTTTGAAGGTTTTAAATGCGGTTAGCGCCTCTTTAGCTAAATCACTTGCTGACATCCCGCTAATTGCAAACTTGGGATTTCGTTCGCCCATGATTCCAGCCGGGTCCCACTCGACTTTCAGCCAAGGTGGGTTTCCCAATATCAAATCAAAGCCTCCGCGGTCTAACAGTAAATCAGCAAAGCACAACCGCCAATGCATGAAGCGGTGAGCCTCGGCCACTTGCTCCACCCGTGTAATACGCGGCATATGTTCACGTAAACGACTGATGCGCAGATGCCCAAATCTGTCGTGCAGATTGGGTTGATCAGCTGCTTGGCTCAATGGCAATTGAGTTTCAAAACCCTCGATGGTGGCTTGGACGTCAGGGACTATGACTTGAGGTGCTTGCGGTTCAGTCGTGCTTAAATCAAAGCTGCGCTGGGGCGCAATGTCCACTACGCTGCCTTCCAAAATCGCGCCCACCTCCATCCACCAAGCTTCTCGGCTGGGTAAGCTGGCACTTTGGATAATGGGCCAGAACCACAAGGCACACCAGTAGTCCATTACGAGTTTTAAACGGCGGTAGGGAGTTGCCAGATCGCCATCTTCATTCAGCAAACCTTGACGGCGTACAGCTTCCTTTTCCGCACGCGTTAGCGCACTCTTGGTAGGGTCGGGTTGGTTAGGCCACACATACAAGTTATCTTCGGTGCGCTTGCGGTCACGTGCGATTCCCTTGGTGTGCTCGTCCCACAGACTGTCAATTTGTTTGCTTAGTTGTTGCAAACGGGCAATTTCATTGGGCTCGAGCGGTTTAATGAAATCTCTGCGCCAGGCTTTCAAACGAGCAAAGTCTTCGGGGTACAACTGTTTGGCCACCTTATCGCCGTAGTCGGCCATGCCAGGGTCGGGGAGTAAAAAGTGCCATATCTCGTCGGCACGGCGTGGAGCAGTTGCGGTCACATCACGTGGGGCTTCTTTATGCCAGACTGGATCAGCGCCGCGTTTTAAAGCACCTGCGCCGTAGACTTGATGCCGTGCGCCGATCAGGCTGTTGCCTGCGAACAGCTGATAGCCAAACCACGGCACATGGGCAGGCAGTGGGCGTCCTTGGTCGTCGGTTTCGCCATAGATGGCATTGAGCCATATAGACACTTCAGCGAGTTCAACGGCCACGGGGTTTAAGTCCACACCAAACACATTGCGGTCCGCAATATACATGCGTACTTTTTGTAGTTCTTGAGTGTAGCTCTCGTGAGGTATGCGGGTTTTAAGCTCAGCTTGCTTGCGCTCTAGATATGCCTCGGATAATTGGTTGACGGCTTCATTTAAGAACGCAGCGCTCCCCATGGCGGGCTCGCACACGGTGAGTGTCAGGATGTCGTCTGCGGTTTTAACGCGTTCACCGCCTAGCAATTCTTTTAAAGCGTATTTCACCAAGCACTTGGTGAGCACTTGTGGCGTGTAGTAGCTGGCACTTTTTTGACGGTCACGACCGGCTAAGCGGTAGATAAAACTGCCTCTGTCGTGTTTGCGTAAAACTTTATGGCCGGTCTCGTTAGTGTCGTAAACCTTTTCGTCGTCTTTGTAGTCACCCAAGCGACTAGCAGGTACAAACCAGGCGTTCTCCAACAAATCAGCACTGCTCTCGCCGCCTCGGCGGCTTGAAGATACTCCTTGATCGGAGTCGTCATCTGTTGAGTTGTCAGTGCTATCGTCGCCAAATAAATCGTCTTCGGGGTCAGCCTCGTCATCATCGTTGGTCTTTGAACTACTGCCGTTGGCAGATTTTTTTACTTCATACAGATCTTCGGTGGCAAAAAAGCCCTTATAGCTAAGCAGCGCCTCGTAAACCGCACCCAATTGGTTGATTGACAGCAGCTGATAGCTAACGCGTCCTCGACGCTGGCCACGCCCACCACCACGCGACAAAGACATGAGCCGGATAATTGTCTGCCACACGTTGTTTGGAAACTTCACCTTGGCTAAGAGCGGCATGGTGGTTTCGTCAAACAAGCGACTATCAAGTGGCGCTAATGCAAAGCTGTCTTTGGCACCGGCCATAGCTCGTATATTTAGTTGTTCGCTAAAGCCGCAGCCTTGTGCTACTAGACTGAACAGGCGGCGCAGAGTTTTATCAAAGTAGTGGCCGTCGCGCGACTCAGGGGTGACGAGTTTTTTCATCTCCAGATCGCGCAATGACTCAAGGCTATAACCCTTAAGGTAGACCTCGCTCTTGCCAATGGGCACATAGCCTAGCTCGGGCCGCGCCTCGATGTAGAACATGAACAGGAGACGGTAAACCATGCGCAAACATTCAAGACTCAGATCACCAGGGTCGAGCTGGTCTTTGCCACTGAAAAAACCTTTGCGTTGCTCGGCGGCCAACTGGCGCAACTGTTTGGCAGCTTCGTTACCCAACAGTTCAATGGCCTCGCGCAGTGCGTGCTTCAGATCTTCGCTGACACCAAAGGCGTGTTTATGCGCGTTTTCGTCCAAACTTTCTAATAAGCTGTTGCCATTTCCAGGCGCGAGACTAGATTTGTGGAGCAGGGCGGCAGCGGCTTGAAGAGTGGACGCGTCTTTACGGTCGAGAATGTCTGACCAAACAAATCGCAAAGCTCGGTTTTGGGGCCACTTATAGCGGTCGAGTAACAACCATTCGTCCAGACCCAACACCAGCACATACCGGGGTGCTTGTTCGGCTGAAAATACAGCTTCAGACACCAAATCAGCCCAGGTTTGCCCCTTCACTGCGCTGGGTATTTCGAGTTCGCCATATTGCAACGCACTCAGGGTGTGGTCTAACAGGTCTTCATTTTCAAAACCTGGTTGATAGGCCGCTACGATCGCTAATTGGGGTTGCTGAATCGCCGCGTTAATGGCACCAGCAGCAGCGTCTTTAGCGATGAGGCTCCAGACAGGGATAGCCTGACCGGCAACCAGCTCTAAGTGTTTGATGGATTCTGGAGTGTCGGGAGCTGCATAGCCCAGCGCCTGTAATAAGCCTGACTGTAGCTGAACAAATAAACGCCATTTTTCTGAGTCGTCTTTCGCGCGACCAATTTGGCCACGCATTGCAAACCATTTTTGCGCACAGCTCTGCAAACGCTTGTAAGGCGCGCGGTGAGCGTCGTCACCGGAGTGGGATGATTCGTCAGTGTCCCAACCTTCGATTCGGGTTTTGATGTCACCACGAAACACCTCGGCAAGGTAGTGGTGGCTATAGAACTCGTTCTCGTTAGAGATGCCGGCAAAGGTTTGACCAGCGTCAAGCACAGGCATGATTAGGCTCCACTGTTGGCGGTGGGGTTACAGACTGCACCTAGAACCTGTATCCACGGCAGGGGCTCAGTAGTCAACGTGTCCTCTACCCACTTGCGGTAGTCGTTGAACACTAGACCGATTTCACGGCTTCGTTTTTCAAACTTACCGTGTTTGATAGTTTCAATCTGATTTTCTAAGCGCAGCTCTAATTGCTCAATTTGGCGCTCTTGTAGATGCTTAAGTTCGCTCAAGGTCGAGCTCAAGCGTTGGTCAAGCTGAGAAGAAAACGTTTTTTGTTGCGCGTTCATAAAGTCGCTCATCGCTTGTACCGCTTGGGGCAAAGCAGCTTGCATCTGATCAACCGTAGTTTGCAACGTGTCGGAGGCGCCCCGATTCGGCAGACCACTTGCTTGTAAGCCCGCTCGCTGTGCAAAGCCTTCGAAGGGCTCAAGTTTGAAATTTTCTGTAGACTTTATGCGTGTGGCAACTTGCCACTCAACCATCAACGGCTGACCTTTTCGGTTTGGCAAGATACTCATTAGGATGAATGCTTGCTCGTTAACGCCTAGCTTGCCGCTTTGAAGCACAGGCGCACGGTGACGCCCAAAATGGGTCAGCACCCGGTCGCCCAACCATTCCATAATGGGGTGTTGCGCCCATAAGTATTGCAGCGCGGGCCAGGTGTCCTCTTCGGCTTTGTTTTGTCGAGCAGTTTCAATGGCTTCAATGACCCGCTCTGGCTTTGCGCACAAAACATAATGGTCATTGGCAGCTTGCGCCTCGCGGGGCAATTGCTTTAAGCGATCTTGCAAGTCTAGCGGCGCTGTGAGACTGATGGTTTGCTCGTCCTCGGCTTTAGACCAAGTGCATAAACTCTCTAGTTGATTTAGTTGGGCGAGCGCGGTGGCAGCAAAGTGATAGTCGCCCTTAAAGAGCGATAGCGGCTCGGCAATGTGCGAAGTGCTAAGCACTGGCGAAGGCGCGACTGGTGTGCCACCAAACAGCAGCATCATATAGTTACCGTCGCTTTCACCGTCTTTTTTGTCTTTATCGGACAAGCTTTTGTCCATGGTGGCTTCGACTTGCTCGGGTGTCATGCCTGCAGCCATGAAACCCGATACTTTTTCGGTTTCTTTGTCGGGATCGTAGACGTTTAAAAAAGCAGACGGGTCGCCCAAGTTGAAGTTGGCTTGGTTGTCCTTATTTTGCAAAATTTCAAGGATGCGCATATCGCCCTTGATCTTTTCATTTTGAGCCTCGGTGTAAAGATAAATAATCTCTGGCTGATGTTTTTGGCCATAACGGTCGACACGGCCATTGCGCTGCTGAAACACCATTAGCGACCAAGGCAAGTCAAAATGCACCAGACGGTGGCAAAAATAATGCAAATTCAATCCCTCGCTAGCCACGTCTGAGCAAAGCAAGACGCGAATGGGGTCATCTTGTCTGCCAAAACGATCCACCAACTCGTTCTGATCTGTGTCGCTCATCGAGCCATCTAGGATTTCGATTTGCTTGGGCTTAAGTTTGAGATCTTGTGTGAGCTGGTCTTTCAGCCACCGCAACGTTTCTATCCGCTCTGAAAACAACACTAACCGATCGTTGGCGTTGTCTACCTGCCAGCCAAAGTCGGGGCTGCGCAGTTGTTGCACAAAGCGTTGGTATTTGCTGAAACTCGTGGCTTGGGTATCGGTGGTTAAGACTTGCAAAGATTGTGACAATACTTGCAACGCCTGCACTTCGATCGCTTCGTCAGGCGTTGTGCTAGGTTTGGCTTGCAACAGTTCGATGCGCTTGCGGGTTGACTCTAAGGCGGCCGCCGGGCTTGAGAACAAAGCCTTCTGCAAGCCGATGCGTTGTAATTCTTGCTGTTTGCCGCCTTTGTGCTGACCGCTTTGGGTGAAGGGGATGTCAAGTAAATGGCGGTAAGCGGTTTCTTCCTCAGGCGAAGCAGGTTGTCGCAGCAAGGTGGTGACGCGCTCTTTGAACTCAGCAGACACCTGATCTTTGATGTCTTTCTTGAAACGGCGAATCACCAAACCCTTGTCTTTGAAGTCTTCGGGCGTGTAATCGTCTGGGTCTGAAATAGCAGTGGGGTCAAGCAGCGCCATGAGCGACGCAAAGCTTCGGGCCGAGCCATCATGCGGCGTAGCAGAAAGTAATATGAGCGTATCCGAGCGGGTGGCTAATAGTCTTGCTAGCTTGGCACGTTTGGCCAAACCTTGTTCGCCCGAGCGAGCGGCCACGTTGTGACACTCGTCAATCACGATCATGTCCCACCAGGCGTTCTCAAGATAGTTGCGATACTCGAGGTTGCTCTTGAGCGTATCAATTGAAATGATGCTTCGGTCGAAATGGTTAAAAGGGTTGTGGTTCGCGGGTATGCGGTTGCGCACCCGTGCTAAACCTAATGAATCCAGGCGCACTAAGGGGATCGAAAAGCGGCTCCACCACTCTTTTTGAAACTGCGTCAGCATGGATTTTTGTGTGACCACCAAGATCCGCTTGCCGCGACCACGAGCCATGAGCTCGGTGGCTAAAACGCCTGCTTCTAAAGTTTTACCCAAACCTACGGCATCAGCAATCAAAATCCGCGCACGCGGTTGTCGCAAGGCCTGTAACGCGGGATCTAACTGGTAAGGGACTAGGTTCATGACCGCCCGATGGCCCAAGTGAATGCGTTCATCGTTGGGTACGCTACGCCGCCGCTGGCTCTCTAAATAAAGCATGGTGGCGTTGTAGGTGGGGCTG
Source organism: Bordetella parapertussis (assembly GCA_945887835.1). GTDB lineage: Bacteria > Pseudomonadota > Gammaproteobacteria > Burkholderiales > Burkholderiaceae_B > Zwartia > Zwartia parapertussis_B. The sequence continues at coordinate 1,874 of CAMCZQ010000051.1, read as the reverse complement.
GTGTCGGGTACGAGTAGCGTCTTAGCGGGGTCTAGTATCTCGATGCTGTCTTCAAGCTCTGTCAGAAAAAGGGCCGACTGACCTCGAACCAGGTCTGAAATGCCATCGCATGTCAGCAACCAACCACCATCGGCAGACGGGTCTACTCGTCGAATGAGCCATTCTTCGTCTCTGATTTCAGCTCGAGATCCGGGTGCAATAGAAAGCATTTTTTATTTAAATACCTAAAAACATGTCAAAAACAAGCTTTTGATTTTTTTGTCAGATTTGGTGACTTATGGTAACTCAGCAGCGGCCAGTTCAGCATTAAATTGGCGGTTCATTTAGCTATCCATCTGTTTGAGTAATTGTCTGAGCTAAAGAGAAATCAATTCATTAATGTTGTCGCCGATTTCGCGGGGCTCCTAACAGCCTGACAGATTCAAAGACTCTAGGTGGCGATTCGATTTTGGGGTTAGAAAGCCTGTAGTCGCCCAAATACTATCTTTAAGGACAATTAATGATGCCCTAGTTTAGGGGTTCGCTCTAGCGAGGGTGGCTCACTACATGACACACTAAATAAAATGGGACACAAATTTTATCGTTGACAGCGCTGCTCAATCGTCGCATGATCCCAAGTGCCATCCTCTAGAAATCAGGATCACTTGGTGTATCGCCAAGATTGCTTAGATGTACCTAGACTCGCTGCTCTTACAGCTTCAGAAACTGACGCATCGCTTCAACCGCAGAGTACGGTTTTCACGCTACGTCAGATTCTGAACCTCTTCGGTGCACTCGTTTTACCGTTGTTGAAGTGATGGGGGATGGCACTTAATATTTTTTTAAACAAAACTTCTAAATTTGTATACACTCTTTACAGGTTTTCCCCAGTTAAATTAGGATCATCTGGTGTTTCGCCAGAATTGCGCAAGCCACTTCCAATTGCCTGATTCGTGGAAGCGGCGCTCTCACCCCGCTACAGGCCGCATATACGGCCTTCCGCGGGGGTCGTAGCGCCCCTTCCGCGAAACAAGCTCAATTACCCGTTGTTAAAGTGATTGTTGGGGAAAACCTTTTCTTATTATGTCGACAAACAAACGGCAAGACCTTCAACAAAAAATATTAGCGTGTCTCGAAGCTGGCTTAGGCTCGATCTTTGTGACGCTTGATCCATTCGCACCCTCGTTCGCCGAAAGTCTTGCAAACAACGTCAATGCTCAAGTGGCAGAGGCTTGGCCTAATGCTCGCGCCTGTTTGCTCAGCTTGGCTGAGGTGCCAGGTATGACTGAAGTCAACGCGCTTAGACAAGCTTGGGCCGTTGCAACGCAGTCAGAGCTAAAGTTGGCGGTGCTCTATCGCTCGGCAAGCTTATCAACCAATCCAGAAATTATTTCAACTTTGGCTAAGCTTGCCGCAATATCGCTGCCTAAGCTTACCGATGAAGTCGCGATTTGCTTGATTGGGGAGCAGCTGACAGGTCGTTTGATACCGCCAACCCTTGCGCGGCATAAAGAGTTAAAGCCTGGCTTGAGGCTCCGTTACGGTCTCGCGCATTGCTATGCGCTTACGCCCACAGCCAGCGGTCTGCTAGATATTGCTGCTACCCATCGCAACGCTAGCGATTTTTTACGAGCGCGTGAGTTGGGTAGGGCTGTCAAAGCAATTGCTCTAGCTGGGCAACCGCTTGAACCGCTCACAGAGTTAGAGTTTTACCGTTTGTCAAAAAAAGCGGTTCGTTTAGCGATAGGCTCTGAAGAGTTGCGGCAGCACTTGTTACCACCGATTATTCAAAAATCCTTGCGGCCTGGCTTATACGCGAAGGTCGGCTATGACCATAAGCTAGAAAAATTAAAGCAACTTGAACGCCTTGCGCATGCCGTAACTTATCTTGACCT
>CAMCZQ010000050.1 GCA_945887835.1 Bordetella parapertussis | reverse complement strand
AACGGGCATACCTTCTTCAAGATAAAACAGTGCATCGCCCATGCTGTCTGCTTCGATCTCGTACTGGTTGAACTCGCCATCCATGAACACATACATTGGGTCAGCAAAGTACGAGTAGGTGCATTCTTTGCGGTCAAGCGTCACGACGTCGTATTTTTCGTCAGCTTTTGAAACGGTCTCGCTACCGGTACCTGTGAGCAAGTTTTTGAACTTAAGCTTCACGACTGAGGCGTTGCGACCTGACTTGCTGTATTCAGCGCGCTGCACGACCACGGCATCTTTGCCGACCATGACTACGTTGCCGACGCGCAACTCTTGTGCGGTTTTCATGACTTAAAGCTCCGGTAATTCGGTAAATGTTAAAAAAGCCCTCTATTCTAGCCTGCCTCGGTATTTGTTGCTCTGTTTTAAAGGATTTTGCTCTTTTTGCATGGGCTTGCGTGGTATTTTGAAGGTATGAGTTTTTTTCAAACCTTTAAACAGCGCGATGTCTTGCTCGTGACGCTCACGGCGGCGGGCATCATCATGCTCCTCAACGGCACACGTCAAACCATGGGGTTATTCATCAGTCCGTTGAATACCTCGACGGGCCTTGGGATCGTGAGTATCAGCCTCGCCATGGCGGTGGGCCAGTTTGTGTGGGGGGTGGCGCAACCACTCGCCGGCATGATTGCCGATCGCCACGGTGCGCGTTCGGTGCTGTTGGGGGGCTTGTGTTTGACGATTGTGGGCACAACGCTGATCCCGTTGATGGAGTCAACCTGGGGATTAATTTTTACGATTGGGTTGCTCTGCGCAGTGGGTACCGGCGCCTGCAGTTTTTCTATTTTGATTGGCACGGTAGCCAAGCGGATCCCAGCCGAGGCGCGTGGCAACGCGGCCGGTTTAATAAATGCGGGCAGTTCGATGGGGCAGTTTGTGTTTGCTCCCATCGCGACGCGCCTGATTCAGTCGCTGGGCTGGATGAATGCGATGTGGTCGTTAGTGTTATTAATGTTACTGTCGTTGCCTTTGATCAATAAACTGACCAAAAATGTGCCGGCACCTACTGCGCCACAAGGCGCCGATGCTGGTATGGGCGCGGCAGTCAAAGAGGCTTTCAACTCCCCAAGCTATCTGTTGCTACATTTAGGTTTTTTTACCTGTGGGTTTCATATTGCCATGCTGGTGACGCACTTGCCCGGTGAGGTCGATCTGTGCGGTTTGCCTGCCTCTGTCGCTGGGTGGTCGTTGGGGATTATTGGTTTGGCCAATATCTTTGGCAGCATCTTTGTGGGCGCACAAATCAATCGTTTCAAAAGTAAAAACATTTTGGCTGTAATGTATGGCTCGCGTGCGGTGTTGATTGCGTTGTACTTGATTGCACCAAAAATTGAACTGACGTTTTATATTTTTGCGATTGGGTTAGGGGCAACCTGGCTGGCCACCGTGCCCCCAACGGCCTCAATTGTAGGTAAGTTGTTTGGCGTGCGTTACTTATCAACGCTGTTTGGCTTAACGCTCTTGTCGCATCAGATAGGTGCTTTTTTAGGTGCCTATGTGGGCGGCTTAGTTTTATATTCTTTTGGCGACTATCAGTGGATGTGGTACGCCGACATTGCACTTTCTGCGATGGCGGCTTTGATTAATTTGCCGATCAAAGAGCCTGCGCCAGTGATGGCAGTGGCTGCGGCCTAGGGCGTTATCTTTGACGTGCAAAAGTCGTGCAGCGCCTGGGCGAAGTCGACCTCTTTTGCAAGCGTTTGACTCAGCGCCAACGCGTGGCTTGACCACTGCGCGTAAGCCTCTTGACTGAGCGCGTGGCTCATTGGTGGGCTTAAGTCGCTAGCGCCTGAGGGGCCTGTGTTCCATGAGCGCAGCAACGTTTTAACCTCTTGCGCTAACCCAGATATCTCCAGCCACGCTTCAAGTTTGATCAGATGTGTATCCTCTGTTTGCGGATAAATCTGCCAAATAAGCGGTTTGCCCGCCCATAGCGCACGCACGACCGAATCTTCACCACGTACAAAATTCAGATCGGCCATCCATAAGAGTTGATCGTATTCTGGCTGTGACACAAAAGGGATGCGTTCGAGATAGACCTGCTTCAACGGCCCCAAGCGCCCTGTAGTGATTTCTGGAACGATCCCTTCAGGGATCAACACAATTGAGGCGTGCGAATCTGCACAGAGCGCCTCGAGCAATTGCGTGGTGGGAGCGTGCGGATAGCAAAACAAGGTCAGCAAGCGCGCAGCTTGAACGGGTGCGCTCAGAGCGGCAAGTGCTGCACCAGAGACCCCCAGGCGTTCGAGCATCTGACGCTGACCGTCAAGATTCTTTTGCCAACTATCACGGCGTATGAGTAGATCACCTTCACGTAGCAGACCACCGGTGTTTGCGTGAAAGCCTGGAAAAAAGAAGTGTGAAGACAAACCGTCACCGCGCAGCGAGGGCAGTCCGTGGCACCCTTCAACCCAGGTTTCTGCACTCAGGTATTCAAGGTTGATCCAGAGCGCGGGCCGCTGATGCAACTGTGCAATGTAGGTGGCAGGCAAGTCACAAGAAAAACTGCACAATACGATGGGGTAGGGAATGAGGTCTGGGGCAGGGTCGGCCCACTGAATAATCTCAATGTGGTCGATCACTTGTTGCAAGGCAAGTGCGTTGACACGTGCTTCAAGCTGTTGAAAACTTTTTAAATCATCGACCCATAAACGGATCGACCAGTGATACTCGCGCTGCAGTTGGCGTACCAGGCGCCAAGTCACACCAATATCGCCGAAGTTATCGACGACTCGGCAAAAGACGTCGGCTTGCAGCATGCTCAATGAAAGTGTGAGGGGGCTGTTTCAGCATCTTCGGGTAGCTCGGCGTGCACCAGTTCGCCCGAGGGATTCGGGAAATACGGCGCGCCACAATCGTCGCAAAACTCAGTGCTCAGGAGGCCAGAGAGTCGACGGATATCGGTGATCCCGCATTCTTTGAGCAAGTTAGTAATCTCATCGATTGTTTCAATTGGCTCAGGTTGGCCCTCTAGCACTGGTTCATTTTCGTCGACCCCGTAAAGCGGCCAGAGGCAACCATAGATCACCTCAGTTTGATTCTTTTGTGTAAAGCCGATGCGGTACTCGTCGATGGTTTGTTCGCCGCAACCCGCAATGACGGCACGCAGTTGGCTGGCTTCGAGGTGGAGTGCACCTTCAAGCCAAGCTACGGCCGACTTAACCGAGAGCGGACGAATACGGCGATCGGCTTCTCGGTTACTGACATAGTAGGCATCGGGGATCAGAATTTCAAAACCGCAACCCGCTAAGAGCTGAGTAAAAATGGCGTGCGTATCGGATACCCACTTTTCGAGGCAAGTGCTGCGGTCCTCTCCGAGTTCGCCCGGCTTCTCTTGCCAGCGAAATACCGGCTTACCCTCTGGCACGGCCACACCAATCGCGACGTAGCGGGTATCGGCCAGCATATTGAACGAGTCGGGTTCGTGATTAAGTTGAGGCGGGCCGCTGGGCAGGTCTAGCGCCGTGGCCCCAAGCTTGTGTAGCCAGTTGTAGGTTTCGCAAAGCGTGCGCGGCATTTGATCCAAGCCAATCAACTGCGGCATCATTGCGATCTGCGCACCGCGCGCCAGGACATGGGTTTGTAAATGACCGGCTAGTGTCGCGACAACGCTGTCGCTCAGCGCGACTGCCGGGATGCTATAGCGTGTCCAGGCAACCAAGGGCGCAATCACGAGCAAAACGTCAAAGCGTTTGCCATCTTTTTCAAGAATGCATGATTCAGAGTGCGTTTCAGCTTGCTCGATCAGCACTTCATAGCCACCTATATCGGTAATCGACAGATGATCCAGTGCAGCATCGAGCGTGGCGTCGTTGCCGGCGCGCATGAGTTTACTTAGGGTGTTTGCCAGTTCGGTTTCCCAGAACCGGTCTTCAACGCGGCTACCTGAGTTATGCAGGGACAGTGAGAGGGCAACCAAGCGTGACGAGTCACGGTTGAGCCTTTTGGGAGAAGTCGAAACGCGAGCACGAGCCATAGAAATGTCAGAAACCAAAAAAGCTGTCATAAAGGGCTCTAGTGTAACGAACAATCTAAACGAGTCGTGGTTTGCTCTTTTAAGAAAAAACCCCGTCAAGCTGGAAAAGTGTCCAACTTGACGGGGCTGTTCAGGTAAGCGGGTTTTTCAACCCCGCCCAGTTAAGACTTAAGACGCAATTGTATCGGCCACGTCTTTGTAGTCGGCGATCTGGTCAAAGTTGAGGTACTTGTAGATCTGGTCGCCGTTCTTGCTTAAAACGCCCATGTCGGTCATGTACTCTTCTTTGGTTGGGATACGGCCAAGTTTCGAGCAAATTGCAGCGAGCTCAGCAGAACCCAGATACACGTTCGTATTTTTGCCTAAGCGATTTGGGAAGTTGCGTGTACTGGTCGACATCACCGTTGCGCCTTCGCGCACCTGTGCCTGATTACCCATACACAACGAGCAGCCGGGCATTTCAGTGCGCGCACCGGCCGAACCAAACACGCCGTAGTGACCTTCTTCGGTCAATTGTGCAGCATCCATTTTTGTGGGTGGTGCAATCCACAGCTTGACTGGCATATCGCGCTTGCCTTCAAGCAGTTTTGAAGCTGCACGGAAGTGACCGATATTGGTCATGCAGCTGCCGATAAACACTTCGTCGATCTTGGCGCCAGCGACATCTGACAAGGTTTTGACATCATCAGGGTCATTTGGGCAGGCGACGATCGGCTCGTGAATCTCGGCCAGATCAATTTCAATGATTGCTGCATATTCAGCGTCAGCATCAGGCTGCAACAGTTGTGGGTTTTTGAGCCAGGCTTGCATGGCTTGAATGCGGCGTGTGATGCTGCGCTCGTCAGAGTAGCCATTGGCAATCATCCACTTCAACATCACAATGTTGCTGTTGATGTATTCGATCACGGGCTCTTTATTCAGACGAATGCTGCAGCCACCTGCAGAGCGCTCGGCCGAGGCATCCGACAATTCGAACGCTTGTTCAGCTTTAAGATTAGGCAAACCTTCGATTTCAAGAATGCGACCTGAGAAGATATTTTGTTTGTTCTGTTTACCAACCGTTAACAAACCTGTTTTGATGGCATACAGTGGGATTGCGTTGACCAGATCACGCAAGGTCACGCCGGGTTGCATCTTGCCTTTGAAACGCACCAACACTGACTCAGGCATATCCAAAGGCATGACGCCCGTGGCAGCCGCAAAGGCCACCAGACCCGAACCGGCTGGGAAGCTGATGCCAATTGGGAAGCGAGTATGCGAATCACCGCCAGTGCCGACCGTATCAGGCAACAACATACGGTTGAGCCATGAGTGAATGATGCCGTCGCCTGGGCGCAGCGAGATGCCGCCACGGTTGCTCATGAACTGGGGCAAGGTGTGGTGGGTTTTAACGTCGACTGATTTTGGGTAAGCCGCAGTGTGGCAGAACGATTGCATGACGAGGTCAGCTGAGAAACCCAAGCAAGCCAAATCTTTGAGTTCGTCGCGCGTCATTGGGCCCGTTGTGTCTTGGCTGCCGACTGAGGTCATTGCAGGTTCGCAGTAAGAGCCGGGACGCACGCCCTGGCCTTCTGGCAAGCCACAAGCACGACCGACCATCTTCTGGGCGAGCGTGAAGCCCTTTTTAGAAGCAGCAGGGACGTGCGGGAAACGGAACAGCGTCGAGGGCGGTAAGCCCAGTGTTTCGCGCGCTTTGCTGGTCAAGCCGCGGCCAACGATCAAGGGGATACGACCGCCTGCACGCACTTCGTCAAACAAGACTTCAGATTTGACTTCAAATTTAGAGATGACCTTGCCGTCTTTCAAGGCTTCGCCGTCGTAAGGGCGCAGTTCAATTACATCACCCATGTTCATGTTTGACACGTCAAGCTCAATCGGCAGGGCGCCCGCATCTTCCATGGTGTTATAGAAGATCGGTGCAATCTTGTTGCCCAAGCACACGCCACCAAATCGCTTGTTTGGTACGAAGGGAATATCTTCTCCGGTAAACCACAGCACCGAGTTGGTAGCTGATTTACGCGACGAACCCGTACCGACCACGTCACCCACGTAGGCAACCAAGTGGCCTTTCTTTTTCAGATCATTGATGAAATTGATGGGGCCAATTTTTCCGGCTTCTTGAGGCTCAATACCAGGACGTCCATTTTTGAGCATTGCCAGCGCGTGCAACGGAATATCAGGGCGTGTCCAGGCATCAGGGGCCGGAGACAAGTCGTCAGTGTTAGTTTCGCCGGTGACTTTAAATACTGTGACCGTCAGGCTTTTTGGGACTTCAGGACGGCTGGTGAACCACTCGCCATCGGCCCAGCTTTGCATCACAGCTTTAGCGTTGGCGTTGCCCTTCAGGGCTTTTTCTTTAACGTCATGAAAAGCATCAAACATCAGCAAGGTTTTTTTCAAACCTTCAGCAGCAACCTTGCCAATCTCGGCGTCGTCAAGCAGTTCGACCATGGGGCCAATGTTGTAGCCGCCCAGCATGGTACCAAGCAACTCGGTTGCCTTGCTACGTGAGATCAACGCGCATTTTTCAGCGCCTAGCGCCACGGCAGCGAGGTATGACGCTTTGACTTTTGCGGCGTCATCCACTCCGGCAGGTACGCGATGCGTCATCAACTCGACAAGCGCAGTACCTTCGCCAGCGGGCGGCGCTTTGAGCAGTTCAATCAGATCCGCCGTTTGTTGTGCGGTCAGGGGAAGAGGAGGAATACCAAGGGCTGCGCGTTCAGCAACGTGTTGGCGATAGGCTTCAAGCATGATGGCGCCTTTAGAAGGTTAGAAATGTGAATCGAAGGAAGAAAAATTCTGACAGCTTCGTCAGCCTTTTCGTAATTTTTTGGACTGGCAATCGATGTCAAGATTGTAGTGGTAAGTGTGTCATCGATCAAGTGTCTTATATCTTATATAAGACTGGATCAAGCCAGCAAGGACGCAAACTCAGCATGGCGCTGCATATAGGTCGCCACGTAACTGCAGCGGGGAATGACTTTCCAGCGCTGCGCGCGCGCGTACTCGAGCGCGAAGTGCGTGAGTTGAGCCGCAAGGCCGCGGCCGCCCAAGGCTTCAGGTACGCCAGTGTGGGTGATCGTCATCAGCGTGCCCTGTCGCGTGTAGTCCAGTACACAGCGTTGGGCGTCGATAGCGATAAAAAAGCATTGCGCCGAGGCGTCATGCTCAACGAGGGGGTTTGCCGCAGCAGTCATTTGGCGGTTCCGATAATCAGTAAAGTCCAAAGCGTGAGCATGGCGACCATGCCAATCAAGCAGCCCCCCCAGAGTCCTACGATCGGCCATTTGATATTGGTGGGAATATCTTGAGGATCAACGTGCTTTAACAATTCGTTGGCATTGGCGGCAATCCATGTTTTTGATTTTGGAAACGCGAGCCGCAAAAAATAATCCAGCACAATCGTCATCTGAATGGAAAGCGAATATTGATTAAAGGCGCGTTCTTTTAAGTAAGGATGCTTAAACAGCTCGTTGGCGTAACGAATTTTAAAAAGCATTAAATAAGCGCCTGAGATAAAAAACACCATCGCGCAGGTGACAAAAGTCGTGAACGCAAATTGTAAAGCCACTGACAGGTATGCAGACATCAGAGCAGCCCACCGGGTACGCGAACCCAGCCTTCCATCAGCACCCGTGCGCTGCGGCTCATGATGGCTTTTGTCACCGTCCATTCGCCTTTCACTTGTGTGGCTTGTGCGCCGACTCTGAGTGTGCCCGAAGGGTGACCAAAACGTACCGCCTGAAGATCGCCACCACCAGCCGCTAAGTTGACCAGTGTGCCTGGTATGGCCGCTGCCGTGCCAATCGCCACTGCGGCCGTACCCATCATGGCGTGGTGTAGCTTGCCCATTGACATGGCACGCACGAGCACGTTAGTGTCTTTGGCGGAGATCGTTTTGCCACTTGACGCAACGTAATCTGCAGGCTTGGCAACGAAGGCGACTTTAGGTGTGTGCTGACGCGTTGCAGCCTCGTCGATATGTTTGATCAGCCCCATTCGCACGGCACCATAGGCACGAATCGTTTCAAACATGGCCAGTGCTTTGGGGTCGCTGTTGATGTCGTCTTGTAACTCGGTACCCTTATAACCAATATCGGCAGCATTGACAAAAATTGTCGGAATGCCAGCGTTAATCATGGTGGCCTTGAAGGTTCCAACGCCCGGTACCTCTAGATCATCTACGAGATTGCCCGTGGGAAACATCGCGCCGCCGCCGTCGTCCTCGTCTGCCGCTGGGTCCATAAATTCGAGCTGAACTTCTGCAGCTGGAAACGTCACGCCGTCTAATTCAAAGTCGCCGGTTTCTTGCACTGCGCCATCGCTCATCGGCACGTGAGCAATAATCGTTTTTCCGATGTTGGCTTGCCAGATTCGGATCGTTGCAATCCCATTTTTCGGGATACGTGCGGCATCGACCAAACCATTGCTAATCCCATAAGGCCCGACGGCAGACGTCAGATTGCCGCAGTTTCCGCTCCAGTCAACGAAGGGCTTGTCGATCGATACCTGACCAAACAGATAGTCAATATCGTGATCGGGTCGAGTGCTTTTTGATAGGATCACGGTCTTGCTGGTGCTTGAGGTTGCAGCACCCATGCCGTCAGTTTGTTTGCCGTAGGGGTCGGGGCTGCCGATCACTCTGAGCAAGAGCGCGTCACGCGCAGCACCCGGCACTTGTGCGGCTTTGGGTAAATCCTGCAGATGAAAAAAAACGCCTTTACTGGTGCCGCCGCGTATGTAGGTGGCGGGGACTTTGATCTGTGGGGCGTGACTCATAGCGATTTCCTTCAACGTGTGATTGTTCTGTATTAGGCTGCCGCAGTCGACTCAAGAAAATCTTGCGCAAAACGTTGTAGCACGCCGCCTGCTTCATAAATCGAGACTTCTTCGGCGGTGTCGAGGCGGCAGGTGACAGGTACCTCGATGCGCTCACCATTCTTACGCTGAATGCCAAGCGTAAGGGTCGCGAGCGGTGTGCGTGCGCCGATCACGTCGTAGATTTCTGTGCCATCCAAGCCAAGGGTCAGCCGGTTGACGCCTGCTTTGAACTCAAGCGGTAAGACGCCCATGCCCACCAAGTTGGTGCGATGGATGCGCTCGAAGCCCTCTGCAGCAATGGCTTCAACGCCAGCGAGTCGAACACCTTTGGCAGCCCAGTCGCGCGAAGAGCCTTGTCCATAATCTGCGCCCGCCACAATAATGAGTGGTTGTTGCCGAATCATGTAGGTTTCGATCGCTTCCCACATGCGGGTCACTTTGCCTTCAGGTTCGATACGTGCGAGTGAACCCTGTTTCACTTTGCCATTTTCAAGCACCATTTCGTTCAGCAGCTTGGGGTTAGCAAAGGTTGCGCGTTGAGCGGTCAAGTGATCGCCACGATGCGTGGCGTACGAGTTGAAGTCTTCTTCAGGCACGCCCATCTTTGCCAAATATTCGCCCGAGGCACTATCAAGCATGATGGCGTTTGAAGGTGACAAGTGGTCGGTGGTGATGTTGTCACCCAGCACGGCCAACGGACGCATGCCTGTCAGCGTACGTTCGCCGGCCAGTGCGCCCTCCCAGTATGGGGGGCGCCGGATATACGTGCTTTGTGGGCGCCAATCGTAAAGCGGGCTGAGCTTTTCGCCCGTCTCAACGCTTGCTGCAAACATCGGTTCGTAGACTTTACGAAACTGCTCGGGCTTGACACTTGAGGCGACGATGGCATCGATCTCTTCGTCTGTGGGCCACAGGTCTTTTAAGGTGACGGGCTTGCCGTTTTGATCAAGACCCAGCACATCTTTTTCGATATCAAATCTGATGGTGCCGGCGATGGCGTAAGCAACAACCAGTGGCGGTGAGGCTAAGAAGGCCTGTTTGGCGTAAGGGTGAATGCGACCATCGAAGTTTCTGTTGCCCGATAAGACTGCGGTGGCGTAAAGGTCTCGGTCAATAATCTCTTGCTGGATCACTGGGTCTAAGGCGCCACTCATCCCGTTACAGGTCGTGCACGCAAACGCCACAATGCCAAAGCCGAGCGTCTCGAGTTCGGTCAGGAGCTTGGCCTCTTGCAGGTACAGTTCAACAGTTTTTGAGCCTGGGGCGAGCGATGACTTCACCCAAGGCTTACGCGTTAAGCCTTTCGCATTTGCATTGCGTGCCAACAAGCCTGCTGCAATCACGTTGCGAGGGTTACTGGTGTTGGTGCAACTGGTGATGGCTGCGATGATGACAGCGCCGTCAGGCATCAAGCCAGGGTCGTTTTCAACCTTGCCTGAGATCCCTTTGGCGGCGAGCTCTGATGTTGGGACCCGACGATGGGGGTTTGACGGGCCTGCGATCGTGCGCACCACGCTTGCTAAGTCAAAGCGCAAGACACGTTCGTATTCGGCGCTCTTTAGACTATCTGCCCATAAGCCAGTTTTCTTGGCATAGGTCTCAACAAGTTTAATTTGCTCGTCCTCTCGGCCAGTCAAACGCAGATAGTCGATGGTTTGTTGATCGATATAAAACATCGCGGCAGTCGCGCCGTACTCAGGCGTCATGTTTGAGATGGTGGCGCGATCGCCCAAGGTTAAGTGGGGCACACCTTCACCAAAGAACTCAAGGTACGAAGACACAACTTTTTGGTTACGCAAAAACTCTGTCAACGCCAACACCATGTCGGTTGCCGTGATGCCAGGTATGAGTTTGCCCGTCAATTCAACGCCAATAATCTCTGGCAAGCGCATCCACGAGGCACGACCAAGCATGACGCTTTCGGCTTCTAAGCCACCGACACCAATCGCAATCACACCCAAGGCATCGACGTGTGGGGTGTGGCTATCGGTGCCGACCAGCGTATCCGGAAACGCCACGCCATTGAGCGCATGCACAACTGGCGACATCCGCTCTAAATTAATTTGATGCATGATGCCGTTTCCTGGGGGGATGACATCCACATTTTTAAACGTTTTTTTGGTCCAGTTAATGAAGTGAAAACGATCTTCGTTGCGTCGATCTTCGATCGCACGATTTTTCGCAAACGCATCGGGATCAAAGCCTCCGCATTCAACAGACAGAGAGTGATCCACAATCAGCTGCGTGGGCACCACCGGGTTGACCAGAGCTGGGTCGCCGCCTTGGGCTGCGATCGCATCACGCAGGCCAGCCAAGTCGACCAAGGCCGTTTGCCCCAAAATATCATGGCACACCACACGTGCCGGAAACCACGGAAAATCCATATCGCTCTTGCGTTCAATCAGTTGCTTGAGCGCTGCGGTCAGTAACTCGGGATCACAGCGCCGCACCAAGTTTTCGGCCAGCACCCGCGAGGTATACGGAAGCTTGTTGTAAGCGCCGGGCGTGATCGTATCGACAGCCGCTTGAGCGTCAAAGTAATCGAGTTTGGTTCCGGGCAGTGGCTTGCGATTTGCGCTATTCATGTGAACTCGGTCGGGTAGTAGTCTCGGGCAATATCAAAAGGTGAGCCAGACGGCTCACCTTTTACTGGGGTAACGCTGATTACTTGCGACGAGCGAGCGGCACAAATTTTTGATCCTCGGGCCCGGTATAGTTTGCAGCGGGACGAATAATCTTATTGTCGATACGCTGTTCAATGATGTGCGCAGCCCAGCCAGCCGTGCGAGAGATCACAAACAAGGGCGTAAACATCGCAGTCGGTACACCCATCATGTGATACGACACCGCCGAAAACCAGTCAAGGTTAGCAAACATCTTCTTCGAATCCCACATCACAGCCTCGATGCGGTCGGCGATGTCAAACATTTTGGTGGTGCCGGCTTTCTTGGACAGACGCAGCGCCACGTCTTTAATGACCTTGTTGCGCGGATCGGCAATCGTGTAAACCGGATGGCCAAAGCCAATCACCACTTGTTTGTTTTCGATACGCGCGCGAATATCGACCTCGGCTTCGTTAGGGTCCTCGTAGCGTTTTTGTATCTCGAAGGCCACTTCGTTGGCACCGCCGTGCTTGGGGCCGCGCAGCGCGCCAATGCCGCCAGCAATCGCCGAATACATGTCTGACCCCGTGCCAGCAATCACGCGGCACGTGAAGGTCGAGGCATTGAATTCGTGCTCGGCGTACAAATTCAACGAGGTGTGCATTGCGCGCACCCAGTCGGCATTTGGCTTTTTGCCGTGCAACAGGTGCAAGAAGTGCTCACCGATCGAGTCGTCGTCGGTTTGTACATCGATGATGCGACCGTTGTGGCTAAAGTGATACCAGTACAGCAGTGCTGACCCAAGATTAGCCATTAAACGATCGGCGATATCGCGCGCGTCTGGTATGTTGTGATCTTCTTTTTCGGGCAGCATGCAGCCAAGTGCCGAGGCCGCAGTGCGCATGACATCCATGGGATGGCTGGCTGCGGGCAGTGATTCGAGCACGGTCTGTAGTTGTGCCGGCAAGCCGCGCAAGTTGCGCAGTTTGTCTTTGTAAGCGGCCAATTCAGCCTTGTTGGGCAATTTTCCGTGAATCAGCAAATGAGCGATTTCTTCGAACTCGCTGGTGTCTGCGAAGTCAAGCACGTCGTAGCCGCGATAGTGCAGGTCGTTGCCGCTGCGGCCCACGGTACATAGCGCCGTGTTACCCGCGGTCACGCCTGACAGGGCGACTGATTTTTTAGGTTTAAAGGTGGGTACGACAGTTGGTGCAGCAACGTCTGCAGGCGCTGCAACTGTTTTAGCGTTAGATTTTTTTGCGGGTGCCATAAGATCAGTCCTTAATCAGATTATTTCGATTTGCCTTGGGCGAACAGCACATCGAGTTTGCCTTCAAACTCATGATAATTGATGCGGTCGTAAAGTTCATCGCGGGTTTGCATCATGGCGACGACGTTGCGCTGGTGGCCATCGCGACGCACTGCTTGGTAAACCGTTTCGGCGGCTTTGTTGGCGGCGCGAAAGGCCGATAACGGATACAGCACCATACCAACGCCGGCAGATTTGAGTTCTTTGACGCTAAACAAAGGCGTTTTGCCGAATTCGGTGATGTTGGCGAGCAAGGGCACGCCCGCCGCTTTGCCAAATTTTTCGAAGGTGGCGAGGTCGTAAGCTGCTTCTGCAAAGATGGCGTCTGCGCCGGCTTCGATACAGGCTAGCGCGCGTTCAATGGCGGCATCCACGCCGTGCGAGGCGATTGCATCGGTGCGTGCGATGATATAAAAGCTGTCGTCCGTGCGCGCATCAACAGCGGCTTTTACGCGGTCGCGCATTTCCTCTGTTGAGACAATTTCTTTGCCAGGACGATGTCCGCAGCGCTTAGCGCCGACCTGGTCTTCGATGTGGCAACCTGCCGCACCAAATTTAGTCAGGCTTTGAATCGTGCGGGCGATATTGAACGCCGAGGGGCCAAAGCCGGTATCGATATCAACAATCAACGGTGTGTCGCACACGTCTGTGATTCGACGTACGTCGGTCAAGACATCATCGAGGGTATTGATGCCCAGGTCGGGCAGGCCTAAAGAACCCGCGGCCACGCCTCCGCCTGACAAATAGATTGCGTGAAAGCCAGCGCGCTTGGCGAGTAACGCGTGATGTGCGGTGCTCGCGCCAATAATTTGTAGGGGCTGCTCAGCCGCGAGTGCTGCACGAAAACGTTCGCCGGCGGTTGCTTGCTTAGACATTGCTTTCTCCAAGAACAGATAAAAAAATGAACCCTCCAGACGAGGTCTGTGGGGGGTTCATTTTTAGGGGTGCATGATGACTTATTTAAGCAGATGCGCAACAGCGTCGCGTTCTTCAAGCAGTTCTTTTAACGTCAAATCCATGCGCTCGCGCGAAAAGATGTCGATCTCGAGGCCGGTGACGCGTTGGTATTCTCCGCCTTGGCAGGTGACCGGCACGCCATACATGGTGCCTTCAGGAATGCCATAGCTGCCATCCGAGGCAATGCCCATCGTGACCCATTTGCCGTTTGTGCCAAGCACCCAGTCGCGCACGTGATCGATCGCGGCATTGGCGGCCGAAGCCGCTGAGGACAGCCCGCGCGCTTCAATGATGGCGGCACCGCGCTTGCCGACCGTTGGCAAGAATACGTCGCGGTTCCAGGTGGCGTCGTTGATGAGTTTCTCAACGCTTTGGCCTCCGACTGTGGCGAAGCGATAGTCGGCGTACATTGTGGGCGAATGATTGCCCCAAACGGCCAGTTTTTGAATGTCTGCAACGGGCTTGCCCATTTTGGCGGCTAACTGCGACAGCGCGCGGTTGTGGTCTAGACGCAGCATGGCGGTAAAGTTTTTGGCCGGTAGCGCAGGGGCCGATTTCATGGCGATATAGGCATTGGTATTGGCAGGGTTCCCGACGACCAAGACTTTGACGTTTCGGTGCGCCACTTCATTCAAGGCCTTGCCCTGAGCGGTAAAAATCGCTGCGTTGACGGCCAGTAAGTCGGCGCGTTCCATCCCGGGGCCACGTGGCCGCGAGCCCACCAACAAAGCCACTTCGACCTCTTTGAACGCTTCGCGCGGGTCGCCGTGCGCGGTCATCGATTGCAGCAGGGGAAACGCGCAATCGTCGAGTTCCATCATGACCCCTTTAAGCGCCTTTTGCGCTTTTTCGTCGGGGATCTCGAGCAGTTGCAGAATCACAGGCTGATCTTTGCCGAGCATTTCGCCTGAAGCGATACGAAACAAGAGGGCGTAACCGATTTGACCGGCAGCACCGGTAACCGCAACGCGCACGGCGGGTTTAGACATAGTTTTCTCCGAGAAGGCTAAGCAGATTGCTAAGAGGTAAAAAGAGGAAAGAGGGCACGCGCATCGAATAACAGGCAGTTTAGCGTTTTTGCCTCGACCCGCTTTTGGGGCGCGGGGAGGCTTGAATATCGAACGCGATGCTAGAGCAAAACAGGTGCAGAGTCAACCTATCATATATCTTATATAAGACACAAGAGTCGTGGACAGACACTGGCGCATGTGACACAATGTCACTATGTTTTCAAAGCGTCCTAACGATGTCTGAGGCCTCGGCCCGCAAACCCTTGTCTGCAGCAAGTGCAACGGGCGCTGCGGCGTTTAGCCCCCTGTACCGACAAATTAAAGATTTGTTGGTGCAGTCGCTTGATCGCGGTGACTGGAAACCCGGCGAGGCGATCCCCAGCGAAACTGAATTAGCCCAGCGATTTCAAGTGAGTCAAGGTACGGTGCGTAAAGCCGTCGATGAACTCGCTGCCGAAAATCTGTTAATCCGTCGCCAGGGCAAGGGTACGTTTGTCTCGACGCATCACGAAGCGCGTGTGCGCTTTCGGTTTTTGCGACTCGCGCCCAACCAAGGTGAGCCACAGCCCGCCGAAAGTCAGATACTCGATTGCAAGCGGGTGCGCGCGAGCGCTGAGATTGCGCGCGCGCTTGAGTTAAAAACAGGTGACCCTGTTGTGGCGATCCGTCGACTGCTGTCCTTTGCGGGCTTGCCGACTGTGGTCGATGATATTTTTTTGCCAGGCGTGTTGTTTAAAGGCCTGACCGTTGACTTGCTGAATGGTCACTCGGGGCCGCTCTACGCGTTTTTAGAAACCGAGTTTGGGATCAGCATGGTTCGCGCCGAAGAAAAGCTTTGCGCCGTCAGTGCCGACGCCGATGTCAGTAGCCTTTTGAGAATTCCAAAAGATACCCCTGTACTGAAAGTGGATCGTATCTCGTACACTTACGCAGATCGTCCGGTAGAATTACGGTTGGGTCATTATGTGACTGATCAGTATCATTATCGTAACAGTATGAATTAATTGCATTAATTGACTGATTTCCACCGTTGGCCGACATCGGCGAGAATATAGTGTTTATCCTAATAGAACGTTTTTAGATCGAGGTCGTTATGTCTGACACAGCCCCAAAGCCGCGTCCTCAGTTTCGCAATATTAATGTGACTGATTTGATGCACTACCGTCTGCCAATGGCAGGCAAGGTTTCGATCTTGCATCGAATTAGCGGTGCTGCCTTGTTTGTATGCTTACCGCTGTTAATCGCTTTGTTTGCCATGAGCTTTCGCTCAGAGGCGGGCTTCGCCGCGATGTCGACCGTTACGGGCCACCCCCTCATGAAGTTGGTGCTGCTCGGTTTGATCTGGGGCTACCTGCACCACTTTTGCGCAGGCATTCGGTATCTGGTGCTTGACCTGCATATTGGCGTTGACAAAGAGTCGGGTGCTAAAAGCGCAAGCGCAGTGCTTGGGGTAAGTCTCGCTCTTACGGTTGTGTTCGGTCTTAAATTGTTCGGAGTCTGGTAATGGTCCCAATCGAAAAAATCGGCCCTAAACGTCTGGTAGTGGGGGCGCATTACGGCACCGGTGAATTTATCATCCAGCGCGTCACGGCGATCATTCTTGCGATTTACACCTTGGTGTTACTGGTGGGGATTCTGACGATGTCGGGCTTCACGTACACCAATTGGAAGAACCTCTTTACCTTCACCATTTTTGATGTCCCCGTGGGGCAGGTGCTGGCCACTTTAGCGATGCTCTCGCTAGCCTGGCATGCCTGGATCGGTATTCGCGACATCTGGATGGATTACGTCAAGCCCGTAGGTATTCGTTTATTGTTGCTGGTCCTCACTATCCTGTGGTTGGCTGGGTCAGTCGTGTACTTTGTACACACCCTCTGGAGAAACTAAGCCGTGGTCGCTGTCAAATCCTCTTTACCGCGCCGTCAGTTTGATGTGGTCGTCGTGGGTGCCGGCGGTGCCGGTATGCGTTGTTCGTTGCAGCTTGCAAACGCCGGGCTTTCGGTCGCGGTCTTGTCTAAAGTGTTTCCCACGCGCTCGCACACGGTTGCAGCACAGGGCGGCATCGGTGCTTCGCTTGGCAACATGAGCGAAGACAACTGGTACTGGCACATGTATGACACCGTCAAGGGCTCTGACTGGTTGGGTGATCAAGACGCCATTGAGTTCATGTGTCGCGAGGCGCCGAACGCGGTCTACGAACTCGAACACATGGGTATGCCTTTCGATCGCAATGCTGATGGCACGATTTACCAGCGCCCGTTTGGTGGTCACACGGCAAATTTCGGCGAAAAACCGGTGCAGCGCGCTTGCGCAGCCGCCGATCGAACCGGTCACGCTTTGTTACACACGCTTTATCAGCGTAACGTGGCCTCGCGTACGCAATTCTTTGTCGAATGGATGGCCTTAGATCTGATCCGTAATCAGGCGGGTGACGTGTTGGGCGTCACAGCGCTCGAGATGGAAACCGGCGAAACGTACATTTTTGAAGCTAAGACAACCGTGATTGCGACGGGTGGTGCAGGGCGCATCTGGGCGGCTTCGACCAATGCTTTCATCAATACTGGCGACGGCATGGGTATGGCCGCGCGGGCTGGAATCCCCATGATGGATATGGAATTCTGGCAGTTTCACCCCACGGGCGTTGCCGGTGCGGGTGTGCTGATCACTGAGGGTGTACGAGGCGAGGGCGGCATTCTTCTGAATAAAGACGGCGAACGTTTTATGGAACGCTACGCGCCAACCCTCAAAGATTTGGCGCCGCGCGACTTCATTTCGCGTTGTATGGATCAAGAAATCAAAGAAGGTCGCGGTTGCGGTCCCGATGGCGCGTATGTGCACTTAAAGCTTGATCACCTGGGCGCAGATGTCATTAGCAAACGCTTGCCGTCGATTCTAGAAATCGGACACAAGTTTGCCAACGTCGACGCCACTAAAGAGCCTATTCCAGTGGTGCCAACCATCCATTACCAAATGGGCGGTATCCCTTGTAACTATAACGGTCAAGTGACTAGCTGGGACGGCAAGCAAACCAACATCGTCAATGGCCTTTACGCGATCGGTGAATGTTCGGCGACTTCGGTACACGGTGCCAACCGCTTGGGTACTAATTCGCTGCTTGATTTGATTGTGTTCGGACGCGCTGCGGGTAACCACATCGTGGCTGCGCATCCCGAGCGCCAACACGCTCATCAGCCTTTAGCGCAAGAGTCGGTTGATTTCTCACTTGAACGCGTCAACAAACTCGAAAGCCGCAGCAAAGGTGAAAAAACTCAAGTCGTAGGTAACGAAATTCGTGACGCCATGCAACAGCATTGCGGGGTGTTCCGGACCCTTGCTTCGCTGAATGAAGGCGTGAAAAAAATCGATGCGCTGGCCGAAAAAGTCGACAACATTGCGTTTACGGACAAGTCAAAAGTGTTCAACACCGCGCGTATCGAAGCGCTTGAGCTAAGCAACATGATTGAAGTGGCACGCTCAACGATTCATTCTGCAGCCGCGCGTACAGAAAGTCGTGGTGCGCACGCGCTTGACGATCATCCAACGCGTGACGATGAAAACTGGATCAAGCACACCTTGTGGTACTCAGAGGGCAATCGCCTCGATTACAAGCCTGTGCAAATGCAGCCACTCACCGTCGAAAGCTTCCCGCCCAAGTCGCGTACCTTTTAAGACAAGTTACCTGGATACCTATCATGAGCACCAAACGCATCGTGAAGTTTGAAATTTATCGCTACGATCCTGACAAAGACGAGCGTCCCTACATGCAAAAGCTCGAGGTCGAGCTACAACCGACCGATAAGATGCTGCTTGACGCACTCATCCGCATCAAGATGGATGTCGACGACAGTCTGACCCTGCGTCGTTCGTGTCGCGAAGGCGTCTGTGGTTCTGACGCCATGAACATCAACGGTAAAAATGGTTTGGCTTGCACCACTAACATGCTTGAATTAAGCGAGCCTGTGGTGTTGCGTCCACTTCCAGGTTTGCCCGTTATCCGTGATTTGATTGTCGACATGACGCACTTCTTTAACCAATATCATTCGGTCAGGCCTTACCTGATCAATGATACGGTACCACCTGAAAAAGAGCGCTTACAAACCCCCGAGGCGCGCGACGAACTCAACGGTCTGTATGAGTGCATTTTGTGCGCTTGCTGCTCGACCTCTTGCCCGTCTTTTTGGTGGAACCCAGATAAGTTTGTCGGGCCAGCTGGCTTGCTTCAGGCGTATCGCTTTATTGCTGACACCCGGGACCACGCAACGGCGGAGCGACTCGACAACCTGGAAGATCCGTATCGGTTGTTCCGTTGCCATACCATTATGAACTGTGTTGACGTTTGCCCCAAAGGTTTGAACCCGACAAAGG
This sequence comes from Bordetella parapertussis, assembly GCA_945887835.1. Lineage (GTDB taxonomy): Bacteria > Pseudomonadota > Gammaproteobacteria > Burkholderiales > Burkholderiaceae_B > Zwartia > Zwartia parapertussis_B. Next base: position 917 of record CAMCZQ010000050.1, on the reverse strand, counting down.
CGATTGGTAAGATTAAAGAAATGCTCGTGCGTCGCACGGTCTAGGCTACGCCTGCCATGAGCCAACTGACCGACATGGATCGCACACGGCTGCGCTGGCGCGCCCGGCGAGGCTTGCTTGAAAACGATTTAATGCTGACCAAGTATCTCGACGCCTATGAGACCGCCCTGACCGATGTCGAGGTCGGGGCGCTGACTCAGCTGTTTGAGCTTGGTGACAATGAACTGTTAGACTTACTGTTATCTCGACTCGAACCTGTGGGTTCTCTAGACAGGCCTGCAGTGCACGCCGTGCTTGCCAACATTCGCGCTTTATAGAAGTCGCATAAAAACTTTTCGAAGGAACGCCCCATGAAACTATCTGACAAAAAAGCGACACTTTCGTTCTCTGACGGTGCGCCGTCGGTTGATTTTCCGGTGTACAACGGCTCGGTTGGCCCGCAGGTAATCGACATTCGTAAGCTGTATGGCCAAACGGGCATGTTTACTTATGATCCCGGTTTTTTGTCGACGGCTTCGTGCACCTCAGACATTACGTATATCGATGGTGATAAGGGCGAGCTCTTGTACCGCGGTTACCCGATCGATGAGTTGGCTGTCAATTGCGACTTCATGGATATCAGTTATCTGATCTTAAATGGCGACTTACCCGACGCTAAGCAAAAATTGGATTTTGATACCTTGGTGACACGTCACACCATGGTCAATGAACAAATGCAGTTTTTTCTACGTGGCTTTCGCCGCGATGCGCATCCGATGGCTGTGCTGACGGGGTTGGTGGGGGCGATGTCTGCGTTCTATCACGACTCCAACGACATCACAAATCCGCACCATCGGCATGTGTCGGCGATTCGCCTGATTGCCAAAATGCCGACGCTAGTGGCGATGGCCTATAAGTATTCGCAAGGTCAGCCCTAT
>CAMCZQ010000049.1 GCA_945887835.1 Bordetella parapertussis | reverse complement strand
CAAAGCCTAGCTCAACTTCAACCCGAATGTTGGCAAGCGCTTTTTCGGATTCGGCCCATGGCACTTTGAAGCGAGTGTCATTAGAAACATCGTTTTGATAGCTCCACTCGTGAATGCCCATTTTTTGCGACATTAAATTCGTGGTGGGGGCGGGGCGCTTCTCGGTGTCTTCTTTGTTTAAGAAGCGATCAATCGATACGGCAGCCTCGTGTCCGTGTGCGACAGCGGTAATAATATTTTTAGGGCCAAAGGCTGCATCGCCACCAAAAAATACGCTTGGCTGTGAAGTTGACTGAAATGAGTCGTTGCCTAATACTGGTTGGCCCCATTTATTAAAGTCAACACCGCTAGCCTCGTCAATCCACGGAAACGCGTTTTCTTGACCGACGGCCAACAACACCGTGTCGCATTCAAAAAACACATCAGGCTGACCAGTGGGCACCAAGCTGCGGCGGCCCTGGTCGTCATAGGTGGCCTCGACCACTTCAAAGGTCATGCCAAGCAGTTTGCCGTTTTTATGTTCAAAGCTTTTAGGCACATGAAAGTTGATGATTGGTATGCCCTCATGGATGGCGTCTTCTTTTTCCCAGGGCGATGCTTTCATTTCCTCGAAGCCGCTGCGTACGATCACCTTGACGTCGGTGCCGCCTAAGCGGCGTGAAGAGCGGCAGCAATCCATCGCGGTGTTACCGCCACCCAAGACGATGACGCGCTTACCTACGCTGGTGATATGGCCAAACGACACCGAGGCGAGCCAGTCGATGCCGATGTGAATATTTGCAGCCGCTTCTTTACGCCCGGGCACGTCAAGGTCACGTCCGCGCGGTGCGCCGCAACCGACAAAGACTGCGTCATAGCCTTCGGCCATCAAGCCACTCAGTAACTCGACGCGCTGACCCGCTTTAAAGTCAACGCCCATTTCAAGGATGTAATCGGTTTCTTCATCAATCACTGACTCAGGTAAACGAAAGCGTGGAATCTGCGAACGAATAAAGCCGCCGGCTTTGGCCTCTGCATCAAATATGGTGACTTGGTAACCAAGTGGCAGCAGGTCACGCGCAACAGTCAACGAGGCCGGACCAGCACCCACGCAGACGATTCGCTTGCCATTGGGTGGCGCGATCGCAGGCATCCGCGCTTTGATGTCGCTTTGATCTTTGTTGTCGGCGGCCACACGTTTTAAGCGGCAAATCGCAACGGGTTCGGGCTTGTCGCCATTATTTTCTTCGACGCGCCCGCGCCGACAGGCGGGTTCGCAAGGACGGTCACAGGTGCGCCCAAGCACTCCTGGGAAAACGTTGGATACCCAATTCACCATATAGGCATCGGTATAACGACCTTGGCCAATCAGGCGGATATATTCTGGCACCGGTGTATGTGCTGGACACGCATACTGGCAGTCAACAACCTTGTGAAAATAGGTCGGGTCTGTCAAATTTGTCGGTTGCAAAGCGAGTCTCCTGTTTGCGCGAACGCAGTATTTTTTAAAGGCTTCACTCAGTCAAAACGAGCGAATCAATTCTCTTTTAGTAGCCATAGTCTAATGTGGCGCGGCGATTCTTGCACGTTGATATTGAGAGCTAGATGATTGCGTCATCATTTTGTGGATTTTGAATGGCTTTCGTGATGCTTTGTTGCGCTGCCGCAAAGATGACCGTGATGCTTCGAGCTCTGTTAATCTGTGTTGCAGAGGTCTTTGAACGACTGAATTCAACCCCCAAAAAGCATATGAAACGAGATAACACTTTTGCCCAATATTCAGGAGCACGACGACGACTTGTTTTGTCGTTCGCGGCGGCGTGTGCAATGAGTGGCACTTTTGCTCAAGCGCAAATGCCCAATAAACCAATTACGCTGATTGTGCCGTTTGCGGCGGGTGGCAATCTTGACATTATTGCCCGTTTGATTGCCCCTGGCTTGGCGAAGCAGCTGGGGCAAGCTGTTGTCGTGCACAACAGACCAGGGGCAGGAGGCGTGCTAGGTGCGACCGAGCTTTCCAGAGCCGAAGCCGATGGATCAGTGCTGTTGGTGAGCACGCCCAATGCGATTACCGTGGCTCCAAAGATGGTGCAGACTCAGTACACACTCGATAGCTTTGCCGCGGTTGGGTTGATCTCCTCAACATCATTATTGTTGGTCACCCGCTCCGAACAACCGAAATTTAAGGATTTCGCAGGTTTTGTGGCTTTTGCTAAAGCTAACCCAGGCAAAGTCAGTATCGCCAACGCGGGTATTGGTACGTCCAATCATATTGCCATCATGCAATTACAAATCATGGCCGGCATCGAGTTGAATGTGATTACCTACAAGGGTTCAGGGCCCTCTAATATCGATTTGTTAGGCGGGCAAGTCGACGTCAGCATCGATCAGTTGTCGAGCGCAATTACGTTTCTTAAATCTGGACGTACGCGTGCCATGATGGTGGTCGCTGCAGAGCGCGACTCCTTGGTACCTGACGTGCCAAGCGCGAAAGAACTGGGGTTGCCACAGCTTGAGGTCAGTACGACGGCGGGATTGCTTGCGCCAGGCAAGACCCCTAGCGCGACGCTTGCGATTTTAAATACAGCCTTGAATAACGCCTTGACGGATCCTCAGATTCAAGAGCAGTTCATGCGCGCTGCGAGCCAGGCACGCCCGGGTCCCTCTGCTGTTTTTACGACTCTGATGCAAAAAGAAGATAAACAAGCCGCAGAGTTAGCTGCGGCTGGAAAACTCAAGCTCGAATAAGCGTTTAGTAACCAAGTTGTCGATTCACTTTGTTGTCGAGCTGTCCGATCGTGATGAATTTGGCAAAGTTGGCGAACCAACAATCCAATACACGCTGCGTGTAATCGGGCGCGTCGCACGAGATGTGAGGCGTGACGATAAGATTGGGTGTTGTCCAAAGAGGTGAGCTCTGATCAAGAGGCTCTTTATCAAACACATCCAAGATCGCTCCATCGAGCTGTTTGCTTGCAAGATGTTTGACGACGGCATCGTAATCCACAATCGGTGAACGGCCAATATTGATCAATCCTGCACCTTTGGGTAGCAACGCGATTCTGGTATCGGTGATTAAGCCTCGGGTATCTGCTGTGAGAGGTGCTGCAACAATCAAATAGTCGGTTCGAGGCAGAACGCTGTCGAGCTGGCTCACGCTGATTGTTTCGTCGGCAAGCGGTTGCGCTGTACCAGAGCGAGTCACGGCAATCACTTTCATGCCGAGCCGTTTCGCGCCCAAGCCGGCTGCTCGGCCAACGTCTCCGAAGCCAATCACCGTCGCTGTTTTACCGCGGATATTGAACTCATGAATCATGTCCCAAATTTTGTTGGTTTGATTCGCAAAAATTTGAGGCATTTTGTTGTGCAACATTAACAAGGCCATGCTGATGAAATCTTCAGTCTTGTCGCCATGAATACCACTGCTGTTGGTGACCGTGATTTGCTCGGGCAACCAGTCGAGCGGCAGCAGGTGATCCACACCCGCGCCTGTCGTATGAATCCACTTTAGTTTTTTTGCTTGAATGATTTTTGGGCGATCGATTGGGCCCGCAAGCAGTGCATCAGCGTCTTGCAGCGCATTTTCTAAAATATCGCCATCCCAGCCGACGGATACGTCGATTTGTTTGGCAAGGTCTGGGTGTCTTGCCGCGGCCTGCGTCCACTGCTCGTGCGTGAGGTGAAAGAGTTCGTTGCGAAGCCGGCCATTCTCTAGGTGAAGTCGAAAGCGAGTTGTCATGGTATCAGCAGTAAAAAAATGGATGAAGAAACAGAAGGGCAGTCAAAAGGATATTCAATACAATAGAATACTTTAAGCTAGGAGTTCGAATGCTTGGCGTCACCGATTACGAAGCTTTTGTCCTCGCCTTCGCGATTTTTTTGTTGATTCCGGGGCCCGGCAATCTGGTGCTGATCACTTCGACGACAAAAGGTGGTTGGCGCGCGGGCTTGGCTGCAACGGTGGGCATTATCTTAGGTGATCAGGTTTTGTGCTGGCTGGCTGTTGCGGGTGTCGCTGCGCTTTTGACGGCTTATCCAACCGCTTTTCAAGCTGTTCAGTGGCTCGGGGCAGCTTATCTTGCCTGGCTCGGCTTAAAAATGTTGTTTGCCAAACAAGGCGCGGCCCCGATCTTGAATATCAAGCCCTATCACTACCTGCGCCAGGCCTTGTTCATCACCTTGCTCAATCCCAAAGCGATTGTCTTTTATATGGCATTTTTTCCGTTGTTCATTGATCCGCTGACACAACGGGGTTTGCTGACCTTTGGCGTCTTAGCGATCACGATCGCGGTTTTGGCGTTTGCCTATGGCGTGCTTGCTGTGCTTCTCACACATTTTTTTGCAACACGCATGCGCAGCAACCCGCGCTTTGGTTTTTTTCTAGAAAAACTGGCCGGCCTCTGTTTGCTGGGTTTCGGTGCGCGCTTAGTTTTTAGTCGTTAATGACTCGATCGCCTGCGTCACACAGCAGTGCTTAAGGCGGTGGCACTTGCGCTGTGTACCATTGAGCGATGTCTTGACCAGTCACAAAACAAACTTCAGGTGTGGCCAGCAGCAGATCAAGCATTTTCTCAAAGCTTTCAAAGCGATGCGGCACACCAATCAAATGTGGATGCAAGCCAAGCGACAAGACGCGAGGCTGTGTTTTGCATTCCCGTTTAAACAAGCTTAAGGTATTGGCTAAGCGTTGATACATCTCGTTTGACTGATGTTTTTCAACGGCATAAATAATCGAGTCGTTGATTTCCAGGTTGTAAGGCAACGCTAACAGCGGGCCGTGCTTGGTGTGCAACCAGTGCGGTACATCGTCGACCACCCAGTCAAAGACGTACTCAATGCCTTGCGTTTTTAAAATCTCGGGCGTGTCGTGCGACTCTCGCAGGCCAGGGCTTAACCAGCCTTTGGGCCGCTTGCCCGTAAACGCTTCAATCATGTCCAGACTCGTGGCAATTAAGGTCTCTTCGCCGTCAGCATGATTCAGCGCCTTTTGATGAACGCCATGGCCAATGAACTCCCAGCCGGCCTGGTGCATCGCTTGCGCCGCCCGCGGATAGGCTTGGATGACGCCTGCGTTAAAACTGGTCGAGGCCGGTAAGCCGCGACTTTGAATTGCTTTGATCATTCGGGGCAGGCCGGCACGCATGCCATAGTCGACCCAGCTAAAGTTGGGCACATCGGGCACGGTCTCTTTGCCATGGGGTGGCGTGAGGATGGTGCGTGGCATGCTGGCTTCAAATTGCCAGTGTTCGACGTTGACCACTAAATGCACCAGAATCGCACCCTCAGGGTGTGCCTTCAGTTGCGGGCCTTCATCAGAAAAGCGATAGGGGATACGTGGATTAGCCATGGTTGTGTCGAATCAGATTAAGAACGTCGAGTTTCATTTTAGTGAAGGCTTCGCTTGCCGTGTCGGCGACGCTGCGCGGGCGCGCCAGCGGTACCGTCAGTTTTTCTTGCAGGCGACCGGGTCGCGCAGACATCACATAAACGCTATCGGCTAAAAAAATAGCCTCATCAATGTCGTGAGTGACAAAGATAATCGTTGGTTTGAGTTTTTGCCATACCGAGAGCAACAGCTCTTGCATGGTGAGTCGAGTCTGGGCGTCGAGCGCACCAAATGGTTCATCCATTAATAACACGCGCGAACCCAGCGTCAGGATGCGGGCAATGCCAACACGCTGACGCATACCACCCGACAACTGTACCGGTAAATGTTGTTTAAAGTCTTGTAAGCCCACGATGCTCAGCATCTCGTGCGCGCGCGCTTCGTACTCGGCCTTCGCAAGGCCTTGCACCTTCGGGCCAAAAATGACGTTTTCCCAAACCGTTAACCACGGAAACAAGGCCGCTTCTTGAAACACCACGCCACGATCTGGGCCAGGTGCGAGTACGGGTTGGGCGTTGACGTGCAGTTGCCCTGTCGTGGGCAATTCAAAGCCTGCGACGAGGTTCAGTAAGGTTGATTTACCGCAACCCGAAGGTCCTAGCAGCGCAATAAAATCACCTTCGCCCACTTCAAGATCGATATGATCGAGCGCCGTGACCGGAGGTTGAGTCGGGTAAATTTTGCAGACTTTTTGTATGGAAATTCTAGACATAAATGCTTCAATGACTTTGTAAAATACGCCACACCAAAATCTTGCGCTCGAGGAACACAATCAGGCGATCGCTTAAAAACCCCATTGCGCCAATTGACACCATGTCGGCCAGAACGATATCCATACGACCCATGTAATAGGCGTCCCACAAGACGTAGCCCAGACCCGACTTCACTGCGACCATCTCAGAGACAATCACCGCTGTCCACGAAATCCCCAAGCCGATGCGCAAGCCCGTAAAAATAGAAGGCATCGCCGCCGGCAGTACGACCCGATACAGCAGCTGCGCGCGGTTAGCACCCATCATCAGCGCCGCGCGCACCAAGTTGCGGTCAACATCGCGGGCACCTTGCGTGGTGTTGACAACGATGGCATAGAAGCCGCCCAGAAAGATCAAAAAAATCGAGCCAATATCTCGAATGCCAAAAAGCGCGATTGAGAACGGTAGCCAGGCTGTGATCGGGATCGGACGCAAGCTTTGAATCAACGGATCAAGCATTTGCGCGATGAGCTTGCTCCAACCAATCAACAAGCCCAGAGGCACGCCGATCAAAGCCGCCAACGCAAAGCCTTGGGCGACTCGCATCGAAGAGTACTCGACGTTAGACACCCACGTTCCCAGATAAGGATTCAAGCCTAAACCGGGTTGGCCAAAGATCCAGAGTTGCCAGCCTTCAAGCACTTTTAAGGGCGTGGGCATGATGCCAGCCATACTTGACATACTGCCCGTGATTTGCCACAGCGCAAGCACTGCGCCGGGCACTAACAAACCAAGCACGAAGCGCTTGACGTTCACCGCATGCTTCATTAAAAGTATCCTGACGCTTATTTTTTGATCTCTTTCGCCATGCTGTCGTCATAGAGTTCGGCAGCTTCTTTCGTGACATCTTTTTGTACGATGCCTTGCTTAAAAGCAGCTTCGGCCAAGCGGGCGACTTGCGCTTTGTCGAGCACACCACCGAGCGTAATGATTTTTGCAGATTCGCTTGTCACGCTTAAAGGCAGCCCAGTGTATTTAGAATACGCGTCGGCAAACGCTTCTTTGCTTTTGCCTAATTGTTCTTCGGCGTTCAAGTAAGCCCACAAGAAACGGCGGACCAACTCTTTTTTAGTGCTCATTGCTTGGCCCGAGGCGGCCAGCATGCCAAGTTCGGCACCGACTGAACTTGACTGACTGTAGTCGAGGTTTTTTGCAAAATAAGCATCGCCTTCAGCGACGGCTTGCGATTCAAAGGGCTCCCACAAAACCATTGCGTCGATATCGCCACGCTTCATGGCTTGCACAAACGCGGTGCCACCCCCTTGCACATTCACGGGCGAGAACGTGGTGTATGGAATATTCTTTTCGATTAAGGTCATTGCCCATTGAAACCAAACGGCTGAGCCTGGTGCGATCGCGATTTTTTTACCGGCAATATCGTTCCAGTTATCGATCTTGACGCCTTTGCGAACGACCAGATATTTAGCCGAGCTGCCGACACCCGTCAGGCCGATCAAATTTTTGCTGCCTTGCGCGGCGACGATTGCCAAATCCCCTGGGCCAACTGCCGAGACGTCGACTGAGCCCGAAAGCAGCGCGGTGCGTGCGTCGGCATAGCGAACAAACTCAGCGCGCTTGACTTCGATATTGAATTTTTTGAGTTCTTCTTCAAGCATCAACATGGCCGAAAGGTGGCCGACCTTGACGTAGCCAACGGTTAGCACTTCTTTTTGTTTGAGGGGCTCGGGGGCGGGGCCAACCGCCAGCACCGTACAGGTCGTCAACGACAGGGCCATTAAAAATAGATGTCTTAAAACGCGCATTTTTTTCTCCGGGGAGGGGGTATTGGTCAAAAAACTTAGTTATTTAGCTGGGTATGGCAGTCAAACGCAATTTTTAAAGTCTCCACCGATGATGGCTTATTTTTTGCATCAACGTCAATGATTAAATTTAATTCGGCGGTCGCGGTCGACTTGGTTTTGGTTGCGCCACCAGTATATAACCTGAAGCTATATAGAAGAGCATAATTCGTTGTTTGTGCTTTTTCCGCAACTGGCTATCATTCGGAACTTGCCGCAGGTGTCAAGGTGCCCGGGTGGCCCTGATGACGGGTTGTGCCCGCGTAAACGAATAAATAGAAATCGCTCATGGATGCTCGAGAAATATTGCTGTGGTCAGGGTTGGTTGTGGGTCTGTTGTTTGGGATCAATGGCCAGTGGTCGGGCTTTTGCCTAAATCGGGCCCTCAAAGGTGGCTGGGAGTCGGGTGCGAGGCAAAAAGCTCAGTCCTTCGCCTTGGCGCTTGTCGTGTCGGTGTTGGGAGCTCAGCTCTTATCGGCTTACGAGTGGGTCGATCTGAGCACCTCGATTTATCGCGGTAACGGCGCTTCGTGGTTGTTTGTGATTCTGGGTGGGATGCTGTTTGGCTACGGCATGATGCTTGCGAATGGCTGTGGTGCGCGGGCAGTGGTGTTGTTAGGGCAGGGTAATCTCAGATCCTTTACGGTGCTGTTGTGCTTGGGGATTTCGGCCTATATGACGTTGACAGGACTGTTGGCCCCTGGGCGGTTAATGCTGGCGCAGGCGACGGCCTTGCCTGCACACGGTCTGTATGAATTTGAAGCCACAACACGTTTTGCTTTGATCGGGTTGCTAGTGCTTGCGTTGTTAGTGTTTGTGTTTTGGCGTGGTTCAATTTTTAAGCATCAAAAAGATTTAATCAGCGGAATCGTCGTTGGCTTGTTGATTACGGCTGGCTGGTTCGTGACAGGGTGGCTGGGGGCAGACGAGTTTGAGCCGGCGCCAAGCGCTTCCTTGACCTTTATTGCGCCAATCGGCGAGACGATTCAATACACAATGATTGCGACGGGCATGCGGCTGGGGTTCGGCGTCACGGTGATGGTGGGCGTCGTGCTCGGTTCTTTTGCTGCAGCAAAGTGGTCTAAGACTTTTCGGTTGCAAGGCTTTGCAACACCTAGCGAGATGCTGCGCTATATGGGCGGAGGCACGCTCATGGGAGTCGGAGGCGCGTTGGCGATGGGCTGTTCGATCGGGCAGGGGCTCACGGGGTTTTCAACCTTGACGTATGCCTCGATGCTTGCGTTTGCAGCGATGCTTGCTGGGGCGCGACTGGCTCAGCCTAAAGCGTAATTGAAGCGACGGCGTGCGCGTGTTGTCATGCAGCTCGCTCTGTTACGCAGCCTGCACTGTTACGCAGCTCGCATTCAATGATGCCTTCGCTATTTGGCCATCATCTGAGGCAGCCAAAGAGCAATCTGCGGAAACAGCACGACCACCAAGAGCCCCAATAGCATCACTAAAATAAAGGGGGCAGAGCCCGCCATGATGTCTGTCATGGTGACCTCTTTAGGCACGATCCCTTTTAGTACAAATAGGTTTAAGCCCACCGGAGGGGTGATCATTCCGATTTCTACCGCGATGGTGACGATGATGCCTAACCAAACGGGGTCATAGCCCATCTTGCTTAATACCGGAAACGCCAAGGGTAGTGTGATCACCATCATCGAGGCTGGGTCCATCAGGCAGCCTAAAATTAAAAGTACGACGATATAAAGTGTCAGCACCATCCAAGGTTGCAGATTGGCCGATGTGACGGATTCGATCATGCCATGCGCGATCCCGAGGCGAGACACCACAAACCCAAAGAAGCTGCCAAAAATGATCAGCATCATCAGCATGGTGGTCGTCTGGGCAGTGGTGAGCAAGACTTTGCTCAATCCGCCGTGGCGCATATCTGGGCGACGAATGGTTAAAAGCAGGGCACCCAAAGCACCGAGTGCTGCTGCCTCTGTGGTGGTGGCTAAGCCGCTATAGATTGAACCCATTACGATTAAAAACAAAAGCAAAACTGGCCAAATACCTGTCAACGAGCTAAAGCGTTCAGACCAAGTCACGCGAACGTTAAGCGGTTTAGCAGTGCCTTCGCGCATACTTTCTAATACGACATAGGTAATCATTAAAGCCGCCAGAAAAAGTCCTGGCACGATGCCTGCGATGAATAGTGAGCCGATCGAGGTTTCGGTCAGAATACCGTAAATCACCATGACAACGCTTGGCGGAATCAAAATCCCTAAGGTTCCTCCCGCAGCGACAACACCGACAGCCATGCGTTTTGAGTAGCCGTGTCGAAGCATCTCGGGAATCGAGGCATAGCCGATCGCGGCTGCGGTGGCAGGGCTTGATCCCGAAATTGCGGCAAAGGCAGAGCATGCCACAATCGTGCTGACAGGCAGGGCACCCGGAACTCGGTTAAACCATTTTGTCGCTGCAAGATATGAGCGTTCGGCAATATCAGAATGCGAAACGACCCCCGCCATCAAGACAAATAGCGGCGCGACCAAAAATAGATGGCTCGTCGATACGACAAAGCTCATACGAGCCATTTGAATGAGCATCGCTGGGTTCAGGAATAAAAACACCATAATGGTCGCGGTGATGCCCATTGAAAATGCGACCGGTATTCCGATTGTCATAAACACAAGCAAAAACGCAAATAAAATCAGAGTTAAACCTAACCAGCCGAATTCCATGGCGTATCCTTAATGGTGTGCCTACACTGACTTACCAGTTATCTTGATGAGGGAGTTCGCGTCCGTCGATAAATCGCGCCGCAATCACCAGTAACTGAGTGATAAACATCAGGCCCGCACCAAAAGGCATTGACCACTGAACGAGGGCGACCGGCCAGGCTAATTCAGTTTCATCGATGCGTCCGGTTGAATAGCCTTCAAAAAAAACTTTCCAGACCTGATAGAAAAAAAGACTTAAAAAAAGTGTGGTGAGAATGTCGCCGATCGTCGTGGCGATACGTGTGGCCTTGCCCGGAAACCATTCTTGTAAGAGATCAATTCGCACATGAATACCCTCTTGCAGCGCGTGGCTCGTTGCAAAAAATACAACAAAGCAAAGAAGATAGGCGCAGACAGGATAAGACCAGGTGTCCGGCGTACCCAGCACGTAACGTGTAAAGACTCCGTAACAACCAATTAATGTGATGAGCAATACTAACCAACCTGATATGACCGCCAGAAAGTGATTCAGACGAAAGATCCGATCTCTAAACTGCGCCCAAAATACTTGCTGAATACTCATAAGCCTCCCGCGACGTCAATGGTGGTGCCGGTGACGTAATCTGGAGCATCGAGCAACGCCCAAATCACGACCTCAGCGATCTCTTTTGCCTCTGCCGCACGGCCAATCGGCGTCAGCTGAGCCATGCGCTCTATGCGTTCGGGTGCGCCGGCAATGGCGTGTAATTTGGTCGCTACGCCGCCCGGGGCAACTCCCGTGACCTGTACCCCTTCCTTCGCGACCTCGCGCGCCAAGCCCAGAGTGAAGGTATTTAAGGCGGCTTTCGATGCAGCATAGTCAACCCAGTCGTTCGGGCTGCCGGTTCGACTTGCGATCGAAGACACATTAATAATTCGTCCTCCGTTACCGCCATGCTTGGTCGATAGGCGCTTGAGTGCCTGCTGGGCGCAAAGAATGGGACCAATGACGTTGATGTCAAACGTTTTACGCAGAGTGTCGATGTCTAAAGTGTCGATGCGTCTGCCGGCTCTGCCAACAAATCCCGCGTTGTTGACTAAACCACCTAGCGCACCAAACTTTGCATCGCATTGCTCAAAAAGATTCAATATTGAGGATGGCTCTGAGACATCGGCCTGCACCATGCAAAATACCTGACCTTGGTCCTCGAGTTCGCGCGCTAGCAGTTGCGCCTCGGTGATGCGGCTCGTGTAATTAAAGCAAACCGGTATCTTGCGCAAAGCAAGCAGACGGACAATTTCTGCCCCAATGCCTCGGCTCCCGCCGGTCACGATGACGGGTCGTTGTTTTGTTGTAGCCATGTTCAAACGCGTCTTAAGTTATATCTTAAGGGCATTCAGAAATATCGCCGACTGTTGGTCGAGCTAACACTTGAGGACGATAGCGTTTGATGACTTCAATAATGCGCGTACCGTCTGCGCTCGTCTTGGGAGAAATCTCTTTGTCGAAGACATCCGTCGCCGCGGCAACTAAGCGATCAAATTCTGCTTGTTTAGGTACGCAGAATTTCGCACCGCGTTCTCCAAGAGTTTTCATCGTTTGCTCGTAACCCTGTGTGTAGGCAATGAGCCCCCAATCCATCGTCTCTTGGCCAACTTTCAGCATGATTGCGCGATCTGCCTCAGACAGGCGCTTCCAGCGGTCATTGCTGATATTGATCGTTGCAAACGCGATTGAATGATCAACACGGGTAATGAATTTTGCGGGTTCATATAACTTTAAAGACAATATGCCGCTGTAAATCATGAGCGTGCAGTTCACTGTGCCCAGATCGAGCGCGTTATACAGCTCCGCGGGAGCGAATACGACAGGGCTCCCGCCCCAGCGCTTGATTGTCTCGGCTTGCCAGCGACCCGCAGTGCGAAGCTTGACGCCTTTCCATTGCTCAGGACCGCTTAAAAAACGATCTCTGCACGTAATTGGGTCGGGCAATAACGAGGGTGGTGCAGAGACGGCACGCGAGCCTCTTTTTTCGTAGATCTTATCGACAAGGGGCAAGACCTCGCGATTGAAGGCACCAAGGCCTTTAGGGTCGAGCGGAAAACTGAAGGGAACATCAAACCCAGCCAAATCAATGATTTCACCCGACACATAGGGCGTAAACGATAAGGCTGCGTCAACCACGCCATCGCGCATGGCATCGACCATTTTGTTGCCCACTAAGCTGCCGGACCAGTGAATGCGAAACTTAATGCGACCATCGGTAGCTTTTGTGACGGCTTCTGTCCAGTGCTTGACCGAAAGCGAAGAGAAGTCTGACTCAGGAAATACTGAGGCGAACTCTAGGGTTTGTGCGTTTGCAGGCGCGATACAAGTTAGCGCGATCAGGCTCGCACAGGATATGGCCCAGTTTTTTAGCTGCTTTTTGATTAATGTCTGCATCATTGTCTCCATTTGTTCATACGACTTCAGCGAGTCGTTATTAGGTTAATTGATTGGTAATAATTTCGATTTTTCTGGACGGGTCTTTTCCATCCCAGTTCACCGAAGCTTGTTGCATTAAAGACAGAAACTTCAACTGAGTATCGTTGTATTCGATCAGTTCAAGCATGCCCGGCAAGTCGCCTGTGGTGTCAAAGTAGGCAAACCGAATGCCGCGTGGCGTCAGCCCCTCAAAGGCCAAGACATAGCCCATTTTTTGATAGCGAGCCACATCGACCTCGTACTGGGTGGTCGCCATGCCTAAATGATGAAAACCATAGCCCTTTTTCTTGATGACATCCCAATACACAGAAGGCTTGTCATCAAGCGGCTGAATCACTTCAAAGCACATGTTGCCCGAGAAACTCAGTGCCAGCCCCATGCGCATATCGGTGGGCTTGCCCCGATATGAGGCTTCTTTCAGCGTGTAGCCATTTGAGTAGAACCAAGGACCGATATTAAATTTTTGACTAAATTCAGTAATCGATTTTTGCAAGTCTTCAACGACATAGGCGACCTGCACAATGCCGCCCAAAGGTTGGCCAAAAATATTTTCAATCACACGTGTCTCCTGTAGCGCCGCGACAGTTGTTGTGCCGAGCTGCATTATTTTTAAAATTGATTGATATCGTTTATAGCAGAGCTTGACGATTATTGAAACGCCTAAGCCTGTGTAAAGCCGACGACGTTGACATAAGAGAACTCCCGCCCTAAGCTGCACGATCAATGAGAACGGCGCTAGTCGCTATGTTATGTGGCGCTGCAACAATAAAAATATCGGAGATCCCTGATGAAACAGACATTGCTTGGCAGCATCTTGGTCGCTTGCGCGCTGCAAGGAGTCACTCCTGTGGTTGCCCAAACAAACGAATACGGTAGCCCTGAGTTAATCAAGGCCGCTACCAAAGAGGGGAAGTTGGTGCTTTACACCACGATGGATAAAGAAAATACCATGCGTGCGATTGGACTGTTTAATAAGCGTTTTCCTGGAATCGATGTTCAGGTATTGCGTATGCCCGGTGGGCAGTTGGTGACGCGTGTGCAAGCCGAGATGGCTGCCGGAAAATTAGCCGCCGATATTGTGTCTTTTTCTGATCAAGCCCAAGTTGACAGCGTGCAGACGGCCTTTGCCGATTACGCCCCACCCAACGCAAGTGGCTTTCCTGCGCCCAATGCGGCTAAGAAGGCTTGGCCGCTAACCATGGCGGCGTGGTGTATTGGTTACAACACTGAGCTGGTGAAGAACCCGCCTAAATCATGGGCTGAACTTACCGACCCGCAATTCAAGGGCAAGTTGGGTGAGGTCACCATCTTGACGGGTGGCACGGGTTGGATCCGTTCGATGTTTGAACGTGAGACGCTTGGCGAGGGTTACTGGGCGGCCTTGGCAGCGAACAAACCAAAGATATTTCCGAGTGGTGTGCCGCTGAGCGATGCTTTGCTACGCGGTGAGGTGTCTGTGGCAGCAATCATTACGAATCAGATTTTGCCGCGCACCAAAGAAGGTGCTCCAATTACCTGTAATTTTGCGAAAGAAGGCATTCCCGTTATTGAACTGCCGATCAGCCTCGTTAAAAATGCCAAGGCGCCGAATGCAGCCACCTTGTTTATGAACTGGTCACTTTCAAAAGAAGGGCAGTCGATTGTGGTCAATGACTGGAAAATGTTTTCGGCGCTCAGTGGCACGCCGTCGCCCGAGGGTTTTGACCCCACGATTCATAAAATTTGGCGAGCAGATCCAGCTAAAACTGCAGCGAATCGCGAGACTTGGACCAAAGAGTGGACGCAGTTATTTAATTGGCGCTAAGTATTCCCATGCAGACTCAGGCTGCTGCACCGGTTGCACCAAGCCAGTACGCGCAAAAGATCTTTGCGCGATTTGGCAATTGGTTCTGGTCTGGGTTGCTGCTGATTATTTTGGCCTTGCTGGTCATCTATCCAATGATCATGCTGGTGGTCGGCGCGCTCACCGACATGGACCCGCTTACTGAGGGGATCGATGTCTCGCGTTTTGCACTGCACCACTTTTCTGCAGCGTTAACGAATCCCAATGCTTCTGCCGCGTTGCTCAATTCGTTGATCGCGTGCGGGGGCGGTGCGGTCGTGGCGGTGGTGATTGGCTTGTCTTTTTCGTGGATGGTGGTGCGAACGAACATGCCGGGCAGAAAACTGATCGCTGCTCTGTCTTATATCCCGTTGTTTGTCCCACCGATGGTGGGCGCCATTGCCTGGTCTTTGTTGGGCTCACCGACAACCGGTCTGCTCAATACTTTTTTTAAATGGTTTAATTTCGACACCCGAATCAATATCTACTCGATGGGTGGCTTAATAGCGGTGTTTGGGATGTACTACGCACCCTATGTGTATATGTTCACGGCTTCGGCGCTGCGCAACATGGATCCTACACTTGAAGAGGCCTCTGAAATTAGTGGTGCGAGTGCCTTTTATACCCAGTTGCATGTGACGTTCCCTTTGATTTTGCCTGCCATCCTGTCGAGTATGTTGTTGTCCTTTGTGGTGATGTTGGGGATCTACGGAATTCCGTCTGTTCTAGGTTCTCAATCTGGCATCATGTTGCTCAGTACCTATTTGTTTCAACTAACATCCTGGAGCCCACCTCTTTATAACGCAGCCGCAGCGGTCTCAATCTTGATGATTATTGTTGCCGCCGTGTTGGTCTTGATTCAGCAAAAAGTGTTGTCTAAGCGTAGCTACATCACAATCAGTGGCAAAGGTTTTCGTCCACGCGAGCTAAATCTTGGCAGCTGGAAATGGTTGATGTTTATTCTGGCGATGATCTACCTGTTGGTGGTCGTGGTCTTGCCCATCGGGGCATTAGCCGTTGCAGCGACTAGAAAATTTATGTTTGTGCCAACGGTGGCAAGTCTGTTTGAGCTTAAGCAATATTCGTGGGGGCATTTTCAAACAGTACTAGCCGATCAGCAAACCATTCAATCTGTCTGGAACACCTTAATCATTGGTTGTGTGACAGCCGTAGTAGGTGGTGTTCTCGCGTTTGCGATTGGCTACACGGTTCAGCGCAAAGACGCACCAGCGGCTCGCGTCATTGATTTGATTTCAACCTTACCGGCTGCTGTGCCGGGTTTGATCGTTGGGGTTGCGTATCTGTGGGCCTGGATTGGTCTACCGATCGGCTTGTATGGCACGATTTGGATTTTGGTGTTTGCTTTTGTTGGTCGCTTTATCCCCGATACGGTCAAAGTTCTGTCGACTTCACTGGCACAAATTCATCCTGAGTTAAAAGAAGCGGCCTGGATTTCTGGCAAGGGGCCGTTGCGAACCATCTCGACCATTATCTTGCCTCTGGCCAAGCCTGGTGTCGCGGCAGCCATGACACTTTTGTTTGTGCTGGCAATCCGAGAGCTAGGCTCTTCGCTTTTTTTGTATACGACTGACACGATGATGATGGCGATCGCGCTCTTGAATTTGTATGAAAGTGGCACGCTTGGTACCGCTGCTGCTTTTGGTTTAGCGCAGGTGGTCTTGCTTGGTTTACTCATTGGGCTTGCTAACCGGTTATCAGGCGGTTCAACAAATTCGAGTGTTGGATGAAAGCGATGATGGGTCGGGCGATGATGCGTTTGTTAAGGATCAGATGATGGCAGTCACTCTCGATGTGCAATGCTTAGTGAAAGAGTTCTCTTCGGGGCGCCCCGCGGTGGATCAGGTGAGCTTTCAAATCCCGACCGGTGAAATCACCGTGTTGTTGGGTCCTTCGGGCTGTGGCAAGACAACAACCTTGCGATGCGTAGCCGGCTTAGAGCATCCGACGGCAGGCCAAATTGTGATCGATGATCAAGTCGTTTCAGCGCCGTCACAAGGAATTTCTGTCGCGCCTCGGCATCGTGAGGTCGGAATGGTTTTTCAGTCGTATGCGGTCTGGCCGCACATGACAGTTAAACAAAATGTCGCCTATCCTTTGAAGCACCGTGGGATTGAAAAAAATGAGGTCGAACAGAAGGTTAAAGAAGCACTTGAGTTAGTCGATTTGCTTGAATACGCCGATCGACCTGCAACCTCGCTATCCGGCGGGCAGATGCAGCGCGTCGCGCTAGCTCGCAGCTTGAGTTATCAACCTAAAATATTATTACTCGACGAGCCTCTATCGAATTTAGATGCAAAGTTACGCCTGCGTTTGCGAGCTGATTTGCGCCGCATTATCAAGCTGGCAGGTTTGACTGCACTGTACGTTACGCACGACCAGTCAGAGGCCGTGGTGCTAGGTGATCAAATTGGCGTGATGAATGAAGGCAAGCTCTTGCAGATGGGTACGCCGCAACAGATTTACAACCAGCCCTCAGATTTGTTTGTCGCCAGTTTCACTGGTGCCTCGAACGCTTTACACGGTACTGTGATCAACCATGATGGTGGCGATCACGTCGTCGAGTTGGCTCAGGGCGCAAAGGTTCGGGCCCGGTGTTTGACTACGCTAGGTCAAGGTCAGACTGTTGTAGTCGCAGTGCGTCCAGAAAATATTTCTTTAGCTGCCGTGGCAACGGCAGGGTCATTGCCCGTTCGCGTTCGTCAATTACAGTTTTTAGGCGTTCAGACCAATTACGAACTTGAAGTGTTTGGTCAAACGCTTGAAGTGACCGAGTTGGGCACTGCGCCACGCTTTGAAGCGGGGGCAGAAGCCTTTATGACGCTGCCCCCTGAACAGTGCTGGGGTTACCCAACATAAGCCTAGCCTACTTACTTTTATCCTGCTCAACAACCAAATGCGTGTGCGCGAGTTTTAACAACGGGCACGAGACGCCTTTACTCACCCCGCGTTGAATCATCTGCCCAAGAATATGCTCGTGCTCAGTCATGTTGCCTTGCGTCAGATCCCTAAGCATCGAGGCGGCGAAGCTTGACTTCACGTTGGTCAGCATGTCAAGAGAGCGTTTTTGTGCTGCGTCTTTGGTTGGAAAACCATTGGCCGCGGCGATTGCGCAGCTTTCGGCATAGAAGCTGGTAGTGGTTTCGACTCCCCAGGGGGCGGCTGAAATTTTGCCGACGTGGCCACGGCAAAGGGTTGTCATGCCTGCCAAGCTTGCCAAAAACACCCACTTATCCCACAACGATTGTTCGATATTCTCGCTATACAAGCGATCAAAGCCTGAGTTCTCACAGAGCGCAAAGAAGTCGCGTGCGATTTTCTCGTGTGCAGTGGAACGATGGCCAACGGTCAGCATGTGAAGGTCAGTGAGTTGTTTGACGGCACCTGTTGGTGAAAGCGTGGCTGCGATTTGAGCAACACCGCCCATGACGCGGTCTTTGCCAAACTTTGTATCGAGTTGTTGGATGTGATCCAGGCCATTTAAGAAAGGCAAAAAGACACCTTTGCTGCTTGCACCCTCAAGCGAGGCGAGGGCGTCTTCGAAGTCAAAGGATTTTGGCGCCAGCACGATCAAGTCATACTCTGGTTTGAGTTGCTCGCGGGTAATGGTTTTAGGTTGAACGGTAAAGGTCTCTGTGGGTGTCTCGATGATCAGGCCTTCGGCCAGAATCTTTGCCTGACGCTTTTCGCGCAACAGGTAGGTGACATCGGCGCCCGCTTTCAGCAAACGAGCTCCAAAATAACCGCCAACACCGCCCGCACCTAAAATTAAAATTTTCACTTGATGTCTTCCTAGGTTTTTAGTGATATGGTTGAATGAACACCGCTACATAATTTAGATCCCATCATTACATAAAAACGGTAGTTCTGGAGAACGACTTGACCAAGCTTAAACAGAGCCTGAATATTTTGGGTGCGCTGGCCTTGTGGTTAGGTGCCCTGTCCATGGGTGTGGCCCAAGACGCCTATCCTAACCGGCCGATCAGTGTGGTGGTGCCCTTTCCGCCCGGGGGCGTAGCCGATATTGTGGCGCGTCCGGTTGCACGGGCGATGGGACAGTTTTTGAATCAAACGCTGGTGATTGAAAACAAAGCGGGGGCAGGGGGCGGTATTGGTATGGCGCAGGTCGCCCGAGCCGAGCCAAACGGCTATCACGTGCTGTTTGCCTTGTCCTCGGTCGTGGTGATCCCCGAGGCGGATAAGGTGCTGAACCGCGCGCCCATGTATCAGCTCAGTCAACTCAAACCGATCGCGCGTTTTGCGGCCGATCCGACTGTGTTGGTGGTGAAGGCCGAGAGCCCCTGGAAGACCTACGCCGAATTTATCGCGTATGTCAAAGCAAATCCGGCAAAGGTATCGTTTGGCTCGTCAGGCAACTACGGTTCGATGCATATCCCCATTGAACAGCTCACGGTCGCCACCAACACCAAAATGTTGCACGTTCCCTATACGGGGGCCGGTCCAGCCGTTGCCGCATTGTTGGGAGGGCAGATCGAGGTACTTTCAACCGGGCCTGCCAGCGTCGGACAGCAAATCCAAGCAGGTAAGCTACGTGCCTTGGCCCATTGGGGGCCTGGCACACTCGCCGCTTTGCCCGAGGTGCCAAGCTTGACCGCGCTGGGTGTGCCAATTGTGTACGCACAGTGGGCCGGGCTGTTTGTGCCCGCAGAGGTGCCAGAGCCAATTGTGCAAAAATTGCGTGAGGCTGCGCACTTTGCCGCAAACGATGCGGCAACGCAAAAAGCCTTGATCGCGGCTGGCACCGTGATGCAGTACCAAGACGCAAAAGAGTTCTCTGCCTATGTTCAGGTCGATGCAGAGGCAATGAAAGCGCTGGTGCAAAAGATTGGTAAGCTCGAGTGACTTGGTGTCAAAAGCTGCTTAAAACTCAAAACCACCTTGGCGCCGAATGTGCTCAGATTGAGCGCCCGTTAGCCATTGCGCTAATTGTTTAGCAAGGGCAGGATGCGCGGATTGACGACAAAGGCCCAAGGTATAGTCGGTGGCCAGTTCAAATTCTTTTGGTAAGTTGGCCACAAGCGCGACCCCTTCGGTGTAATTGATTTCAGTCGCTTGTGTGCAGCCTATCAAGCCGGATTCATTGCTTTGCGCCATGGCTTTCATTGCAGTGGCGCCGTTGGGAAACTCTCGAAGGCGTGCGCGAACCTCTTGCTCAAGGCCGAGTTCAGTCAGGACTTTCATAAAATGAATGCCCGCAGTCGATTTTTTTGTATCGGGGCAGTAAATGGCCTTTGCTTGTTTGAAGGCATGGGCTAAGGCTTCGCGTGAGTCAACGGTTGGGTAAGGGGCGCCTTGCTTCACTGCAATCCCAGTTTGCACTTTGCCTAAAGATTGAGCGCTGCCGTGAACAACGTGCCCCGAGACGCTGAGCTGTTCGATGAGCGAACGCGTCAGAATCACTAAATCGCAGGGCGCGCCTGCCAGTAAAGCGTCGCGCATTTCACCAACTGCGCTAAAGCGACCCTCGAGCGTACAGTCATGCTCACGCTCAAAGTTAGCTTGAATACCTTTGACCGCTGAGGCAGCTGCGCCGCCACTGAGTATGTTTAAAGTCAGCATTGTTTCTCAATTGAAGATTTAAGCTGCACGCCGTCGCGCGCACTGATCCGCACCGCAATGAGCCGTACCGCACTGAGCTGGGCTTCAAAGG
>CAMCZQ010000048.1 GCA_945887835.1 Bordetella parapertussis | reverse complement strand
TTGCGCAGGCATGATTGGTAAAAAAACACCAACAGGTCAGATCATCCAGACGGATGAAGATTTTGTGTTGTATTTGCTTGATTCAGAAAAGTTGGCGGGTGTGCATGGCGCAGCTTACGGCTCAACGCCATTTTTTCGTTTTTCTTTTGCAACGTCGATGGCAGTGCTCGACGAAGGCTGCGCCCGTCTGAAGCGTGCTTGCGGGCAACTGACCTGAACGAAGCGCTGCACGAAGCCTCGCTCGATCACGTCGCGAGCGTGTCGCGCTCAAACGCTTAAGGATTCAATGCTCTGGGCGGAAGCGCCCGAGGTGCTTGAGCACTTGCGCTTCAATCAACCTTAAGTTTGATCTCTTTTGCCAGCTTCACGAACTTGTCAATATCGCCGTCAATAATCTTTTTGAAGGCTGCGGGCCCGTCATTGGCACGGGTGTAGCCCAAGCTTTCGAGTTTGTCCTTCACGGCAGGCGACTGTAAGGCCTTGTTAATGCCTTCATAGAGCTTTTGTTGCACGGCGACCGATGTGTTGGCCGGCGCAAGCAAGCCATGCCACTGGCTGAGCTCATAGCCCGGATAGCCTTGTTCTGCGACCGTTGGCACGTCGGGCAGTTGCCCAAAGCGCGCGGACGAGGTCACTGCTAGCGCACGCAGCTTGCCTCCTTTAATGAGGCTCATTGCGCTTGAGGCAGTGATGATTGCCAAGGGAATTTGCCCGCCTACAACGTCTTTAAGTGCGGGTCCGCAGCCACCGTACGGAATATGCGTGATGTGTGCCTTGGCATAGATATTTAGGGATTCACCCGCCAGGTGCTGCGGCGTACCGTTGCCGCACGAGCCATACGACACATCATTTTTGACGGGTTTGGCGGCCGTGAGCAGTTCGGCCAGCGTTTGATATGGCGAGTTGGCGGGCACGACCAGCACAGATGGAATAAATGCTACGTTGATGATCGGTGCAAAATCTTTTTTTGGATCAAACGGCATCGTTGCAAATACGGCTGGGTTGATCGCAAACGAGCTGTTAACCATCAGCAGTGAGTAGCCATCGGGCGCGCGCTCGGCCACATACTTTGAGCCCACGTTGCCGCTTGCGCCAGGTTTGTTCTCGACAACGGCTGCATGGCCCAGCGTTTCTGCTAAAGCGTTACCAATCAGACGCGCCAAAATGTCAGTGCCACCACCGGGTGGAAACGTCACCGTAATGTTTAGTGCCCGGCTCGGGAAACCCTCGGCAGGGTCAGCCGCCTGTGCAGGGCTGCCCAACAGACACAGGCTCAGTACTGCCAAGGGCAGGGTGCGGATCAGGCGCGGTAGATTAAGGCGGGCACGGCGTAAGGTTTGCATAAGAGACTCTGTCAAGAGAGGGGGTGATAGCAAACCTTATCTTCGGCGCAGGGTGGCGCTTTGTCAATCGTTTACTTTTGTTGACGGCTACCTGCGCCTTGCGTAACAGCTTGGATGAGGTGGGCTGGGGCTGTTGGCTGGCTGCAAACCCCGCGTAGACAAACCCCGCTTAGCGTGGTGCGCGTTCAGGCTTTTGGCAACGACCAAGTGCTGACGCTGTGCGCGAGGGGCTCTTCGCTGCCTTCGCCTGTGAGGGTGACGTCGCCCGCGCAGAGTCGGCCGGTTTTCAGTACCCGTGCGCGGGCATAGATCGTGCCAGGCGGGCTTTTACGTAAAAAGTTGATTGTCAGGCTGGCCGTGACTGCTTCGGCGTTACCCGTGGCCCCCACAACGGCCGCATACATAGCCAGATCAGCGAGCCCCATGAGCATTGGCCCCGCCACAATGCCACCCAGACGTTGAAAACTGGGGTTGGGTGGTAACGACAGCGTGGCCGTGCCGTGCCCAAGCGCTAACACCCGGATGCCAAGCACCTTTGCGAAGGGATGGTGGGTATCAAGCAGTAATAAGAACTCGTCTAGGGTGATGCGGGGTGTGGAGGTCGTGATGGCAGTCATGGGTGATGTCTCTGTGTCAATCATGCCAGATCGACCGTTGCGCGAATTGGGGTTGAAGGGGTACTTTAGCCTGAGAGCGGTGGGAAGCAGATGGTTTAGCAGGCAGTGACCTAATTGCGAGCAATTGACTGGCAAGGGAGCCAGTGGTTTTAGTTAGTTTTAAGTGCGGGCGCAGATTTTATAAAATAAGGGTAAACCCTATTATTCTTGAGGTAAAAACAACGAAATGTTGCATTGAGCCAACAAAATACCTCGGTTATTAGAGGTTTCTGTCGAGAAGCATAGCCACAGCCTCCGTTTTTTGATGCAATAGCGTTAACTTCCCTTAGCGGAGTTAGGGGGGCAGCGAACAAAACATCCGTTTGTTGCTCTTGTCACTCAAATTTACGGAGATTTCTTAAATGAAAAAGACTCTGCTTGCTGCCGCCCTGTTAACCGGCTTTGCTGGTGCCGCATCGGCTCAATCATCAGTAACTATGTATGGTGTCCTCGACGCCTCTGTTCGTTATCAAAGTTGGAACCTGTCACCCGTTGGTTCTTTGGTCTCTGCCTCAGCGTCGACTAGCAGCTTTGCAATCGCTTCTGGTGCCTTGTCAACTTCGCGCTTTGGCGTCAAGGGTGTTGAAGATCTCGGTTCAGGTAACCAAGTCGTCTGGAACCTCGAGTCACAAATCAACATTCAAGACGGTTCAAACAACGCATACAGTCCTTGGAGCCGCACTTCAATCGTCGGCGTGCGTAACGACCGCTGGGGTCAATTTGATATTGGTCGCCAACTCGGTACCGCCTTCAAATTTGCCGCCGGCCCAGTTGACAGCGCGTTCAACACCAACGTGCCAATCATCAACATTTCTGGCGTCATCGGCGTAACTGCCGTGCGTTACAGCAACATGCTGATGTATCAATCGCCTAATATGTCTGGCTTCAAAGCTGCATTGTCATACTCGTTCAACACAGGCTTGAACTCGTTCCGTCAAGCAGCAGGTGGCAACGCAATAGCCGACACAGCAACTGGCAGTTCGTTTGAAACCGGTAACAACATGCGCGCTGCAACTGGCGCTTTGAGTTACACCAACGGTCCATTCTATGGCGCCTTCACATATGACCGTATCACTCCAGCTGGGAACTCAGTTTCTGGTGCGAACGGCGTGAGCGTGACTTCATGGGTTGCGGCTGGTGCCTATGACGCCAAAGTTGTTAAAGTCGGTGCTGCATATAGTGTGACAACAAACGGCTTCGTCAACGGTCCAGCTCTGAGCTCGGTTTCATCTTCATCAACGGTTCTCAACGCCTACAACGCAGGTGGCGTGGTGTTTGCTGATGGCGCTAAAATCAACGCTTACAACATCAACTTCTTGATCCCAGTTGGCGCAAGCGGTCGTGTAATGGCTGCTTATCAAGCTGCCACCAATGCCGGTACCCTGAGCGATCTGGGATATGCCTCAACTCAAAACACCTACGGTTTGGGTTATCAGTATGACTTCAGCAAGCGCACAACAGGCTATGCAATCTACACGTATGTGAACAACTACGCGAACATTACAGGCTTGTCAGGCAATGCTGCATACGTCGGTATGCGTCACTCATTCTAAGCACTCGCTTAGAGCAGCTAAGCTGACCTAGGTTGGCTTAGACGAGAGACTTAAAAAGGATCACTCGCAAGAGTGGTCCTTTTTTCTGGTGCGCTTGTCTTATATTCGCGTTTTTTTATATTTAGCCCTACTGCGCGCGCGCAACGGCTTCAGGTAAAAACCCTAACAGCGGTGTATACTCTTGAGGTTTTTACAATTGCCGAGAAACGTGCATGAATCTGCAACAATACCTTCCGGTTTTACTCTTTATCGTGGTCGGTAGCGGCATTGGTTTTGCCCTCATCGCGGCGGGGTCGTTGATCGGTCCAAATCGCCCTGACGCCCAAAAGCTCTCTCCGTATGAATGCGGTTTTGAAGCATTTGGTGATTCCAGAATGAAATTTGACGTGCGCTACTATCTTGTGGCGATTTTGTTTATTTTGTTCGATTTAGAAATCGCATTCTTGTTTCCGTGGGCGATTGCTAACAGCGCCGTCGGCATGGTTGGTTTTGTGACAGTGATGATTTTTTTAACAATCCTTACGGTCGGGTTCATCTACGAGTGGAAAAAAGGCGCGCTTGACTGGGAATAATCTCCTACGCATCAGGTCACGAAGAACACATGGCAATTGACGGCATTCTTAAGCAAGGTTTTGTCACCACAAGCGCTGACAAATTTATTAACTGGGCAAAAACGGGTTCGATGTGGCCAATGACGTTTGGCCTGGCTTGTTGTGCGGTCGAAATGATGCACGCAGGCGCGGCGCGTTACGACCTGGATCAGTTCGGTATCATCTTTCGACCAAGTCCGCGTCAGTCTGATCTGATGATTGTGGCAGGCACGCTGTGCAACAAAATGGCGCCAGCCTTGCGCAAGGTCTATGACCAAATGCCAGAGCCTCGCTGGGTGGTGTCGATGGGCTCCTGTGCGAACGGTGGTGGCTATTACCACTATTCGTATTCTGTGGTGCGTGGCTGTGATCGTATTGTTCCGGTTGATGTCTACGTGCCGGGTTGCCCGCCTACGGCAGAGGCCTTGGTGTATGGCCTACTGCAAATGCAAAACAAAATTCGTCAAACCAATACCATCGCTCGTTAAATCCAGACGACGCGCAGACCTAGGTTTGTGCGTCGGTTTAATCAGGCTTAAAAACACATGTCCAGGCTAGAAAACCTGCAGCAACAATTGGTGATACTGCTCGGTGAGCAGGCCCAACTCACCTTGTCTACCGACGAAATCACTCTTGAAGTTTCAGCCGAGCAGTGGGAAGCGACCTGTTTGCGCTTACGCGACGAGCCTTCTTTGCGTTTTGAGATGTGCGTGGATTTGTGTGGTGTTGATTATTTGACCTATGGTGTTGGGCGCGTAGGCGAAGCCCCGCAAGCTGCCTTAGTCCCTGCTGGGCGGTTCGCGGTGGTTGCACACCTGCTGTCGCTTACGCACAACTGGCGTTTGCGCGTGCGCACGTTTGCCGTCAATGGCGAGTTTCCCCTTGTTCATTCGTTGGTCAATGTCTGGCCAAGCGTGAACTGGTTTGAGCGGGAAGCATTCGATCTGTTTGGCATTATTTTTGAAGGTCATCCTGATCTGCGACGTATTCTGACCGATTATGGTTTTATTGGTCACCCGTTTCGCAAAGATTTTCCGGTGTATGGCAACGTCGAAATGCGTTACGACCCCGAGCAAGGCCGTGTGGTGTATCAACCCGTTTCGATTGAACCGCGCGAGATTATTCCGCGTGTGATTCGCGAAGACGGCTACGGAGTGGGGCGCTAATCATGGCTGAAATTAAAAACTACACGCTGAACTTTGGTCCACAGCATCCTGCTGCACATGGCGTTTTGCGCCTAGTGCTAGAGCTTGACGGTGAAGTGATCCAACGCGCAGATCCACATATCGGTTTGTTGCATCGCGCCACTGAAAAATTGGCCGAGCATCGCACGTTTTTGCAAGCCTTGCCTTATATGGATCGCTTGGATTACGTGTCGATGATGTGTAACGAGCACGCCTATGTGCTTGCGATCGAAAAGCTCATGGGCGTGACGCCACCTTTGCGTGCGCAATACATCCGCGTGATGTTCGACGAAATTACGCGCCTGTTAAATCACTTAATGTCGCTAGGTTCGCACGCGCTTGACGTGGGCGCCATGGCGGTATTTTTGTACGCGTTTCGCGAGCGTGAAGATTTGATGGATTGCTACGAGGCGGTGTCGGGCGCGCGTTTGCATGCGGCTTACTATCGCCCCGGCGGTGTGTATCGCGACTTGCCCGATGCGATGCCGCAGTACGGCAAAGCCAGCCAGTACCGCTCCGCTAAAGATTTTAAGATCATGAACGATGCCCGCTCAGGCTCGTTGCTCGATTTTATTGAAGACTTCACGAATCGTTTTCCGGCTTGTGTGGATGAATACGAAACGCTGTTAACCGATAACCGTATCTGGAAACAACGCTTAGTCGGTATCGGTGTGGTTGACCCCGAGCGCGCCAAGGCACTGGGCTTTAGCGGCCCGATGTTGCGTGGTTCGGGCGTGGCCTGGGATCTGCGCAAGATGCAGCCTTACGAGGTTTATGACCGCTTACAGTTTGATATACCCGTCGGTGTCAATGGTGACTCGTACGACCGATATTTGGTGCGCGTGGCTGAGATGCGCGAAAGTAATCGCATCGTCCAGCAGTGTATTCAATGGCTGCGCAGCAATCCAGGCCCTGTGATGATAGACAACCACAAGGTCTCGCCACCGCAGCGCACCGGTATGAAGTCAAACATGGAAGAACTCATCCATCACTTCAAGCTGTTCACTGAGGGCTTCAGCGTGCCCGCGGGCGAGGCCTATGCTTCGATCGAGCATCCTAAAGGTGAATTTGGTATTTATATGGTGTCTGATGGCGCCAACAAGCCCTATCGGTTAAAAATTCGTGCGCCTGGCTTTGTGCATTTGCAAGCGCTCGACGAAATGTCGCGTGGTCACATGATTGCCGATGCTGTGACCATCATTGGTACTCAAGATATTGTTTTTGGCGAGATCGACCGCTAATCGTTGTCTCATCGCCCATACCGGATTTAAAACATGTTGCTCTCTGAACAGGCTTACAAAAAAATTGACCGTGAGATCGCCAAATATCCGGCCGATCAAAAGCAGTCTGCCATTATGGCGTCTCTTGCGATTGCGCAAGACGAACACGGCTGGGTGTCGCCTGAGGTGATTCAGGATGTGGCTGATTATCTTGGACAGCCCGCGATTGCTGTGCAAGAAAACGCGACTTTTTACAATATGTTTGATGTGCGTCCTGTGGGCAAGTTCAAGTTATCGGTGTGTACGAACTTGCCTTGTGCGCTTCGCGATGGCGAGTTTACTGCCGATTACCTCAAGAAAAAACTTGGGATTGGTTTTCGTGAGACAACCGCAGACGGCTTGTTTACCTTAGTTGAAGGCGAGTGCATGGGTGCCTGTGGTGATTCACCGGTGCTGATCGTGAACAACAAACATATGTGCGTGCGTATGGCACCCGAAAAAATTGATGCGATGCTTGGCGAGTTGGCTGACGCTGCGCGTGGAGAATCTGAATGAGTGCAGTGATGTCTGAAAGCAGTTACGCGATCTTGCAAAAGTATTCGCAAGGTTTGGTTGCTGCCCCCGATAATGATTTGCCTGGATCGATGGGGTTGCATGGTCGTCATTTAGGGCCACAAATCATGGATGGCCTCGATGCGAATAACTGGCGCTTAGCGGATTACGTTAAGCGCGGTGGTTACGAAGCCTTGCGTAAGATTTTGACGCAAGGCATGACCCAAGAAGAGGTCATCGCTGAAGTCAAAGCTTCGGGCTTGCGTGGTCGGGGTGGTGCAGGGTTTCCGACCGGATTGAAATGGAGCTTTATGCCCCGTACGTTTCCGGGTCAAAAATATTTAGTTTGCAACTCTGACGAAGGCGAACCTGGTACGTTTAAAGATCGCGATATTTTGCGCTTGAACCCCCATATCGTGATTGAGGGCATGGCGATTGCGGCTTACGCGATGGGGATCCCCGTTGGTTATAACTACATCCATGGCGAAATCTTTGAGGTGTACGACCGCTTTGAAGAGGCGCTCGATGAAGCACGCGCTGCCGGTATGCTCGGCAACAATATTTTAGGTTCGCAATTCAATTTTGAATTGCATGCGTTTCATGGCTATGGCGCCTACATCTGCGGCGAAGAAACTGCCTTGCTTGAATCGCTTGAGGGTAAAAAAGGTCAACCGCGGTTTAAGCCGCCGTTTCCGGCAAGCTTTGGTTTGTATGGCAAGCCCACCACGATCAATAACACCGAAACCTTTGCAGCGGTGCCTTGGATTATTCGCAACAGTGGCGCCGCGTATCTTGAGGTTGGCAAACCCAACAATGGTGGGACGAAGTTGTTTTCGATTACTGGCGATGTCGAGCGCCCCGGTAACTACGAAATCCCCTTAGGCACACCGTTTTCAAAGTTGTTAGAACTTGCGGGTGGCATGCGTGGTGGCTCAACACT
This sequence comes from Bordetella parapertussis, assembly GCA_945887835.1. Taxonomy (GTDB): domain Bacteria; phylum Pseudomonadota; class Gammaproteobacteria; order Burkholderiales; family Burkholderiaceae_B; genus Zwartia; species Zwartia parapertussis_B. Next base: position 12,936 of record CAMCZQ010000048.1, on the reverse strand, counting down.
TAAAGCGGTGATCCCTGGCGGCTCAAGCGCACCGGTGATCCCAGGCAGCATCATGATGGACACCACCATGGATTACGACGCGATCGCAAAGGCCGGCTCGATGCTGGGCTCGGGCGCCGTGATCGTGATGAATGACACCCGCTGTATGGTCAAGTCTTTGCTGCGCTTATCTTATTTTTATTTTGAAGAAAGCTGCGGGCAGTGCACCCCTTGTCGTGAAGGCACAGGTTGGCTCTACCGTATGGTGAACCGCATCGAGCATGGTCAGGGCCGCCCTGAAGATCTCGATTTGTTGGACTCGGTTGCTGGCAACATCATGGGGCGCACGATTTGCGCCTTGGGTGACGCCGCGGCGATGCCAGTGCGTGGTTTCTTGAAGCATTATCGCGACGAATTTGCGTACCACATCGAGCATAAGCGCTGTGTGGTGGCCCCCTATCTTTAAGGTTTGGACAAAGTTATGGTTGAGTTAACCATCGACGGCAAGAAAGTCGAAGTGCAAGAAGGCAGTATGGTGATGCACGCCGCGCATAAGCTCGGCGTCTATGTGCCGCACTTTTGTTATCACAAAAAATTAACCGTTGCGGCCAACTGCCGCATGTGTTTGGTTGAGGTCGAGAAAGCCCCAAAGGCGATGCCAGCCTGCGCCACGCCTGTCACCAACGGCATGGTGGTGCACACTTGCTCAGAGCGCGCCATCGCCGCTCAAAAAAGCGTGATGGAGTTTTTGCTGATCAATCACCCGCTTGATTGCCCGATTTGTGATCAGGGCGGTGAGTGTCAGTTGCAAGACGTGGCCGTGGGCTACGGCGGTTCAAGCTCACGCTATCAAGAAGAAAAACGCGTGGTGTTTCATAAAGACATCGGCCCTTTGGTGTCGGCCGAAGAAATGTCTCGCTGTATTCATTGCACGCGTTGCGTGCGCTTTGGTCAAGAGATCGCGGGTGTGATGGAGCTTGGCATGATTGGCCGTGGCGAGCACTCTGAGATCACCACCTTTGTCGGGCGCTCGGTCGAGTCTGAATTGTCGGGCAACATGATTGATCTGTGCCCGGTAGGCGCACTCACTTCAAAGCCTTTTCGGTATCAGGCCCGCACCTGGGAGCTCGCACGTCGCCGCGCGGTGTCGCCGCACGATAGTTTGGGTACAAATCTGGTGGTGCAGGTTAAGGGTGATCAAGTCATTCGCGTGGTGCCTTTCGAAAACGAAGAGCTCAACGAATGCTGGATTAGTGATCGCGATCGCTTCTCTTATGAAGGTTTAAACGAAGATCGTCTGACAAACCCTATGATTAAGGGCAACGATGGTCAGTGGCGCGAGGCCTCTTGGTCGGATGCTTTGCAGGCGGTGGCGCAGGGTTTGATGCAAGTGCGCGACACCTCGGGTGCTGCACAGATTGGTGCGCTTGCCAGTGAATACGCCACGCTCGAAGAAATGGCCTTGCTTGCGCGCGTGACTCGCGGCTTGGGCTCTGAAAATATTGATTGTCGTTTGCGCCAAACTGATTCAAGCTTTGATGCCGCTCTGACGGGGGCACCTTGGCTTGGCATGAACATCAACGCACTCGATACGCTTGATCGCGTGTTGGTGGTTGGTTCGTTTTTGCGTAAAGATCATCCACTGATGGCGCAGCGCTTGCGGCAGGCTGTTAAGCGCGGCACACAGGTGTCGTCGGTCGAGACAGCCGCCGATGATCCCCTATTCAAACTGACTGCGCGTGCAACAGTTTTGCCAAGCGCCTTAGCCGCTACGCTCGCACAAATTGTCGTGGCTCTGGCCAAAGCAAAATCAGCTGACGTTCCCGCATTCCTGTCGACCGTCCAGCCAGGTGCTCAGGCCGAGCAGATCGCGGCAAGTTTGGCTTCAGGCGAACGTGCGGCTGTGCTGTTAGGCAGTACTGCGGTCAACGCACCCGATGCTTCGCGTATTGCTGCCACTGCGCAGTTGATCGCACAGTTGGCCTCGGGGCAGTTAGGCTTTTTAACTGCCGGTGCCAACACAGTGGGTGGTTATTTGGCGGGTGCCGTGCCCACTAAAGGTGGCAAGACAGCAGCGGCGATGTTTGCCGAGCCCCTCAAAGCCTATGTGGTGTTGCATGCAGAGCCCTTGTTGGATGTCGATCAGGGCGCACAAGCGCTTGCGGCGTTAAAGGCTGCGCAGTTTGCGGTGGCGCTCACGCCTTATGCAACAGGCGCACGCGACTGGGCGCATGTGCTTTTGCCGATTGCACCGTTTACCGAAACCTCGGGTACGTTTGTCAACGCGCAAGGTTTGGCACAAAGTTTTAAAGGGACGGTCGCGCCTCGCGGTCAAACTCGCCCCGGCTGGAAAGTCTTGCGCGTGCTTGGCAATGTGTTGCATTTAGCTGGCTTTGATGATGAGTCTTCAGAATCTGTGCGCGACGCAGTCTTGTCAGGTGGCGTAGCGGGGCGTTTATCGAATCAATTACAGGGTGAGTTGGCTACCTTGGCTTTGGGCGAGACGTCTAACGCTGCCTCTGCAAGCGGCCTGACAGCGATGACTGCAAGCACAACTTCGGCCAACAGCACAGGCCTCAAACTAGAGCGCGTCGCCGATGTGCCAATTTTTCGTACCGATGCGATGGTGCGTCGCGCGCAAGCCTTGCAAGACGCTGCAGCCTCGCGCGCACCTGTTGCACGCATGCATGCCAACACACTCACGCAATTGGGTATCGCGCAGGGTGCTCAGGTGCTGGTCAAAGCGGCCGCAGGTCAGGTGGTGTTAGCTGCTGAGCAAGACAATACCCTGGCGCTGGGTGCTGTGCGTATTGCTGCGGGCTTTGAACAAACCGTTGCCCTCGGTGGTGCGTTTGGACAACTGAGTGTGGAGCGTGCCTGATGCAATGGCTAAACGCTCTTGAAACTTTTGGCGTCGATTTGCTTGGCCCCACCGTTTGGCTGGTGCTTTGGACACTGGTTAAGATTTTGGTGATCGCCGTGCCAATCATTTTGTGCGTCGCCTACCTGACCTACTGGGAACGCAAGATGATTGGCTTTATGCATATTCGTCTGGGCCCCAATCGAGTCGGGTTCAAGGGGTTGTTACAGCCTTTTGCGGACGTGTTTAAACTGCTGACCAAAGAGGTGATCGTACCGAGTCAGGCCAATAAGATTTTGTTCATCTTGGCACCGGTTGTCACGTTGATGCCAGCCTTGGCGGCTTGGGCGGTGGTGCCCTTTGGGCCTGAATTGGTGTTGGCTAACGTCAACGCTGGCTTGCTGTATGTGATGGCGATTACCTCGGTCGGCGTCTATGGTGTGATCGTCGCAGGTTGGGCTTCAAATTCTAAATATGCGTTTTTGGCGGCTATGCGTGCTTCGGCACAAATGCTGTCTTACGAACTTGCCATCGGCTTTGTACTGGTCACCGTGTTGTTGGTGTCGGGTAGTTTGAATATGACCGAAATCGTCAATGTACAAACCCGCGGTTGGTTTGCCGACCACGGCATTAATTTCATGTCCTGGAATTGGTTGCCGTTGTTGCCTCTGTTTGTCATTTATGTGATTTCGGCGGTTGCTGAAACCAATCGCCATCCGTTTGACGTGGTTGAGGGCGAATCCGAAATCGTGGCGGGTCACATGGTCGAGTATTCGGGCATGGCGTTTGCGCTGTTTTTCTTGGGCGAATACGCCAACATGATTTTCTTGTCATGTATGGCCGCGATTATGTTCTTGGGCGGCTGGGCCGCGCCGATCGAGATTGCCCCGCTGACCTGGGTGCCAGGTTGGTTGTGGTTAGGTCTTAAAACCTTTGTGGTGGTTTCTCTGTTCATCTGGTTTCGCGCGTCGTTTCCGCGCTATCGGTATGACCAGATCATGCGTCTGGGCTGGAAGATTTTCATCCCGCTCACCGGCGTGTGGCTGGTGGTAGTGGCGATCTGGATGCAGACGCCTTGGAACATCTGGAACTAAGCGCGGCTAGACAGAAAAGGCATTTATGGAAGCGATTAAAGATTTTTTTGGCAGTTTGCTGTTACTTGAGTTGCTCAAGGGCATGAAGCTCACGGGTAAGTATTTTTTCAAGCGTAAGATCACTTTGCGGTATCCGCTTGAAAAAACGCCCATGTCACCGCGGTTTCGTGGCTTGCATGCGTTACGTCGTTATCCAAACGGCGAAGAGCGCTGCATTGCCTGCAAATTGTGTGAAGCCGTTTGCCCCGCGTTAGCCATCACAATCGAATCTGAACAGCGTGAAGATGGTTCACGCCGTACGACTCGTTATGACATCGACCTGACCAAATGTATTTTTTGCGGGTTTTGCGAAGAAAGCTGCCCAGTCGATTCAATCGTTGAAACGCACATTCACGAGTACCACGGTGAAAAACGCGGTGATCTGTATTTTACAAAAGACATGTTGTTGGCGGTGGGTGATCGCTACGAAGAAGATATCGCCCGCAACCGCGCCATTGACGCGCCTTATCGTTGATCGGGCAGGGGCCTAAAAGAAATGATGTTTACAACTATCCTGTTCTACGTGTTGGCCTTGGTGTTGGTGGTGGCGGCGTTTCGCGTCATCACCGCTTCAAGTCCGGTCACCGCTGTGCTGCATCTGATTCTGGCGTTTGCAAATGCCGCCATGATCTGGATGCTGCTGGGTGCTGAGTTTTTGGCATTGCTGCTCGTGTTGGTCTACGTGGGTGCGGTGATGGTGTTGTTCTTGTTTGTCGTGATGATGCTTGATGTCAAGATGGAAGAACTGCGCACCGGCATCAAAACCTATCTGCCAATGGGTCTGATCGTTGGCTTGGTGATGGTGGGTGAAATGTCTTTTGTGTTGGCGACCTCTTGGGGACAGGTTGGCCCGGCTGCTGATCTGGGTAACGATTACAACAACGCTCGCACGCTGGGCGAGGCGATGTACACCGAATATGCCTACGCGGTTGAGGTCGGTGCCGTGCTCTTGTTGGTCGGCATGATCGCCGCAATTTCGCTGACGCTACGTAAGCGTCGCGACGTGAAATATAACGACCCAGGTGCCTCAGTGCGTGTGCGTGCCAAAGATCGGGTGCGCTTGGTCAAGATGCCGAGTCAAGAGGCTGTGAACGCTAAAGGAGATCAAACATGATGACCTTGACCCTGCCGCACTTTTTAGTGTTGGGTGCCATCCTGTTTGCGATTGGCGTGTTTGGGATATTTTTGAATCGTCGCAACCTGATTGTGTTGCTGATGTCGGTTGAGTTAATGCTGTTAGCCGTGAACATGAACTTTGTTGCGTTTTCGACCTGGATGGGTGATGCGGCGGGGCAGGTGTTCGTGTTCTTTATTCTGACGGTTGCGGCCGCCGAGGCTGCGATTGGCCTGGCGATTTTAGTGCTGCTGTTTCGTAACCTCAACACCATTAACGTAGACGAACTTGATAGCCTGAAGGGCTGATCGGATCACAGAATAATATGTTTAGCTCACCTTCTTTATATCTGACCATCGCGCTTGCGCCCTTGTTAGGCGCGATCCTTGCGGGTTTGTTTGGTACCGGCTTTTTGGGGCGTCAGGTTAGTCGTCGCAACTCCCATATCCTGACCATCGCGTTGGTGGCCGTCTCGGCGATCGGGTCTGTGCTGGTGCTTAAAGATGTACTGAATGGCCACACCTTTGATGGTGCCGTGTACACCTGGTCTTTATTAGGCGAGGCAAAACTAGAAATTGGCTTCTTAATTGATCCTTTGTCTGCACTCATGATGGTGGTGGTGACGTCCGTGTCGTTGATGGTGCACATCTATACGATCGGCTATATGGCTGAAGATCCAGGCTACCAGCGCTTCTTTGCTTACATCTCTTTGTTTACTTTCTCGATGCTGATGCTGGTCATGTCTAACAACATGGTGCAGTTGTTCTTTGGCTGGGAGGCCGTTGGTCTGGTGTCGTATTTGTTGATTGGTTTTTGGTACACCAAGCCTACTGCGATTTTTGCCAACATGAAGGCCTTTTTAGTTAACCGCGTGGGTGACTTTGGTTTTGTGTTGGGTATCGGTTTGCTGTTTGCCTACGCGGGCACAATGCACTATGGCGAAGTCTTTAAACAAGCCGACAAGCTAGCGACTTTGACTTTACCTGGCACGGACTGGATGTTACTAACCGTCGCTTGCATCTGTTTGTTTATCGGTGCAATGGGTAAATCAGCGCAAGTGCCTCTGCATACTTGGCTGCCCGATTCAATGGAAGGCCCTACACCGATTTCAGCACTGATCCACGCGGCAACGATGGTGACGGCGGGCATCTTTATGGTGGCGCGTTTTTCACCGCTCTTTGAGCTGTCAAATACCGCGCTGTCGTTCATCATTGTGATCGGTGCGATTGGCGCACTGTTCTTGGGTATTTTGGGCATCATCCAAAACGACATCAAGCGCGTCGTGGCGTACTCAACTTTGTCGCAACTGGGCTATATGACGGTTGCCTTGGGTGCGTCGGCCTACTCAGTGGCGATTTTTCACTTAATGACCCATGCCTTCTTTAAAGCCTTGTTGTTTTTGGGTGCGGGCTCGGTGATTATCGGCATGCACCACGATCAAGATATTCGCAACATGGGCGGCTTGCGCAAGTACATGCCGATCACGTGGATTACCTTCTTGATTGGTACGCTGGCCTTGGTGGGTACGCCGTTTTTCTCGGGCTTTTATTCTAAAGAACATATCATCGAAGCTGCCGGTGCCGCGAACGTGTGGGGCGCAAGCTTTGCGCATTACGCGACGCTGATTGGTGTGTTTGTGACGTCTCTGTATTCTTTCCGAGTTTACTTTTTAGTGTTCCATGGCAAAGAGCGTTTTGATACACACGGCGGTGCGCATGGGGATACCCACGGCGATGCGCATGGACACGACGCTCATGCTGCTCACGGTGATGCCCAGGCCCACGCTCACGACGCGCACGATCATCATGGTAGCAAGCCCCATGAGTCACCTTGGGTCGTAACCTTGCCTTTAGTCTTGCTGGCAATTCCCTCGATCATCATCGGTGCGCTTGCGATCGATCCTTTGTTGTTTGGTTCGTTTTTCAAAAACTCAATTGTGATCCTGACCCAGCATCCCGCGATGGCAGAACTTGCCAAAGAATGGCATCACGTCCATGGCTGGGTGGGTTATGGCTTGCATGCGTTCACCACGGTGCCGTTTTGGCTGGTGGTGGCAGGTGCAGTCGTGGCCTGGTATTGCTACTTGATCAATCCTAAAGTCCCTGCTGCGATTCAAGCGAATCTAACCTTCGTCAACAAACTTCTTGAAAACAAATACTTCTTTGACTGGTTCAATGAGCAGGTGCTGGCGCGTGGTTTGCGTGTTATTGGTACCAGCTTTTGGCAACGCGGTGATCGTGGCTTAATCGACGGCGTGTTGGTCAATGGTTCGGCAAAATTAGTGGGTGCGCTGGCAGGAGTGACCCGTCGTTTTCAGACGGGCTACATCTATCACTACGCCTTTGCGATGATTATCGGCCTGCTGGTTGCGATCACCTACGTTATCTTTGGTACTAAATAATGACAAGCGAGATGGCTTCTTTTACAACTCCGTGGCTCACGTTTGCGATTTTTGTTCCGATCGTCTGCGGTTTGATAATTTTGGCGGTGGGCAGCGACGAGCGCCCAGCCTTGACGCGCAACCTTTCGCTGATCGGCGCGTTGCTGAGCTTCTTTGTCACGATCCCTCTTTACACTGGCTTTGACAGCACAACGGCCGCGATGCAGTTTGTTGAAAAGTCGAATTGGATTCCAGCATTCGCGGTGATGTATCACCTCGGCGTTGACGGTATTTCGCTTTGGTTTGTGTTGTTGACAGCCTTTATTACGATCATCGTCGTGTTGGCTGGCTGGGAGGTCATCACCTCGCGTATCGCCCAATACATGGCCGCCTTTTTGATTTTGTCAGGTCTGATGATTGGCGTGTTCGTGGCGATGGACGGCTTGTTGTTCTATATCTTCTTTGAAGCGACGCTCATCCCGATGTATATCATCGTTGGTGTGTGGGGCGGCCCCAATCGCGTGTATGCAGCCTTCAAGTTCTTTTTGTACACGCTGATGGGTTCGCTGCTGACCTTGGTGGCTTTTTTATACCTCTGGAACGAAGCCGGCGGCTCGTTTGATATTCAAACTTGGCACGAGTTACCACTGGCTTACACGCCGCAGGTCTTAATTTTCTTTGCTTTCTTGGCCGCGTTTGCTGTCAAGGTGCCGATGTGGCCCGTGCATACTTGGTTGCCAGACGCCCACGTTGAGGCGCCTACCGGCGGCTCAGTGGTGTTGGCGGCCATCATGCTTAAGCTTGGTGCTTACGGGTTTTTAAGATTGTCGCTGCCGATCGTGCCGGATGCTTCAGTGGGCATGTCAGGCATCATCATTGCACTATCGTTGATTGCAGTGATTTACATCGGCATGGTTGCGATCGTACAAGACGATATGAAAAAGCTCGTGGCCTATTCGTCGGTCGCGCATATGGGCTTTGTGACCTTAGGCCTCTTTATCTTCAATACCGCGGGTGTCGAGGGTGCGATTGTGCAGATGGTGTCGCACGGTTTTGTCTCGGCAGCCATGTTCTTGTGTATTGGTGTGTTGTATGACCGTATGCATAGCCGTCAGATTGTCGATTACGGTGGCGTCATCAACACCATGCCGCGTTTTGTGACTTTCTTTGTATTTTTCTCGATGGCCAATGCCGGCTTGCCCGCTACCAGTGGGTTTGTGGGCGAGTTCATGGTGATTCTGGGCGCAGTCCAATATAACTTCTGGATCGGTCTGTTAGCCGCGACGGCCTTGATCTTAGGGGCTTCGTATTCGCTGTGGATGGTTAAGCGCGTCGCCTTTGGTGATATTGCCAACGACCACGTACGCGAACTGCAAGATTTGTCGAGTCGTGAGTTCTTGATTCTTGGGGTGATGGCTCTGGCTGTCCTTTATATGGGTGTTCATCCCAAGCCCTTTACTGATGTGATGCACACGTCAGTCGAGGCCCTGTTACAACACGTATCCAATTCAAAACTGTAAGCCCGCCATGATGCAATCTCAATTCGATTTCGGCCTGGCCGCACCAGAAATTATCTTGCTGGTGATGGGCATGCTTATTCTGATTCTCGACGCGCTAAGCGCTGGTGTACGGCGCACCTTGGCCTATGGCTTGTCGCTTGCCACGCTGGCACTGCTTGCGCTGGTGTCGATCTGGCAATGGAATATGGGTTTAGTGGGCGAAACCTTCTTTGGCCTGTATATCGCCGATCCCTTGGCGCATCTGCTAAAAGTGGCCTCGTATCTTGCTGTCGCACTGACGCTGATCTATGGTCGAGAATATCTGCATTCGCGCGATATGCTGCGCGGCGGCGAGTTCTATGTATTGGTGCTGTTCGCCCTGCTGGGTCAGATGGTGATGATTTCAGCCGGCAACTTCCTGACCATTTATCTGGGTCTGGAGTTGATGTCGTTGGCGCTCTACGCGCTGGTTGCGATTCGGCGTGATCACGCCCAGTCGACTGAAGCGGCGATGAAGTATTTTGTCTTGGGTGCGTTGGCCTCAGGCTTTATGTTGTACGGCATGTCGATGATGTACGGTGCAACCGGTGCGCTTGATTTGCGCAATATCGCCGATGCGGTGAGCTCGGGTCAAATTGATTATTTACCGCTCACGTTCGGTTTAGTCTTTTTGGTGGCAGGTCTGGCATTTAAGTTGGGTGCGGTGCCGTTTCATATGTGGGTGCCTGACGTCTATCAGGGTTCCCCGACTGCGGTCACGCTCGTGTTAGCAGCTGCACCGAAGTTGGCGGCTTTTGCCATTACCTTACGTATTTTGGTCGTTGGTCTGGGCGATTTAACGGCAGACTGGCAACCCATGCTGTTGATTTTGGCGTTCTTGTCGCTTGCCATCGGCAACCTGACGGCCATCATGCAAACTAACTTCAAGCGAATGTTGGCGTTCTCAACAATTTCGCATATGGGTTTTATTTTGTTAGGCTTGGCCTCGGGTTCGCTTGATGGCGACAAGCAGTTTGATACTGAGTCGTACGGATCGGCGCTGTTCTATATGCTGACCTATGTGTTGACGACTCTGGCGTCGTTCGGCTTAATCCTGTTGATGACACATGAAGGTCACGAGTGCGAAAACATCAGTGATCTCAAAGGTTTGAACCGTCGCAGCCCTTGGATGGCGGCGTTGTTGCTGTTGTTGATGTGTTCGTTAGCGGGCCTGCCGCCGTTAGTGGGCTTTGACGCTAAGCTTTTAATTCTGCAAACCTTACTGAAGTCTGAGCACCTTTGGATGGCGGTACTGGCGGTCTTTTTCTCGCTGATTGGGGCCTTCTATTATTTGCGGGTGATCAAAGTCATGTATTTTGACGAACCCGAAGAAGGCGCGACTCCTGCCTTAACGCCGGTGGCGTGGCTGCCGCGCAGTCTGATTATCGGCAATGGCCTAGCAGTATTAGTGCTTGGGCTCATGCCAAATGGTTTGTTGGTGTTATGTCTACAGGCCATGCGCGCAACCTTGGCGTTTTAGGCCTTGCTGCACAGTCGTGGTTCGCGTTGGCGCAAACACCAGAAACAGCGTGCCTTGTCGATGTTTTTTTTCGCGATCACTAGCCAGACTCTACCGAGAAAGCGATGAATCAAACTGCAGCGGTTTGGCTCTTGATTGCGCTGGCTTTTGTGGCCGCGAATCTGCCCTTCTTAAACGACCGAGTGTTTGCAGTCTGGCAAGCTAAAGCCCTGCAATCACAAAAAAGCTTTTGGCTCAGAATGCTCGAATTGTTTGTGTTGTATTTGCTTGTGGGCGTTGTTGGCATTGCCTTTGAAGGACTCCTTGGCAACGTCTTTAAGCAACGCTGGGAGTTCTATACCATTACGTTTAGTTTGTTTGTGGTGATGGCATTTCCGGGCTTTGTCATTAGATACTTGTTGCGTCGCGCTTAGTCTTCAAACCAGTTCAGTACACCGTCAAGCCCAGCGAAATTCAGTGCATAGCTTGCCTGTGCGCGCACCACGGGCTTTGCCCGGTAAGCCACTGAATAGCCCGCTAAGCCCAGCATTTTTAGATCGTTCGCACCATCACCGATCGCGATGATCTGCTGCGCTTGCGCGCCTAAGCTCTGCGCAAAGGCCGTTAAGGTGTCGGCCTTGCCTTGCGCGTCTAGAATTTTGCCGTTCACTTTGCCCGTTAGAACACCTTGCTCGTGGGCCAAAACGTTGGCGTGTGCCGCATCAAGCTTCAGGCGGGCTTTAAGCTTTTCGGTAAAAAAGGTAAAGCCACCTGAAACCAGCAGCACCTTAAGTCCAGCCTGTTGTGCGGTGTTGACCAGCTGTTCGGCACCCGGATTGAGTTTGAGCTTTTGGTCGTATACCTGCTGCAACACCTCAAGTGGCAGGCCTTTTAAGAACGCGACGCGGCGCGTCAGGCTGTCAGAAAAATCTTTGATTTCGCCACGCATCGCTGCCTCGGTGATCGAGGCCACTTGTTCTTTCACGCCGCCGAAGGCCGCGATTTCGTCGATGCATTCAATATTGATGAGGGTTGAGTCCATATCCATTGCTAGAATTTTGCAGTCAGCCAGACGGCTGCCCGTGGCGATAAAGGCCGTGTCCACTGACCGGCTCTCGCCCCAGGCCAGAAGTTCGGCTCGCGCAGCGGGGCTCGCATTGACCTGCAACAAGCGCGCAGCGGTGGTGCTCAAGCGCTGAACACCCGAGGCTTCGCTGAGCGCGGCCGCCTGTTCGATCAGATCGCTGGCGAGCGCTGGAGATTGCACAACGAGATTGAAGGTAGTCATAGGAATCGGTTTGGTGAGTAGGGAACGCTTGGGTTTGAATTTTAGTCGGGTCTGGATTGGCTCAGGCGAGCGTACGCAAAAGCGTGCGAACCGTGTCGAAGCGCGCAGTGACGTCTTGCGCTTTGGTTTCTATCCGTAGTTTATCTGGCCCGGCAAAACGAATATTCTTTTGTTTTTGCACGAGCTCAATCAAACGTAGGGGATCAACGTTCGTACTTTGTTTAAAGTGCAGCATGATTTGTGTTTCGCTGGCATCAATTTTTTGTAGACCCAAAGGCAGGCCTAAGAGGCGTATCTTATGGGTAGAAAGCAAAGTGCGGGCGGGTTCGGGGAGTTTGCCAAACCGATCGATCAGCTCTTCTTGGATCACGATCAAATCGTCTTCATTTTTGCAACTCGACAGGCGCTTATACAGTGAAAGTCGCGCCGGCACGTCGCCGCAAAAATCGGCTGGTAGCAAGGCAGGGGCGTGCAAATTGACCTCACAACCTGCACTAAAGGGTGCGTCAAGATCGGGTTCAACTCCGGCTTTCAACGCACGTACAGCCTCATTGAGCATGTCGTTGTACATCGAGAAACCAATCTCTTGAATGTTGCCTGATTGCGACTCACCCAGCACTTCACCAGTGCCTCGGATTTCAAGATCGTGCATGGCTAAAAAGAAGCCCGAGCCAAGTTCTTCCATCGCCTGAATCGCCTCGAGACGCTTTTTAGCGTTCTTGGTGATTGAATCTTCGCCCGGCGTCATCAGATACGCGTAGGCTTGATGGTGCGATCGCCCGACTCGCCCCCTGAGTTGATGTAACTGAGCCAGACCAAAGCGATCCGCACGGTGAATGATGATGGTGTTCGCGCTAGACACATCGATACCGGTTTCGATAATCGTGGTGCACAGCAAGACGTTGAAGCGCTGCTGATAAAAGCCCTTCATGACCTGTTCAAGATCGCGTTCGCCCATTTGACCGTGGGCCACTGCGATGCGCGCCTCGGGCACGAGCTCTTCAAGGCGGGCGCGGCGGTTGTGGATTGTTTCAACTTCGTTGTGCAAAAAGTAAGCTTGCCCACCACGCTTGAGTTCACGTAGCAGTGCTTCGCGAATGGTGCTGTTATCTTCACGACGCACAAATGTTTTGATCGCTAAGCGCTTTTGTGGTGCCGTCGCGATCACAGAAAAATCTCTGATAC
>CAMCZQ010000047.1 GCA_945887835.1 Bordetella parapertussis | reverse complement strand
CCTTCGAGCATCGAAATATCGATCGACTGCCCGACACCCGTTGCGTCTTTGGCGCGCAAAGCCATCATGATGCCTAAGGCAGCATTCATGCCCGCAGTCAGATCTGCAATCGACACGCCCGCACGCGCACCATGCCCACCCTCATCGCCCGTTGCGCTGATCATGCCGCTCTCAGCCTGTACGATTAAATCGAGGGCTGGACGGTCACGGTAAGGGCCATCTTGCCCAAAGCCTGAGATCGAACAGTAGATAATGCCAGGGTTACGTTTGCGCGCAACCTCATAATCGATCCCTAGCTTGACGAGCGTACCAGGGCGAAAATTTTCAAGCACCACATCGCAGCGCTCGACCATCCGTAAAAATGTCTCTTTGCCCTCGGCGTTTTTTAAGTCGAGCACGATACCTTGTTTATTGCGATGAAGCCCAACAAAATAATCGGTTTCACCACCAGGCAATTTTGTGCCCCAAGCACGCGCAATATCACCTTTTCCGGGAGGTTCGATCTTGATGACCTGCGCACCATAGTCAGCTAGCATCGTCGAACAAAAAGGCCCCGCCAAAGCATGGCTAAGGTCTAGGATTTTGAGGCCTTCAAGAGGTAGTTTCATGAGCATGTTCTGTGGATTAACTTTGCTCCATCACCTTAAGGTCGGGCGACACCGCAAAGTCAATCTCGCCAAGCGCTTTGACTTCTTCGGGTGTAAAGCCTGGTGCAATCGCCTCGAGTACAAAGCGATCGTTGACCCAGTGCAATACGGCCAAATCGGTGACCAACCAATCCACGCACTCGCGACCTGTCAGTGGATACTTGCAGCGACGAGGCAATTTGGTTCTGCCCTTGCTGTCAGCGTGTTCCATGACAATGATGAGTTCGACTTCACCAGAGATCAAATCCATCGCACCACCGATACCGCCACGACGCGCATCGGTAATGCTCCAGTTGGCTACGTTACCGTCTTGATCGACCTCATAGGCGCCCAGGATGACCGTATCGATATGACCGCCGCGGGCCATTTCAAAAGACATCACACTCTCAAAGAATGAAGTGCCAGGCACGGCCTCAACGAACTGGCCACCGGCATTAAAGACATCGGGGTCGACTGCATCGCCAGACACGATGCCACCGTAGCCAAGTACGCCGTTTTCAGCGTGTAGCCACACGCCGCGACCACCCAGAAAATTTGAAACTTGCGTGGGTATACCAACGCCCAGATTCACATAGGTATTGTCTTTAACGATCTTCGCTGCGTTTTTGGCAATGCCGTTGCGGGTCAATGCTTGCTTGCCGTTATAGGTGCGGGCGCTATCGGCCGCGCGTTTTTCAGCGCGCGTTAGGGTTTTGACATCAATCATGTCAGTGATCTTCAAGACGCGCGTAATAAAAATGCCAGGCAAATCGATTAACTCAGGGGGCAACTCACCTACCTCAACAATTTCTTCGACCTCAACGATCGCAATCCTTGCCGCTTTAGCAAAGGCTGAATTGAAGTTAGCGCTACCACCACGAAATTGGACATTGCCTGCACGGTCAGCGCGATAGGCGCTCAAGAAAGCGTAGTCAACCTGAATGGCATGCTCAAGTACGTGAGGCTTGCCATTGAAATAACGAACGTCTTTACCCTCAGCCAGGTCGGTATCGACCCCGGTTGGCGAGTAGAAAGCTGGGATACCAGCGCCACCTGCACGACAACGTTCAACCAAAATGCCTTGAGGTACGAGTTCGACATCGAGTGTGCCTGCGGCGATTCTTTTTTCGCCTTCGGTTTGCATACCGGCCCTGATTGAAAACGCAGCCACCAGTTTTTTAACCTGATTGTTTTCAACTAAAAGTTGGCCTTTTTCACCAGCGGCGCCCAGCGAGTTACAAACCAAGGTTAAGTCTGTTGTGCCTTTGTCTCGCAAAGCAAAGATCAAATTGTTCGGAAAACGATGTGCCAAACCAAATCCAGCGATCGCGACACTTGCGCCCGCTTGAATGTCCGCGATTGCCTGTGCGGCTGAGGCAACTACCTTATCCATACTGATCCTTTGTTCATAAAGTTCGCATACAAGAATTAAGCGTAACGACTTAATCCATCTTAATATTCAAAATCTTGTTTAGCTCGGCCAGTTGATGTTTTTCTTTGGTCATCGCGGCCAAAAACTGCTGCGGATTGAGCATTTTAAACTCTGAGCCTGAAGCCTCAACACGGGCACGCACTTCAGGCTGCGAAAAATACTTCACGCTCGCATCGTACAACACCCGTACAACATTAGCGGGCGTGCCTGCAGGGGCAAGCAATCCGTACCACGAGCCTGTGTCATTGGGAACGCCTTGCTCACCCAAGGTCGGCACCTCAGGCAGCGCCTTTGCACGCGTCTGCGAAGACAGGCCAATGGCGCGAAGCTTGCCCGACTTAATATGTGGCAGCATGGCCGATAAATTTAAGAAAGAGACGTCAACATGCCCGCCCAGCATATCGTTGACGACGGGTGCGGCCCCTTTATACGGCACGTGGGTCATTTTGATCTTCGCTTCAATTTGAAGAATCTCGCCCGCGAGATGGGTTGAGCTACCCGTACCGCTTGAGCCATAGGTCATGACTTTTGTTTTGGCTAGCTCGATGAACTCTTTGACGTTGGTCGCTTTAATGTGGGGGCCAATCACCATCACGTTTGGCACATCGATCATCATCAAAATGGGCAAAAACTCTTTAATGCCGTCATAAGGCGGATTAGAGCTAAAGACGGGCACCGCGGTATGAGGTGCACCGGCGCTGGCCAACAGCGTGTAGCCATCAGGAGCCGCTTTGGCGACATAGCCCGTGCCAATCGAACCACTCCCCCCACCTTTTGTTTCGATCACAAAAGTTTGCCCCAGCGCCTGCGACAACCCGTTTGCAAGTTCACGGGCGATCTGATCAGCAGGACCGCCTGCAGGGTAAGGCACAATCATTTTGACCGGTTTGTCGGGATAGGTCTGCGCAGCCGCAAGCAAGGGCGCGCACGCTATCGTCAAAAGAACAGCCCGTAAGATTTTTTTCATTGTTATCCCCTTTTTAATTCTCTTCATCTCTTACCAGAAACACCCTAACCCAACGCGTAGCGCGCTCTTTCTGAGCTACTCGCCACGCACTTCAGGCTCAACCGGCTCAAAGCGATACCCTTTCGTGCTGTCACCCCGTATATAACCACAGTGTGGCCAGCCAAAATGCACCGGAAAAATCATGGCGTTACGCTCAGCTGCACGCTTTAGAAACAAGGCGCGCGATGCGCGCGCCTGTTCAGCGTGGGCGTCAATCCAGGTATTGATATGCGGCATCGCAATCTGCAAAGGGCTATGCATCACATCACCCGCAAAGATCGCTTCTTGCCCTTTTGACTGCAGCCGAAAGTGCAACGAACCTGGCGTATGACCTGGCATGGCTTCAGCCTTCAAGCAACCCGCCACCACATCACCATCATCAATCAGATCAATCAAGCCCAGTTCATAGAGCGGCAGCACGCTATCTTCAAACGAGCCACTGATCACACCCTTGTCGCCATTTTTGTACGCCGCGTGTGCAGCTTCAAAATCAACCCTCGGCATCAAGTGGCGAGCATTCGGAAACATAGGCTCCCAGCGACCATCCACCATGCGGGTGCCCCAACCGACGTGGTCCGGATGAAAGTGCGTCACGATCACATGTGTCACTGATTTTGCACTTGCGCCGGCCGCGTCAAGCCAAAGCGGCGTCAAGGTGTTGAGCATGTTCATCCGCTCTGAGCCGCGCTTTTTATGATTACCAACCCCCAGATCAATCACGATCACGTTCTCGCCCATATGCATCACCCACAACTGCATGGCAACAATAAAGCGCTGCAGTTTAATGTTGTAGTGATGCGGGGCTAGCCACGACAGATGCGGCACGATGTCGCGCACATCTAATGCAGGAAACACAAAATCAGCTGCGTGGGTCGGGCCGCTATATTCAAGCACGTTATAAATTTTTGCGTCGCCGATGTGACGAGAATAAATCATGATGAAGCCTTTGTAGTCTGAATATTGCTCTATCAATTTAACGACCCGTCAGCCCAAGCAAGACTATCCATGCTAAAGCTAGCGGTCGCAAATCACTCAATCCTAACCAACCAAACGATACGTCAAGCGCCACTTCGTGTCGCGATTTTGCCAAGGGGGTGGGCCATCAGAGAAAGGGCTCGTCCCAGGCACGGCGGCCAACCGATCTTTCATGAACGACTTTGCCGCCGCCTCATCCTTAATGCCATACATCGCCAAAAAGTTTGGCGCACCGGGCTCGGGGTGCAGAAAGGTACGCATATTTTTATAGCGTGCACCAGTCACAAAACCATAACCTGCCAACACTTCTGGCACATGGATCGTGTTGTAAAACTCATTGAATTGCGCCAACTCAGCTTCGCCTGAACCCGCCGCTTCATTCATCCCGACCAGATACATGTAAGGCGAAGCAGACACTTGAGCGGCTGCGGGGTTGTTTAATACGTGTTGCCACATCAAGCGCCACTTGGTGTTGCGCTGTTGCCAGGCTGCGGGGCCGTCGCTATACACAGGCCGCCCGCTTGCTGGCCCATCGTTGCGACTGATATAAAGTTGTGCCGCCTCTTTGCTTTCAATGTCATAGGCGGCGATAAAGCGTGGCCCACGCGCACCACGCGTGTCGTCTTGCGCAAGCTCATAACGGCGCCCACGCAAAAAGCCTGGATTGCCAGCCAACACTTCAGGCTTATGCACATTTGAATAAAAGTCATTAAACGCTGCAACATTGGCAGCACTGGTGTCGGTGGGGATATCCATCCCGACCCAGTAGGTGTAAAGTGCGTCGCTCATTTTTTATCCTCTGAACTCAAGCCAGTTTAAACATCGGGATCGCAGGGCCCTCTTCGCTGGGCTTGAAGGTCACCGCGACCTTCTGTCCACAACGAATCGTATCCAAGTCGCAATCAACGATATTGGTCAGCATGGTGATGCCTTCATCAAGTGTGACGTAAGCGATCGCGTAGGGCACAGGACCCGAGGTGCGCGTGACGCTATAGCTATACACCGTACCCGTGCCCTTTACTTGTTTAAATTCAGTTTTGTCGCTAAAGCAAAACGGGCATAAGGCGCGCGGGTAGTGATGATATTGTTTGCAGTCGTTGCAAAACTTCATCATCAACTTGCCTTGCGCGGCCGCATCAAAATAAGGCTCATCGCCATAGTTCAACTTTGGGGCAGGGATTTTTCGGTCTTGATAGGGTGTGGTCATGGCGTTACTCTCTTTCCATAATCAATGTGGCACTGCCGTGACGGGTACTCAGCGAACCGCCGGTTCCGTGCGCCAAGGCGATGTCGCAGTTTTTAACTTGCACTAAGGGATGGGCTTCGCCGCGCAACTGTCGCACTGCCTCGATGATTTTGGTAATGCCGCCACGGTTCACCGGATGGTTGTTACACATCCCACCGCCGTCGGTGTTAAACGGCAGCTTGCCCACACCCGAAATCAAATTCCCATCCATCACAAACTTGCCACCCTCGCCCTTTTTACAAAAACCAAGATCCTCGAGTGTCATGACCACGGTGATCGTGAAGCTATCGTAGATTGAGGCGTACTTGATATCGCTGGGCTTAACCCCTGCTTCAGCGAATGCGATTGGGCCCGAGCGCACAGCCCCGGTATACGTAATGTCAATCTTGCCGCCCATCTGACCTTTGGGTGATTCGCCAGCGCCAATTAACTTTACTAACGGACGTTTCAGGCGCTTAGCCACCTCTGGGCTGACCACGATGACCGCACCACCACCATCGGTCACCACGCAGCAGTCCATCCGATGCAGCGGGTCGGCAATCAAGGGCGAGTTGACGACGTCTTCCACGGTGACCACTTTTTTCAAGTATGCGTTGGGATTGTGTTGCGCATGGTGCGATGCGGAAACCTTGACCCAAGCCAGTTGTTCGCTGGTGGTGCCAAACTCATACATATGTCGCATCGCAGCAAGCGCGTATAAATTTACCGTGACAGGCCCATAAGGCATTTCAAACGGAGTGTCCGGAATGGCGGTATCCAGGTCGCGTGCAATCGTGCCAGGGCGACCAAAGCCTGCACAGGTAATCAAGGCAACACTGCACTTGCCCGCCGCGATGGCTTCAGCCGCATGCGCGACCAAATACATATAAGACGACCCGCCTGTGTTGGTCGAGTCAGAGTGTTTAACCGTCAACCCCATGTAGTCAATCATGTTGATGCCACCCAGGCTGCCAGGCGCATCGGTCGAGCAGTAATAGCCATCGACGTCATGAATGGTCAGGCCGGCGTCTTCAAGCGCTCCTTTGGCACACTCAGCGTGCAAGTGTGCCAGCGACATATTGGTGATTTTGCGAGCCGGATGCTCGAAGATCCCGGCGATATAGGCCTTGCCTTTAATACTCATTGTGTTGTCCCTGTGAAGCTTTTGGTTTGAACCAAATATTAGAGCGAGTCGGCTGTCAGCCTTCTCTTAGTTTTATACCATTCAAACCACGTCTTTAGGCAGTGGTTTTTCTTTTTTCACCGAAAAGGATAATTTGCTCTAAGCTAGCGCTTAAGGTACTTAGATACCACTCGGAGACAATATGCCAGAGCAGTCATCACCATTACTCAGGTCAGTGCGCGAGGGCGTCCTCACGCTCGTCATGAATCGGCCAGAGCGTCTCAATGCACTCAGCCCCGAGCTGTACGACCAGCTAGGCCAGGCCCTGCTTGAGGCTAAAGATAATAAGCAGATTGGCGCAATCGTACTAACCGGTGCGGGCGATGCCTTTTGCGCAGGTGGCGACGTAGCCCGCATGGCGAACTCACCCGCAGAGTCTATATCTTTTGAGCAAAAAGTCGCGCGTTTACGGCAGCGCAATCTGATTACAGAGTTGCTTCATACCCTACCCATCCCCACCATCGCAATGATTCGCGGCCCCGCTGCAGGCGCCGGACTGTGTTTGGCGCTAGCTTGCGACTTTCGCTATGCGGATGGTTCGGCAAAATTCAAAACGGCGTTTATCAACGTGGGCTTACCCGGTGATTTTGGTGGGCATTATTTTTTACCGCGTATTGTCGGTTTTGCGAAGGCTCGCGAACTATATTTGCTATCGCCCACTCTCAGTGCGCAGCAAGCGCAAGATTTGGGGTTACTGACGGGCCTTTGTTCGCGTGAAAATCTTGAACCAGAGGTCACCGCAATTGCTCAAAAACTTGCTAAGGGCCCTCGACAAGCACTCGCATTGATGAAAGACAATTTAAACCAAGCCTTGCAAAACACCCTAGATCAAGTGCTGAATCAAGAAGCCTTCAATCATGTGACCGCCACGCTTTGCGCCGATCACAAAGAGGCCGCACTCGCGTTTATCGAAAAACGACCACCCAAATTTGTACGATAACCATTAGCCAGTATTTTGATAACTACACAAGGAGCCTAGTCAATCATGAGCCGTTTATGTGAAGGACGCGTCGCAATCGTTACCGGCGCTGCACGTGGAATTGGACGCGAATATGCCTTGCAATTAGCCGCCTGTGGGGCCAAAGTCGTTGTCAATGACCTTGGCGTGTCACGCGAAGGTTTAGGCAAAGACACGACTGCCGCGCAACAAGTGGTTGACGAAATCAAAGCAGCGGGTGGCGAGGCCATCGCAAACTGTGACGACGTCTCTGAATGGAAAGAGGCCGAGCATATGATCCACAGCACGGTCGAGCACTTTGGCAAGCTCGACGTCGTGATCAACAACGCAGGCATTCTTCGTGACCGGATGCTTGTCAACATGGAAGAAAGCGAGTGGGATGCCGTCATCAAGGTTCATTTAAAAGGAACCTTCGCACCTTGCCACCACGCCGCGGTGTACTGGCGAGCTCAGCAAAAACTCACCGGCGAATCTGTGAACGCACGACTCATCAATACCACTTCATTTTCGGGCTTGCTCGGCAACATTGGGCAAAGCAATTACGGTGCCGCCAAAGCCGGGATCGCGGCATTCACCATCATCACTGCGCGTGAATTAAAACGTTATGGAATCACGGTCAATGCCATTAGCCCGCACGCACAGACACGGATGACCGAAAGCTTACGTGAGCGCACGCCCGAAGAAATCGCGCAGCGGCACCCTCGTTGGATTGCCGCGGCCGCCACCTGGTTAGCCAGCGCCGAAAGCTCCGAAGTCACCGCGCGGGTCTTCGAATTAGGTGGTGGTTTTCTTGCGGCGATGGAAGGCTGGCATCGCGGGCCTCAAGCTGAGCCAATCGATAATCCTAACGCCATCGGCTCGGTCATGTTGGACTTAGCCCGTCGCGCGCGACGCAATGCAGACATGCGCGGTAACGATCTGGATTAGCCATGATCAACAAGCGTGTTGAGTCAATGGCGGAAGCCCTGCAAGGCATCAAGGATGGCGATGTTCTGCTGATCGGCGGTTTTGGTACGTCGGGGCAGCCTACAGAATTGTTAGCGGGTGTTCTTGAGCTCGGCGCGCGAGACCTGACCTTAGTCGCTAACAACACCACCATGGGTAATGATATTGTGGCCGACTTGATGCGAGCCAATCGCGTGAAAAAATGCGTATGCTCGTTTCCGAGAGGCTTGCTTGGAAAAACAATCTTTGACGAACTCTACATTGCCGGCAAGATCGAGCTTGAGCTTGTTCCCCAGGGCACTTTGGCCGAACGCATTCGCGCGGGCGCCGCGGGTATTGGCGGGTTCTTTACGCGTACCGCGGCGGGCACCGAATTAGCGCGCGGCAAAGAGACACGCCTCATTGACGGACGGGAATACGTTTTTGAAAAACCCTTAACTGGAGATGTGGCATTAATTAAGGCAAAGAAAGGTGATCGCTGGGGTAATTTGGTTTATCACCGTGGCGCCCGTGTCAATAACCCTGCGATGGCGGGAGCAGCGAAGCTTGTCGTAGCGCAAGTCGATGCGTTTGTCGAATTAGGGGAACTCGATCCAGAGCATGTCGTCACACCTGGGTTGTTCATCGACCGATTATTTGAGGTCAAGAAATGATGCGCTTCTTATCTTGTACCGCCGCGGAGTGTCAAAGCAAATGAAAGGTCTCAACAGAAAAGATATTGCCCGCGTCGCGGCAGAAGATATCCCCGAAGGCTTCTGCGTCAATCTTGGTATTGGTTTGCCCACTATGATCGCAGATTACATCCCACTTGGTCGCGAGGTATTGCTGCACAGCGAACAAGGACTACTGGGGCTCGGACCCGCTCCAGAAGCAGGGCAGGAGGACAGCGATATCGTCAACGCGGGCAAGTTGCCCGTCACGCTTCTAAAAGGTGCCTCAATATTTAGTCATAGCGATTCTTTTTTAATGATTCGTGGCGGGCACATCGATATCGCCTGCCTCGGCGCCTTTCAAGTCTCTGAAAATGGCGATCTCGCCAACTGGTCAACGGGCTCGTCAACTGAAACCCCCGGGGTAGGCGGTGCGATGGATCTTGCCGCGGGCGCTGCAAACGTTTGGGTGTTAATGGAGCATTGCCAAAAGGATGGTGCACCCAGGCTGCTAGAGTGCTGCGCGTACCCGTTAACTGGCCACAAGTGTGTTACCAGAATTTATACAAATTACGCCCTGATTGAAATCGGCACGAAAGGTTTTATCGTAGAAAGAATCGCCAACGACATCGACTTCGAAACCTTGCAAAAAATAACCGGTGCACCACTGCAACTTAGCCCACAATGCGCACCCTATCTGCCGAGCGTGACGCGTGACACAGGAACTTATCATGCTTGAAGTCGAATTTCCTTCAGATATGAAGCAATACGTGGGTCAAAAAGTTGGTAGTAGTGACTGGCTGACCGTAGACCAAAAACGCATCGATGATTTTGCGGCGGTCTCGGGTGACCATAATTGGATTCACATCGATCGCGAGCGTGCCAAGCAACAAATGCCAGATGGCAAAACAATCGCCCACGGCATGCTCACGCTTTCACTCGTGACCTATCTGGCTAGTCAAATCGTTCGGATTAAACAGCGCTCGCGCGGGGTCAACTATGGCCAAAACAAGGTTCGCTTCGTCAGCCCGGTGCAGTGCGGCGCACGCATTCGCTTACACCGCACACTCGAAAAATATGACGAGATCGAGGGCGGTGCACGGCTGACTTACAGCAATATCGTTGAGATTGAAGGCGTCGCAAAGCCAGCGCTAGTCGCCGAGACACTGACAGTTGTTTATTGCTGATGCTTGCTCTGCTACCTGACTGCGCGCGCTGCATTCGCTAGAAAATTATTTGTTAGGTGACAGTTTTTCTCTTTAAAGCCATTTTTTAGGAGTTGCTGCAATGCTGAAAACTTTGACTCGCCATTTAGGTCAGGCCTGTGCGGCGCTTGTCGTCTCGAGCGTTGGGTTAGAAAGCGCATTGGCACAAACAGTCATAAACTCGCCAAAATGGCCCCTCAAACCTATTCATATTGTGGTGGCATTTCCACCGGGTGGCCTGACCGATGCCTACGCTCGCATGTACGCCGAGCAAATTACCACGCAATTGGGCGTGCCTGCTATCGTTGAAAACAAACCAGGGGCGGGCGCAATTATCGCCATCGATTACGTCGCCAAGTCCCCGCCAGACGGATACACGCTATTGATGACAACTTCAGGTACCGTCTGGCAAAATCGAGTGCTGTTTCGCAAACTGCCTTTCGATCTAGACAAAGACCTCACACCGATCGCCATTTTTCCATCTGGGCCGCTAGTAGTCGGCGTTTCAGAAAAGGTGCCCGCCAACAATATGCGTGAGTTCATCGAGTTTGCCCGCGCCAACAATGTCTCGATGGGAACATACGCACCCGGCTCTTATCCGCACATGGTGGCCGATCAGACGAATCGGGCTGAGGGTACAAACATTCAGTCGGTTCACTACAAAGGTGAATTGCCGATGTGGGTTGACGTGGTCTCGAACCACACTCAAGTTGCGATTGGTAGCTATCAATCGTTTTCCACCGTACAAACTCGTGGTGTCAAAGCGATCGCCGTCACAGGCAGTTACCGCTCGCCCAAGTTGCCTGCAGTGCCAACGTTAGTTGAGCAAGGCATTAGCGGCAATCTGGTGCCACTTGAAGGAGGCTTGCCGCTCATGGCACCCGCAGGTACACCCGAGACCGTTCTCCAAGCCCTCTCGAGCGTAGCCGTAGCGGGTGCGAACACCGAGCGGGCCGCAAAATTGCGCGAAAATTTCGCGATCCCTAATAAGCCGAAAAATTTAGCCGATACCCGTCTGGAATGGGCGCAAGTCGTCCCCGTGTGGATCAAGCTTGCGCTAGATTTAGGAATGAAGCTGGATTGAGTACGATTAAGCTCTCACCAAGTCCTCTACTCGTTTTTACGTGCACCGCATATCGCAGCGTCGTACCCTCAAGGGTTTGCTTTGTTAATCAAGAATTTTTGTAAACCTAGGTTTTCTAACTTTGCTGACTGCATCGCCTGAATATCACGCATGAGTTTTGCGATGAAGGTCGTATTCAAGTGATGTGAGTCGCTGATAAAAGGTACGCCTTGCGCCTGCGTGGGGCATCCCGTTTTATCTTCATGGCAACGCAAGCCGATCAGATCGATGTATCCGAACTTAAGGTCGTGCGGATAAAACGGCAAGCTCTCTTGGCTTGTCTGTTTTTTTGGATAATCCGCGAACTCCATGCACACGTCAGCTCCGCGACCCATTCTGTACATCAATTTTTCACAACTCGAATATCGATCAAAATCAAGCTGAAAGTAATCACCAAATACAAAGAAATCAAAGCGACTATTTTTTTTCTTAAGCTCACGAACAATATCAAATCTGAATTTATTGACGTCATACTCAAAAGGTCGATAGCTCACTAACATCACTGCGGCGAGCCTTTTGATCACGTTTGGATCATTCATCAACAACTCAAAGGGTTTGCAGTAGCGTTCAAATTTCTGTTCGCTTGCGAGGGCGTGGATTTTTTCGCCAGTAAAGCTTACTTTACAACCAAGATACGAGACCGAGACAATATCGTATTGCCTGACATCAATCACAGTACTGAGCCCAACAGACCAGTTGGGGTTATAAGAGTCACCAACAATTAAGACCACGGGCTTGTTGGATTGGCTAGGCTCATCTCCAACGTAGTTTCGGTAGCTAGCGACCAGATTCGCCTCAATCGTGCGCGCTTCAGAGGTATACAACGCGTCAGCCTGCTTGACGTTTTTACGAAACGGGAAGCCCCTTTCATCAAACGTGCCCAAGCCCACTCCGCCAAGTATGAGCATCAATACAACGAGGAGGGATGCCTTTAGACCACCGTGCTTACCAAACCGAATCGGCCGCTCTATCAACCGGTAGGTGAGCCACGCCAACGCAACCGAAAGTACGATCAACCCCGCACGGGTCGCGAGGCTGGGCGGGCTTGCCTCAACAATCCACGCAAAACTAAGAAGCGGCCAGTGCCACAGATACAGCGGGTAACTAATTAAGCCGAACCACACCAAAACTTTGTTAGACAATATCTTTGTATTGAGCCATGCAAGAGGCCCAGCGGCCACGATACATGCGGTACCCAATACCGGTATGAGCGCCCACTTACCCGGAAACTGAAGATCTCGGTTAAAGCGAATCAGACCGTAGATCAAAAGAATAAAGCCTATACAAGAAAGAACATTTGCTATACGAGTGTGAATACGCGCTTGGTCGACAACCGTGTCTGGGTGTCTGCCCCATTTGCCCAAATTCCTTGCAACTCCGACTAAGCCATCTTTTTGAAAGAGGGAGCACCATCCTAGAGCACTGCCAATCAAAAGCTCCCAAATCCGCGTTTGCGGTGAATAAAACGTAGCCACCGCGTCACTTTTAATGCCGGTGAGATTCAGATAAAACGAGAGGGCTGCAAGGATCAGCGTTAGCGCAAAGAGTGAAAATCTTGACTTTGACGCCAACCACAACAGCAACGGCCACAAAATGTAGAACTGCTCTTCAATGCCTAAGCTCCACAAATGAAGCAGAGGCTTGGTGTGAGCCGAGTTATCGAAGTATCCAGCCTCGCCCCACAACACAAAATTTGAGATAAATGCAGCGCCAGCTGCAATATGCTGACCTAATTGCCCGTATTCGTCAGCGAGTAGCGTGAACCACCCAGCGATGTAGGTGGCGACTAAGACAATCAATAAAGCTGGGAAAATTCGTTTAATTCGACGGGCATAAAAATCAAAGAAATTAAACGTACCTTGATTCAACTGTTCAAAAATAATGCGACTGATCAGGTAGCCAGACAGCACAAAGAAGACGTCAACACCGATGAAGCCGCCTTTAAACACCATTGGAAAAACATGAAACAACACAACCGACAATACCGCGACGGCGCGCAGCCCATCGATGTCTGGCCGATATGTTGCGTGTGGAGGATTGACAGACATGGCGTTTAGATAGGGCTAGTATCCCTCGCGCCCAGCGAGCTGTATGCCAAACGTTGAAGACAGGGCATTGAGTTGTGTGGGCTTGAATGCCCCCACCAAGGTCGGGTAACTTGAGCCATGCAGGATGTGACGATACATCACGTGATAGGCCGCATCTTGATCATGCAAGTCTCTAGCATCTTTTTTGTCGTATGAAAAAGGGAGTAACTCTCGGCGAAGGCGATCACGCAGATTACCCACGTAACGCATATCCACTGCATACAAATACGGAAACACACTACGAAGAAAATCAAAAAAATCTGGCACCGAGGTTCGCTGAAACGCATTCAGACACCAGTGATTAAGCTCGAGCACGACAATCGGCTGGTCACGTGCGATGGTCGCGGCAAGCCCTTCGATGACGCTCTGCTCAAATCCCTCGACATCGATCTTAATAAAATCGACTTTTGCGATCTGGCGCTTATTGATGAAGTCATCTCCTCGAGCGATGGTGATCTGTTCAATCTGGTGCCCTTCAGAAGCGCTTGTCAAATTAGACACAAAGCCACCAGAGCGATTATTGGGCGCAAAGGTCAATTCAAAAGTACCAGCTTCTTTACCTAAACCAAGATTAATAGTCTCAACATTATTGAGCTTGGCTCTCTGCACATTCTCAACAAGCCATCGGTACGTTGTAGGCGATGGCTCAAAGCTATAGACCTTACGAGCCAGATCGCCAAACAATAGCGAAGTACAGCCGATATTTGCGCCGACATCCAAGACCGTGTCATTGAGCTGAAGTAATGACTTGAAAAGCGAGACCATTTCGGGCTCAAACTCTCCTTCGACATGGTCAAGGTAATCATCGTCAGACGAGATGCCGTAGGATTTTCCGTTAATTTTTGTGCGGACAAGACGCTCTTCTGACGAGCGAGTGACGGCCCGCAAGCCCAATAGAGATATAACCTTCGCGAAGCGTTTCATGCTTATCTCACTGAACGTGACGGTTGATTTCACGCAAGCGTAGCCGACGAGCTAGTTTGCGTAGTTAATGATCAATCTTATCCGAAACGGTCACGCCTACGTGAAATCAGTGGTCGGAATGATATGAAATCGATTGTTCTGCTTGGTGACTGGTGGGGAAAAACCTCATTCTGTCATTGCTTTGGAGCGTAGCAACCAAATGCAGACGCGCCACCGCCAGTTTTTTCACCTCAAGGGTAACGTCGCAATACCAGTAAAAAAACAACTAAGGACATCCCTGTAACGGCAGCGGTTGCAATGAACGGAGCGCCTGGAAAATACCAGTCATTATTAGCGCCGGTAAAGCTGGCAAATATGTGCAACATAGTCATTGGGCCCAAAATTAAAGCAAGGCTGTTTAGGCAACTCAGCGCCCCTTGTAATTCACCTTGGACATTAGCTTGAATTTTGCCGGTCATCATAGCGAGTAATGACGGCACAACAAATCCTGAGAATGCAGAAATGATGATGAGTAAATATATGTGCCACTCAGATTCAGCAAAAGCAAAAGCCGTATAAGAAAGCACTGATATCAGCAACCCCAAAATAGCGGTTTTACGAGATCCGAAGATCTTAGTCGCTCTACCTAAAATAATCCCCTGTATAAGAAACACACTCATGCCAGACAAGGCAATGACTAGGCCGATATGACCAACAGACCAATTAAATTTCTCGATGAGAAAATATGCATAAAACCCGAAGATAGCGAACTGCCCAATCATAAATAGAAAATTGCTTGCTGCCAAACCTGCAACGATAGGATGGGCTCTTAACTGTAATATTGCACTAATAGGATTTGATCGCCTAATATCAAAAGCTCGTCGATCCTCTTGCTTAAGTGACTCTCCTAGAAAAAAGTAGCCGTAAATAAAAATTAATAAACCAAGAGTCGCTGCCATAATAAACGGAGCTCTTAGTCCAAAGCTTCCTAACATGCCACCAATCGAAGGGCCAATGATCACACCGAGGCCGTAGGTTGCGCCCATCATTCCAAAACGCTTCGCTCGCATTTCAATTGAGGTCACATCTGTCGCGTACGCATTTGCAACTGCCAACGTCGAGCTGGCTATACCGGCAACTAATCGAGCAACAAATAACAAATAAATAGTTGATGCCATCGCCATCAAAACATTTGTTAGGCATAAGGCCATCAGGGTAAAAAGCAAGATGGGTCTACGGCCATACTTGTCACTTAAATTACCCAAAATAGGCGCTGAAAAAAGCTGTAGAAATGCATAGCCTAAAGTTAGGTAGCCTCCGAGTCGAGCGGCATCGGACAAGGATGTGTCACTGACCACACAGATTAAGTGAGGTAGGACGGGTAAAACGATCCCAAAGGTAATCGCGTCTATGAGAATAACGCTAACAACGAAAATAACACCAGGCTGATTTTTCTTAACCGACATAAATAATTTATCTCAAAACAGTCCTATTCGTATATGGTATTTAATACAGATTAAAAAAAGCAGCTTTATTTCATTTATTTAGCAGGGAAGTGGCGGAGCCAAACCTCCCAAACGCCGGGCATATCGTTGAAGTATGCGCCCCATGCGGCCATAAAAATTGCGGCCAAAAGGAAGGAAGCCACCAGGCAATATCCGTTTAAATCCAACTTTGAGCTGGAAAAAAAACTGAAGGCCATAATAAGGAGAAATGAAAAGGCAAGTAGGATGGTACCTTGCCATACGCCCGCTTCGACTCCACCATAAAACCAAAAAATCCCCAGCGGAACCGTACAAAACCCTGCTAGGACTTTAGTCCTGAGGGGTGGGTTTGGGCTCGCAGCTGGTTGTATGCAATGAATCACGTAATACAAGAGAAGCATATAGAGAGCCGCATACCAGATCCAATGCCCAATCACTTCATCGTAATTGTAAACAAGCTCAAAAAGCTCACGCACGGACTCGTCGAGTTGTTGTAGAGCGGGGTTATCTGCCGGCACCACATCCACTGGCCCAGCGTGCCTCATTTGCATTCTGCCATCGACGGAATCTGCTGAGAGGTGGACCCCCTGTCCCAAGCTCATCATACAGAGGAGAAGAACCACCAGAGTGATAGATATTTTCGCGCCATGCTCCAACGCTCGCATGAAAAACTTAAACAGAATAAAGGCGAGAAAAATTGGGGAAAGTGCATGAAGCCAATCGCCATAGCCGGGTAAACCGCGAGGTGCCGGGGGAGCAAGTGCGTTGACAATAGGGCGTGCATAATCAAAAAAATAAGATTGAACGAGAAGCAGGCCGAAGAGACCGGCTTCGAATTTTCGATGTATGGCTGCAATGGGTTTATTCATAGCGAGGTATTTGTCAAACCACTTGATCACCCCCGCAAACATGCGCATGTTACCCACGGAATCAAACCCATGGCCTCCACCTTCGATGACAATCATCTCGTGTGGAACTCCGAATTTAACCAGGGAGTCTCGAAATTTTTCGGTATAAGCGATTGGGACCAACGTGTCGTGGGTGCCTTGAACCAGTAACGTAGGCGGACTATTTGATCCTACGAACAATATAGGTGAACATGCCAAAGCTTGCGCCGCATCAATACGCAAAGCGGGAACTTCTTTTCGCGAGGGATGTTCAGGGTCTTCTACACCTTGCAGTGTCGTGGGCGGATACATGGCTGCAATCGCCCGGATCAGAAGTTTACCTTTGGCGCCTTTCGAGTCAGGAACCTCTGCGGTTAATCCCAGTAGCAAAGATAAATGTCCGCCCGCACTGTAGCCAAATACCCCCAAACGATCCTGGTCAACTTTGGTTTCTTCGGCATGAGCATAAATGTGTTGCAAAGCCAAATGTGTATCCGCGTTCATTTCGGGAACGACATACTTTGGACTACTGCAATGGCGAACGCAGAAAACAGTGTACCCAGCATCGAGCAGGGGCTTAAAGAAGCCCATAATTAATTCGGCAGGCACCCACATTGACACCCATAGCCCAGTGTTCATCCAGAGTACCCCAGCCCCCTTGGGATTTATCTTAGGGTGAAAGATATCGTAAGTAAGAGCCATGCCATCGCGGTGGCCATAAACGACATCTCTCGTGACTTCGATATCTTCAAAACGCAGCTGAGGAGCCAACTTAAATTGCGATGCGGACTCTAGGCTTGGCTGCGCAGGCTTGAGCGTAGGATCTTTAATCTCAACTTTGCTTCGAACTATTCGGAATCCGAAAAGGGATAAATTATATGAGGGGAGCATGCTTCGGTCTGTTACCTTGCACAAGTCTGCAGGAAAGCAGTAAGTGCCACCTCGGAGAGATCTGTAAGCTCCACTTGCAGGTCCAACTGGATCAGTGCCACCCTGCAAAGTCATTGCAGGCCACAAACACCAGTCCGAACACCATTCCCAGGCATTACCTTGCATGTCGCAAAGGCCCCAAGGGTTGGGATTCTTTGTGCCCACTTTCTCTGCATGGCCTGAGCAATTGTCTTTGAACCATTCATAATCACCTAAAAGCAATGGATCATCACCAAAGGAATAGGTTGTTGTCGTCCCGGCCTTACACGCGTATTCCCACTCTGCCTCAGTAGGCAGGCGGTATACGAATTCATGGGATATTTGGCTACTTTTTTGTTCAAGGGCAGTCAGTTTTAGACAAAAGGCGTAGGCATCATCCCAAGAAATGCATACTGCTGGGTAGTCCGCACCAATCCCGACTACAGCGCTGGAGTGCGTCCAGGGTTCTGTACCCATCACTTTCTTCCACTGTTGTTGGGTTACCTCATGCCTGCCAATTGCGAAAGGTCGGGTCAACGTCACATCGACAGCAAAGTCACCTCGCCCCATTTTGAATTTCCCCGGAGGGAGTTCAGTCATTATCATCCCAATGGAGTTAGTCGACGATGTGGGTTTAATCTGAAGATTCTGCATAAAATTTAATTTTTTAATTTGTCTTGATGTCTTATTCAAGGAGGTCGTTTCCCTGGTGCTAAGCTAGGGCATTACCTTGCACAAAGCTCAACAGCAATAGAACCCGTCGGTTTAACAACGATAGAGCCCTTCTCGTCTATATCTGGAACACGATCCGGATCAGTCAGAATAAAGTCGTAACGTCGCATCAAGTTATCGATGACTAAAAAAAACTCGATCATATTAAAATGTCGACCTGGACAATTGCCTGGGCCAGCACCAAATGTCACCAACCGGAATTGTCTTTCTAAATCTATGGCATTTTGACGAACCTGCGCACCCTGTTCATTCAGACTCATGCCGGGCTTTATGTTTTTCAGGAACCGTTCGATTTGAAATTCTCTCGGTTTGAAATAAGTATCCGGATCTAAATGAAGTTCTAAGATAGAAACAAAAAAGAGCGCGTCAGCAGGATAATCAAACCCGCCAATGCCGGTCATGGGGTCAGAGGGGATTGTTCCGGCCTGCAAGGCACTACGGGGTAATAAGTGAATGCCTGGGTGTAATCTGTTGAGCTCTAACAACAGTGCCAGCGTGATTGGCCGCTCATCGTAGTCGTCAGGTGTCATATCTCTGCCGCGGTGTGCGGCCTTGAAGTCGTCAATTTCTTTTTGTACCGCTTTGTAAACAGCCGGACTCCTGCCTAACTCATAAACAGCCCAGGTCAAGAGATGAGCTGTTGTCTCGTGAGCTCCAATCAGGAATGTTCCAAAAATAGATACCAGTTCGCTGTCATCGGGCACTTGTCCATCTGATCCGAAGATCGTGTAGTGGATCATAGGCGAATCGATTTGATCCTGGCTGAATTCTCCGCGGGTATAAGCAGTGCGAATCGCAGTTGCGATTTCGCTAACAACAGCGCGGATTTGGGGCACGTTTTTTAATATTTCATCTTTAAATGAATCTTGCCCCTTCGGATTAGCTCTAAGCGCAAAAAAAGCAGGGAAAGATGCATTCACCAACTGAAGATATTTTGCTCCAAGCCGACGTAATAACTGCTCATCCAAACCAGGGAAAGTGGTGAATAAGACGACTCTTAGTACTATTTCTCCCATAAAAACGCCACTATCGAAGACCTGACCCGGGTGCCTCTCATTAAATACACGAATCTCGTTTTCAAAGACATCTTCGATCACTTGAGCAATGTGGCCTGATCGCTCCGCTAGCACCGATGCGCCAACCAAGCGCATCGCCAAATCACGATCCATTTCCCAAGATTTATTGTTATGGTATTGGCCAATCAGAGATCCACCGGCTTTCTTATCTCCATGAGGTGATAAGTTTGGACGCCCAACAAACTTTTGCCAGTAATGGTTTGAAATCGGTCCGCGGTCGAAGTTTTTCCCGCAAAGTACCGCGTGCATGACAGTCGGGCTACGCGACATGTAGACGCAGCTTAGCGGCTTGTTTGATGATCTGACCCAGCCGGTATCAATACGAGGTTCCAGCCACTCAAGCTGGGGATATGTGATCGTGCGGAATGATACCGAGTACGTCATTCCATCGGGCGTGTTTAGCGCAAGTGGTTTGCCTTGTTTGAGTGCGTGACGACCTTGTTCACGATTGGCGCCCAGGCGTCTATTAATCTCTGTATAGGTGGCATGAGAAGCTGGAATTCGTCCAAACACGGCACTTTTTGCATGCGCCAAATGGTCTGACGGCACATGGGGGTCAACACCACCTAACTTGAGCTCTACCCAGTCGATAAAAGCGCTCAAAGGGGCGATTTTCTTGCCTGCAAAAGTCCAATTCAAACTATAACGGCGATCGAAAGTCGCCAACCATCGCAACAGCCCGTGCGGTTGGCTTGGAGTCAGTAGCTCCTTGGGGCCAACGAAGAACAGCGAAAAATCGAGCTCGTCCGAGGGTTTGCGCTTGCGCTTAGGTTTTGAAATAGCCGTCTTAGGCGTTGCAACCGCTGGAGCCCCACCGATCTGCACGAACACTTCGCTGCGGATACGCTCAGGGGGCACCCCCATGCGTATGAGCAGCTCACTGACCCCATCAAGGTAAGACTGTGGGCCACAAAGATAATAGTCAGCCCCCGGGGATGTCGCTTCGAGTCTTTCGAGCTCAGTCAAGTCTAGGCGTGGCTCAACCGAAGTTATTCTAAGCTTGAGAGAGATGTTGGGATACCGTTGCGCGACTTCAGTCAGTTCGTTTGCGTATGCAAAATCAAGCGCGGCGCGGGCAGAGTAATCAATGTGTAGCTTGTTGCTGAGGTTTTGCTGAACAATACTTCGACAAATGGCGAGTGCTGGTGTCACACCAATGCCTGCCACTAGACAAGTGACCGCGTTCTGGCCGGCTTGCCAGTAATATTCCCCCTGTGGCGGCGATACCTTGAGCAGTATATTTTCGCGGTTTTTCTCAAACAGCCAGCGTGAGAACAGGCCTTGTCCTTCGCGTTTAATCGTAACTTCATAGAAGCCATCGCGCACAGGTGCTGATAGAGTGTAGGCACGTCTGACCCAATGTCCATCCACGTGCCCTTCCAAAACCACGTGCTGGCCTGGCAAGCTTTCCTGCGTTTGGACGTTTAAAGGCTCAAGTCGGAACGTTTGAATGCCCTCGCAAACCTCGATAGTTTCTTTAATGCGGGCCGCAACAGAGCCTGGGCCGCCTAGCATTTGTTTGAGCTCGGGGATACATGCGCCACAAACTGTCCCGCACCGAGTCGATTTTTGTAACGATTGCAAACTATCGGCACCTTGAACGATGGCGTCACGCACAGTTT